>NZ_JBDGJK010000014.1:0-172394 GCF_057656935.1 Variovorax sp. Soil_C_33
CGCGCGCCGAGCGCATCGATCTCGCGCGCCAGGTGGGCAAGCGTTCCGGCGCCGAAGACCACGCGCTGCGGCTGGCTCGTGTGGACGAAGGCGCGCATGGCGATGTGCCCTATTCGAGGCTCAGGTTGCGCTCGCGCACCAATCGCGTCCACCTGTCCTGCTCGGTCTTGAGCGCGGCAGCGAACTGCTCGGGCGTGCTCGCGATGCCGGTCAGGCCCTGCTCGCGCAGCCGCTGGTCGAAGGCGGGATCGGTCACGATCTTGCGCACCTCGGACTGCAGCCGGTCGATCACGGCGCGCGGCGTGCCGGCCGGCGCCAGCAGGCCGACCCAGGAGTTGACTTCGAAGCCGCGATAGCCCCCCTCGGCCACGGTCGGCGTCTCTGCATAGGCGGGAACGCGCCGTGCGCCGGTCTGCGCCAGCGCACGCAGCTTGCCGGCCTTCACGTGCGGCTGCGCCAGCACGGCCGAGAGGAACATCATCTCGACCTGGCCGCCCAGCAGGTCCTGCTGGGCCGGGCCGCCGCCGCGATAGGGGATGTGGGTGACGAAGGTGCCGGTCTGGGCCTTGAAGAGCTCGGCCGTCAGGTGGTTGCTCGAACCGGGCCCGACGCTCGCGTAGTTGTACTGCCCCGGCTGCGACTTGAGCAGGCCGACGAAGCTCTTGAAGTCGGCGGCCGGCACCTTCGGGTTCACCACCAGCACCAGCGGGTTGCTCGCGATCTGCGTCACCGGCTGCAAGTCCTTCGCGATGTCGAACGTGAGCTTGGGGTAGACCAGCGGATAGGTCGCGTAGCTGTCGAACACCATCAGCAGCGTGTGGCCGTCAGGCGCGGCCCGGGCCACCTCGGCAGAGCCCACGGTGCCGCCGGCGCCGCCGCGGTTGTCGATGAGGACCGGCTGCCCCAGCGCCGCCTGCAGCCGTGGCTGCAGCTGGCGCGCCACTGTGTCGACGATGCCACCGGGCGGGAACGCGACGACCACGCGCACGGGCTTGCTCGGCCAGGCGGGCTGGGCATGCAGCGGCCCAGCGGCGCCGAGCAGGACGGCGCAGGCGGCGAGGACCTTGGCGAAGGGAACGATCATTCGATGCTTTCTCGTTGGCGTGCTCAGCGCACGAAGTGGGGAGGAATCTGCGCGTCGACGTTGACCCAGATGCTCTTGACCTGCGTGTACTCGCGCATCGCGTCGAAGCCCATCTCGCGGCCGTAGCCGCTCTGGCCGACGCCGCCGAAAGGCGAGCCCGGGTTCACGCGCTTGTAGCTGTTGATCCAGACCATGCCCGCATGCAGGTCGCGCGCGACCCGGTGGGCGCGCTGCAGATTGCTGGTCCACAGGCCGCTGCCGAGGCCGTAATCGGTGCCGTTGGCGATCTGCATCGCCTCGGCCTCGTCCTTGAAGGTGAGCACGGTGACGAAGGGGCCGAAGACCTCCTCCTGCGCCACGCGGTCGCGCCACGATTTCGCGCGCACTACCGTCGGCTCCACGTAGCAGCCGCGCGCGAGTTCGCCGCCGGGCGAGCTGCCGCCGGCCAGCACTTCGCCGCCCTCGCCCTTCGCGACCTCGACATAGCTCAGCACGCGCTCGCGGTGCTGCGCACTGGTGAGCGGACCCATCTCGGTGGCATCGTCGAGCGGGTTGCCGAGCCGGATCGACTTGGCGAGCGGGATGAACTGGTCGAGAAAGGCGTCGGCGATCTTCTCGTGCAGCATCAGGCGCGAGCCCGCGATGCAGGCCTGCCCCTGGTTGTGGAAGATGGCCCAGGCGCTGCCGTTGACCGCGGCTTGCAGGTTGGCATCCTCGAACACGATGTTGGGGCCCTTGCCGCCGAGCTCGAGCTGCACCTTCTTGAGGTTGCCGGCACTGGCCTGCACGATGCGCCGGCCGGTGGCGGTGCTGCCGGTGAAGGCGATCTTCGCGATCTCGGGATGCTCGGCGATGTACTGGCCCGCGACGCTGCCCAGGCCGGGCAGCATGTTGACCACGCCATCGGGCATGCCGGCCTCGGCCATGAGCTCGACGATCTTGAGCGAACTGAGCGGCGTGATCTCGGCCGGCTTCATCACGATGCAGTTGCCGGCCGCGAGCGCGGGCGCCATCTTCCAGCTGGTGAACATGAGCGGGAAGTTCCACGGCACCACCTGGCCCACGATGCCGACCGGCTCGCGCAGCGTGTAGTTGAGGAAGCCCTGCTCCACCGGAATGGTCTCGCCCTGAAACTTGTCGGCCATGCCGCCGAAGTAGCGGAAGCAGGCTGCCGTTCGCGGCACGTCGAGCTTGCGCGAGTCGCGCACCGGATGGCCGGTGTCCAGCGATTCGAGGCGCGCGAGCTCTTCGGCATTGGCCTCGATCAGGTCCGCGAGCCTGAGCAGGACGCGCCCGCGGTCGGCCGCCGCCATCCGGCTCCAGGCCGGGAAGGCGCGCTTCGCCGCGGCAACGGCACGGTCGACGTCGGCCCGGCCGGCCAGCGCCACTTCCGCGATGGTCGAGTTGTCGTGCGGGTTCAGCGTGGCCAGCGTCTCGCCCGACTCGGCATCGACGAAGCGGCCGTCGATGAAGAGCTGGTGACGGATGGGCGTCTTGAGGCCGGCGGCCTGCTGGATGTCTTCGAGTTTCATGTCAGGTCGTCTTTCCGGCCAACCACGGATAGCGCGCGGTGTCCTTGCCCGCGTAGTCGGGATCGAGGTAGATGAAGCAGCGCTGGATCAGCCAGTCGCGCACTTCGAACACGTCGCACCAGCGGCCCGCGCCCCACTCGGGCACGCCGGCGCGCCAGGGGCCGTCGGCATGCTCGCCGTAGCTCGTGCCTTCGCAGGCGAACAGGTCGGTGCCGGTGAAGATCCAGTTGAAGCCGGCGTAGTCGTGGCGGATGGATTTGCCGCGGCTGCCGACTTCGCCGAAGAGCTTGCCGATCTCGTCCTTGCCGGTGGCCAGGCCCCATTTCGGAAAGTAGACCTGCGCATCGCTCGCGAACAGGTCGAGGATCGAGCCGCCGGTGGAAGTGACGCCGCCGTTGTCGTAAGCCTTGAGATATTCGAGTGCCACCGACTTGCGTTGCTCGTCGGTCATGGTTTGACGTGTGAGAGCCATGGTATGTCTCCTTCTTTCACTTCTGCGATTGCATGTACTCGATGAGCGCGGCGCGCTTCTTCGGGTCGTCCTGGAAATAGACCATCGTGTTGCCGGGTGCGACGGCCTGCGTGTCGGTGAGCCACTTGTCGAGCAGCGCGCGATCCCAGGTCTTGCCTTTCATCGCGTCGAGGTACTGTTTCGAGTAGGTGAAACCGGCGTTGGATGCCGCCGGCTTTCCGAGCAGGCCGAACAGGTTGGGCCCGACGCCGTGCGGCTCGCCTTTGCCGAAGCTGTGGCACTGGGTGCACGCGGTCTGCGCGAGGCGCTGGCCGGGCGATTGCGCGTGGGCCAGGTTCGCGGCGAGCGCCAGACCCGACATGAGAAGCCAGGTCTTCATGCGGCGCTCCTGCCTTCGGCATGCGCGGCGTTCGCGGCGCGGTAGGCGAAGGCGATGATCGGCCCCAGCGTCGCGCCGCCGGCCCAGTAGGCGCGGCCGGAGGCCGAGGCGACGCAGTTGCCGACGCCGTAGAGGCCGGGGATCGGCCGATCGGCGCCGTCGAGCACACGGCCATGGGTGTCGGTCTTCGGCCCGCCCTTGGTGTCGAGGGTGCCGGCGACGACCAGCGCCGCGTAGTACGGCCCGGCATCGGCCAGCGGCCACATCGTCGGATTGGTGCGGCCCGGCTCGGTCTTCACGTCGCCGTTGAAGAGCTGCTCGACGATGCGATCGCCGCGCTGGAAATCGAGGTCCTTGCCGGTCTTTGCGAACTGGTTGAAGCGCGCGATGGCGGCCTGCAGGTTGGGCAGGAAATCGGGCGCGAGCTTCGCACCTCCGGTGGCGCTGGCGTACTTGGCCAGGCGCTCGTCGATGGCGCGCGCCAGCTCCGTAAGCGTCGCGCCCTTGATCACGTGGCGGTCGTCGGTGCCGGGCGGCACGATCAGCCGGCCGTATTCGGCGCTGGCCGAATGCTGCTGCGAGCGCTGGTCCCAGACCGCAATGCGCACCAGGTTCGGGTACTCGGCCTTGGCGCCGTCCCACTCGAAGAAGGTCTGGGCCAGCTCGTTGTACTGCAGCTTCTCGTTGACGTTGCGCTGTCCGTACTTGTTGACGAAGAGCATCGAGTCGCCGGCCACCGAGAACATGCCCGAGATCGAGCCATCCTTGGCGATCGCCTTCTCCAGCGGGATCGGGCAGGTCCAGGCGTAGTTCATGTTGCGCAGCTGGGCGCCGAGCGGGCCGGCGATCTGCACGAAGTCGCCCTCGTTGCTGGGCGCCGCGCAGCCGCCGTAGATCGGGCCGTTCAAGAAGTTCTTGCGCAGCTCGGCGTTGTGCGTGAAGCCGCCGGTGGCGAAGATCACCGCCTTCCTCGCGCGCAGGCGCACCGTGGCATCGAGCTCGTCCTTCGCTTCGACGCCGATCACGCGGCCCGACCTGTCCTGCAGCACCTTGGTCACGCGCATGCCGGTGCGGATCGGAACGCCCTCCTGCCGTGCCTTGGTCGACAGGGTGCGCACCGCCACCAGACCGCCGTCGGACATGCTCGGGATCGCGTCCTTCGGCACCAGCACGCGGCCCTTGGGCGCCTTGTCTTCCGGCAGCTCGGCGAAGTAGTCGGGCACGTCTGCCACGTGGCGGTACGGCAGCGCGCCCTTGGCCGCCAGCAGCTCGGCCGCCGGCGAGGCGCTGTCGTAGAAAGCGGAGCACATGTCGTACTCCCATGGCGTGAGGCCCAGGCGGGGATGCGCCGGGTCGTAGGTCTGCGGGCTCGACAGGCGTGCCACGTACTTCAGGAAGTCGGGCTTGGGGTCGGCGATGCCGGCCTTCTTCATCGCTTCGTTGTTCGGCACCCAGTACCAGAAGGCGGCCTTGGCGGTGGTGCCGCCGATGCTGCCGGCCTTCTCGAGGATCACCGCGCTGTTGCCCTGCCAGCGCGCGAACAGCGCCGAGGCCAGTCCGCCGCAGCCGCTGCCGCAGACCACGACGTCGTAGCTCGCGTCAAAGGCCTGAGCTGCTTCGGCTTCCTGCGTCGAAAGGCCCAGCGTCGCCGCCGCGACGGCTGCCGATCCTGCGCCTGCCTGCCGGATGAATCGCCGACGCGACGCTGCGCCGGCACCGGACCGGATGCGGTCTGCCATCTTTGTCTCCTCAAACACACAGAAGTACGCGCCGCGCAAGCGGCGCGTTATCGCCTAGAACGAAACCGGGATCTCGGGACTCTCGCCCTTCTGGATCTCGTAGACCAGGCTCGGCGAGCCGTTCTCCCACACCAGCAGCATCGAGCGCTTGGGGCTGTAGCCCTGGTGGCGGCAGTAGGCGGGCATGGCGGCCATGTCGCCGGCCTTCATGATCACGCGGGCCATCGGCTTGCCGGTGTTCTTGTCGCCGCAGTCCCAGTGAATCTCGTCGGTCATCTGGAAGAACCACTCGACGCGGTCGTTGCCGTGGATGATCGGCAGGATGTGCTCCTCGGTGGTCGGGCACATGAAGCTGTGCTTCACCACCGAGGTGAAGCTCGGGTTCCACGTCACCTGCGAGCGGCTCAAAAAACCGAAGAGGTTGAAGGCATGCACCTCGTTCTCGAAGCCGGGCTCCGGGTGCAGTTCGGGCTGGCCCTGCGGCACGTCGGCGAATGCGCGGTTGACCGGCGCGCCGGTGTCGTCGCTGCGCAGCCGCAGGTCGTCCTTCAGGCCGACGCAGCGCTTGGCGAGCTCGCGCGCGCGGGTGATCTTGGCGGTGTTGTTGCCCTTCTTGCGGCCGTAGGGCGAGCCGGTTTCCTGCGGCGCACTGAAGGGGTCGAAGCTCTCGTTGGTCCAGTCGTCGAGCATGGCTTCGAAGGTGGCGCGGATCTGCGCGGTCGGGAAGTTCTCGAGCAGGTCGATGCCGGCTTCCTTCATCGTGCCGTTGTAGCTGCCGGCGTAGAGGTCGACCGACTGGTAGTGGTTGACGGTGCCGACCACGTCGTCGAAATTGACCCAGCCGTAGAAGAAGCCCCAGGCCACGTCGCGCATCAACGCGCGCAGGTAATTGCCGGCGTCCATGGTGTGGCTCATGGGCCGGCTGTCCTTGGTCTTCCAGGTGATGTGGACGAAGTACTCGTCGCGCCGGAAGCCGAAGCTGCCGAGCGAGAAGTCCTTATAGCCGAGCGTGGCGTCGGGCTGCGAGGCGATGACCTTGGCGAGTTCTGCGGGTGCGTTCATGGCGTGATTCCTCCGTGGGTTCAGTGCGTCTGGCAGATCTCGGCCCACTTCTCGACCGAGAGTTCGCCCTTGCAGGTCTGCAGCACGATCACGCTGGGCTCGCCGGGCGCGCGGAACTGGTAGGCGGTGTTCTTCGGCAGCAGGCCCTGATGTCCGCGCGTGAGCTTCATCCAGCCCATCTTCTGACCCTTGGGCTCGCCCTTCACCAGTACCGCGCCGTTCTTCTCTTCGTCGGCGACCGCCTGGGAAGCGTCGAGCTTGACGAGGTGAACCTCGAGCTCGCCGTCCATCACCAGCGCGAACTCATCGTGCGCGCAGGTGTACCAGGGCGAGCTGCCTTCGGCGCGCAGGGTCTCGAGCACGTAGATCTGGTTCTGGCCGAACACGACCTTCTCGTAGGGCCTGCTCTTGCTCGCGATTTCGAAACAGTTCGAGAAGGCGTAGTGGCGCACGTCGTCGGCAATCGGCTCGACATGGCCTTTGTCGAAATGCTTGAGGGACCCGAAGCGGGTCTGGTAACCGGTGGCGGTCATGGGCTTTGTCTCCTGGGTCGTCGAAGCAGCGCTCTCGCCGCGATGGCTGAACTCTAGGAAACGAAAGCCCCCTCGGGTAGGGCCCAAATGCGGGCCGCATTGTTCGGCAGATCCGCTCAATCCGCAGGGTTAACCCCGGGGTCAGCGAAGGCCCGGTGCCCTCACCCCAGCCCTCTCCCGGAGGGAGAGGGAGCAAGACAGCAGCGTGCCCACGGAGACGGGCGGTGTGCCCTGGGGCGGCCGTTGAGGCACCGCCGAGCAGCGCAGGGAAGCCCGAAGGGCCGGTGACGTCGGCCGGCACAGGGCATACCGCCCGCCTCCGCACCCGAAGCGATTCACTCCTAAGCGTCGGCAATCAGCTCGGCCGGCAGCAAGCCGCGCTCGATCATCGCCGCATCCCACGGCGGCACGCGCGAAAAGGCCGCGGTGATGTGCTCGATGAAGAGGCGCAGCTTGAAGGCATTGCGCGAGGTGCCCGCATAGACCGCGCTGAGCGAGAACGACGACAGCTGGTGGTCGGGCAGCACCACCTGCAGCTCGCCGCGCAGGATCGCATCGCCCGCCACCAGCGTCGGCAGGCAGACGATGCCCGCATGCTCGAGCGCGTATTCGCGCAGCAGGTGCACGCTGTTGGTCAGGAGCGCGGCGCTCATGTAGATCGTCACCTGCTCGCCTTCGTGATGGAAGGTCCAGCGGTCGCGGGTCGGGTAGCCGGAGTAGAGGCCGAGCGTGTGCTTGTGCAGGTCGCGCGGACTCTGCGGCGCGCCGTGTGTGCGGAGGTACTCGGGCGTGGCGCAGAACACGCGGCGCACCGGGAAGAGCGGGCGCGAGACCAACTCGGTCGAGGCGGCCGGAAAGATCTGCAGCGCGCAATCGACGCCGGTCTTGACCGGGTCCACCACCGCGTCGCTCACGATCAGTTCGAGACGGATGTCGGGATAGCTGACCTGGAAGGCCCGCAGCAGCGATGCGAAGTGGCCGAGCACGAAGCCAGTGAGCGCGTGGACGCGCAGCGTGCCGGTCGGCCCGGCCCGCGCGCCGCGCATCTGGTCCATGATGTCGTTGGCCCGCCCGACCAGCTCGGTGCAGTCGCGCAGGAAGGCCTGCCCGACGTCGCTGAGCCGCACGACCCGCGTGCTGCGATGGAAGAGCGGCGCGCCGACATGGTCTTCGAGCTGTTTCACGCGGCTGGTGACCACCGACTTGGCGACGCGCATCTGCCTGGCGGCCTCGGCGAAGCTCTGGGTCTGCGCGACGCGGACGAATGTCTCAATGTTTTCCAGGCGGTCCATCTGATCAGGGCGACATCCATATGAGCATCGGCTTCTGGACTTCGCGAAGATGCTCAGGCTTCCATGCTTCACGCGAAGGGTGCAATATATCGCCTGGAACGCCAAGGCAGGCTACACATGAAAGACTTTCCATTGCATGGAACTCGGTTCCCGAGGGTCTTGGCGCTGCTGCTCCTGTCTTGCGGACTGACTGCGCACTGCCTCGCGGGCGAGGTGAAGGGCAAAGTCGTCTTCGCCGATGCCCCTCCGGCGCGGCAAACAGTGCCGGTCACGATCGACCAGTATCTCTGCGGCAACGAAAAGCTCGCTGACGACCTGCAGGTGTCTGCCAATCGCGAGATCCGCAATGCGGTCGTATGGATCGAGAATCCGCCGCCCGGTGCAGCAGTGCCGGCGCGAACCGAGAAGGTGGAACTCGATCAGAAGGGATGCTCGTTCGTGCCGAGGGTCGTTGTCATCCCTGCCGGCGGAACGGTGGATTTTCTGAACAGCGATCGCCTGCTCCACAACATTCATGCGACCCCGAAGCACAACGTGTCCTTCAATCGGACGCAGCCGATGGGCCGGACGATTCCGATCACGTTCGCCAAGCCGGAAATCGTGCGCATCGAATGCGACCTTCATTCGTGGATGACCGCATGGGTGGTGGTTGCGGCACACGCCTTCTACGCGGTCACCGGCGCCGACGGGCGCTTTGCCTTCGACAATCTGCCGCCGGGCGAATACAAGCTCCAGATCTGGCACGAACGGCTGGGCACGGTGCCCGCGAGCGTCACTGTCGGCGAGCAGCAGCCTGCGCAGCTCACGGTCGAGATGAAGGCACGCTGAGGCAGCAGCACGGCAGCAACGGGGGCGCTCCGCCTCAAGGAGTCACGGTGATCTTTTTCGACGCCTCCCAGGCGGCGGAATGCGTCGGTTCGGCAATCGCCGTGAGCGAACCTCCTTCATCGAGCGCCACCGTGAAGGTCACCGTCGGCGACGAATACACCGGATGCAGGTAGGCGCGTGCGATTTCCACCGTGTCCTTGTACAGCGCGACGTAGCGTACGAAGTGCTCCGAGAGGGAGGGATGCAGCGATCCCGCTCCGACGCTGACCGTCACGTTGAACCAAGCCCCTCGGCGTACGCTGTCCGGTGCGGTGATCTTTGGCGTGTGCTTCGGATCGATGCTCTTGTGAACCTGCCGGAACTCCGGCGTGAACTGCTGAGCCTGATCCTCCTCGGCGTGCGCGGTGGGCGCGCCGAGGCTCATCGTCAGCAGCCCTGCGATCGCCGCGCACGCGGCGCTTCGAACTGTCTTCGGCATGGCACCTCCTTTTCGGCTTGCAGTCAGAGGTCCGGAAGAAACTGCTTGACCATGGCAAGCAGCTCGCTCGGACTGTAGGGCTTGGCGAGATAGCTGGACGCGCCGGCCTGCATCGCCTTCTCGCGGTCGCCGCTCAGCGCATACGAGGTGATCACGATGATCGGGATGTGGCGCGTGCGGGCGTCGGTCGTCAATCGCTTCGTGGCGTCGAGCCCGGACATCTTGGGCAGCTGCACGTCCATCAGGATGAGATCGGGCAAGTCCTGCTGCGCGAGCGCGACGCCGGTCTCTCCATCCCCCGCTTCGATCAGGCGGCAGGACGAACGCTTGAGCAGCTGCCGCACGATCTTGCGGTTGTACTCGTTGTCCTCGACATACAGGATGGTGCGATCGCTCATTGGACAACCCGGCTTCCTTCGCCCGCGCGCAACGGCACGGAGAACATGAACGTGGAGCCCTTGCCCAGCTCGCTCTCGACCCAGATGCGGCCGCCCAGCCGTTCCACGAACTTCTTCGAGATGCTGAGGCCGAGGCCCGTGCCGCCGAATTCGCGCGTGATGGTCGTGTCGATCTGGCGGAACTCGGTGAAGATGTGATCGAGTTCCTCCTGGGCGATGCCGATGCCGGTGTCGGAGACGCGGTAGATGAGCTCGCCGTCCACCAGCTCGACCGCGATGTCGACCCGGCCCTGCCGCGTGAATTTCAATGCATTGCCGGCCAGGTTGGTCAGGCACTGGGCGAGCCGGCCACTGTCGCCATAGGCAACCGGCAGATCCTGCGGAACATGGGCGGTGAATTCAAGGCCCTTCTCGGCAGCAATCGAACGCAGGGACGTGCGCACGGTGTTGACGACATCGCTGACGGAATACTCGTCGAGCGCCAGCTCCATGCGCCCGGCCTCGATCTTGGACAGATCGAGCACATCGTTGATCAGGCGAAGCAGGTTACGGCCGTTCACCTGGATGTCCGCGAGCGGCTCCTTCAGCTCGGCGGGTATGTCGCCGTAGATTCCGTCGATCATCATCTCGCTGAATCCGAGAATCGCGTTCATCGGCGTGCGCAGCTCGTGGCTCATGTTGGCCAGGAACTCGGACTTGGCCTTGCTCGCGCGCGCCAGCTGCTCGTTGAGGTCCACGAGCTCGGCGGCGGCCTGCCGCTGTGATTCGTCGAGACGATGAAGTTGCTGGCTCATGTGGTTCATCCGGTCGGCGAGCGCACCGAATTCGTCACGATTGGGCACCGAGATTTTGCGCTCGAAGTTTCCTGCCGCGACATCGCCCAGGAAAGTTTCCGCCTCGCGCACCGGCAGGATGAAGGACCATGAGATCACGAAACCGCAAAGCCAGGCGAGCAGCACGGCGCTGACGGCGAAGACCGAGGTCAGGATCAGCGATCGGCGGTTGGCGGCCTCCACGTTGTCGCGCAGTTGGGCCATGCGGCTCTGCTCCGCATCCACGAGCCGGCCCATGCGCGAGGCGATCTCGGCATCCAGGCGCTCCTCGCGCCGGAGCAGCTCGCCCGTGATGTCGTCGAGCTTGCCATCGCGGATCGCATTGGCGATGTCGGCGATCACGCTCATGGCCTCGTCCTGCAAGGAACGGATCTGATCGATCAAGCCCTTCTCGCCGCCGGCGCCGGCGATGTCCAGCTTGGCCAGCGTCTCATTGAAGCGGTTGTTCTCGCGCAGAATCCGTCTGATGGCAGCCTCGTCCTTCGAAAGCAGCGCCAGTGCCGTGAAGTGCATCTGCCTGGCTAGGGCGTGCTGGCTCTGCTGCGACCAGCCGACCCGCTCGTGCGCCTGATCGAGCATCCGACTTTGCTCGGTCGTGTTCACGAGGATCAACAGGTTCGCGATTGCCATCGCGATGAACAGCAGCGTGATGACCAGAAAGGCCAGCAGGAGCTTGGTGTGGACCGAGGCGCGAACGCGCGCCACCCACAGCACCAGCCGGCCGACGGGTGACCGATTCAAGACCTGCGTGACAAGCCGCTCGAGTTTGATTTGCCAGGGCTCCGTCAGTACAAAAAGAAGCGTTTAAGAACCGCTCCTTACGCACCTCACCGCCTTGTAGAACCGCTGCGAAGCCAGTACAGTTTTTCGATCGGGAGAATTGACGGTGAGAACCCCCCCGCGCATCCTCATCGTCGACGACAACGCGACCAACGTCAAGATTCTGCAGGTCCGGCTGGCCAGCGAGGGCTACGAGGTGGTCTCTGCGGCCGACGGCGAAGAAGGTCTGTCCGCTGCACGGCAGTTCCTGCCGGACCTGATCTTGCTCGACCTGATGATGCCCAAGCTCGGCGGCATCGAGGTTTGCCGGCGCCTTCGGGCCGACCCTGATTTCCCCTTCACGCCCATCATCATGGTGACCGCGATGGCCGACCTGAAGGACGTCGTGGCCGGCCTCGAGGCGGGCGGCGACGAGTACCTCACCAAACCCGTGGACCATGCCGCGCTCGCTGCGCGCGTGCGCTCGATGCTGCGGATCAAGCGCCTGCATGACCAGGTGGAAGCGCTGGCAGCGCAGATGAAGGAGTGGAACGCGTCGCTCGAGCAGCGCGTCGCCACCCAGGTCGCCGAGCTCGAGCGCATCGGCCGGCTGCGGCGCTTCTTCTCGCCGCAGCTCGCGGAGCTGATCGTCAGCGGCGGCGCCGAAGACCCGCTGCAGAGCCATCGGCGCGAGATCACCGTGGTCTTTCTCGACCTGCGCGGCTTCACCGCCTTCGCGGAGATTGCCGAGCCCGAGGAAGTGATGGGCGTGCTGCGCCAGTACCACGCGGCCACCGGCGAGCTGATCCTGGCGCACGAGGGAACCCTCGAGCACTTCACCGGCGACGGCATGATGATCTTCTTCAACGATCCGGTGCCGGTCGCCGACGCCGCCGAGCGCGCCGTGCGGATGTCGATTGCGATCCGCGAACGTGTCGGGTCGATCGCCGATGCATGGCGCAGGCGCGGCTATTCGCTGGGCCTGGGCATCGGCATCGCGCAGGGTTTCGCCACCATCGGCGCCATCGGATTCGAAGGGCGCTGGGACTATGGCGCGATCGGCACCGTGACCAACCTGGCGGCGCGGCTGTGCGGCGAGGCCGCGGGCGATCAGATCCTCATCTCACGGCGCGTCTACGCCCAGCTGGAACCCTTGCTCGACGTGGAGCCGCCGCTGGCGCTCAGCCTCAAGGGATTCCAGCGCCCCGTCGAGTGCTTCAGCGTTCGCGGCATCAAGGCATCACCGGCGTAAGCCGGGCGCCCTCAGGCCGCACAGGCGCGCGCCGCGTTGAGGATCACCTCTTCGGACGGAAGCTTGCCGATGCCGGCCATGCCCTCGGCGGCGCATTCGATGTCCATCCAGCGCACGATGCCGTCGCGATCGATCATGAACATCGCCTTCAGCTGCGGCCATTGCCGGTCGATGTCGGCCAGGTCGGCCGGCGTGTAGACGTAGCCGTCCATCTCCTGCAGCACCTTGCCGGCCTCGGGGATCGGCAGCGGCTCCGGGAGTTCGCCGGTGGGGTTGATCCGGGTGGTCTCCATCTCCTGCATCATCGCCGGCGTCGGCTCGGGCTTCGGCACCCTGAACGCGCGGTGCGTCGTCAGCTCGGGGTCGGACGCCATCCGCAGCCGCGTCGGCCTGAACTTGAAGTACAGCCGCGCGTTCTCCGGCTCCGTCGCCACCACGGCCAGGCTCTCGACGCCCAGCGCCTTGAGCTTGCCCTCGAGGGTGCCGAGCTGGACCAGCGCTCGCCGGCAGAAGGGGCACCACAGGCCAAGCATCAGCGAGAGGAACAAGGGGCTGCGCCCGCGGTAGTCGGCGAGCGAAACGGTTTCGGGCCCGGCCACGGCCGGCAGCGCGAAATCGGGGGCGGGTTCGCCCGGCATGACAGGTTGACTCGTCGCGAGTGTCATATCGAGGCTCCTTCCGGCAAGTTCAACAAAGGAACGGAAGCACCATCAGGGCGTCGGGCTCGAGGCCGGCGCGTTCACAAATCGCCTGCGCCTTCGCGAGATAGGTCTCGGCTTCAGCCGGGCGCCCGGTGTCGAGATACAGCGTTGCCAAACCATCGTAGCAGGGAAAGAGCAGTTGAGGCTCGTCGGCCTGCTCGGCCAATTGCAACGCTTCCCGGTACCACGCGAAGGCGCGCGCATGATCGCCATGGCATTGGTGGATCTGGGCCAGCACGATCAGCGGCACCGCGAGGTGATCGAGCAGGCCGAGCCGGCGGTCCAGGTTCGCTGCAGCGTGCGCCGCGGCGATGCCCTCGGCCTCGCACCGGTTGGTCAGCGCGCAGTACGCCACCGCCAGGTTGGCATACAGCCGCGACTGGAAGCCCAGGTCGCCGACCTTCTTGGCGGTTTCGAGCCCACGCAGGCAGGTCTCGATGCTGCGCTGCGGATCGAGCGACGCGTACAGCACGCCCAGGTTGGTGTAGCCGCGGCAGGCCGCCTGCAGCAGGTTGCTGGCTTCGGCCTGGGCGACGCTGCTTTCGATCTGCGCCACCGCCTCGGACGGCCGGCCCAGGCGCGCCAGCGCGATGCCGAGCGTGTTAAAGGCCTCGGCGCGCACGACGGTGGCTTCGCGCGTGCGCCCGGCGGCATCGGCGGGCACCTCGGCCAGCGCGCGCTGCGCCAGCGCCAGGGCGGTGGTGTTGTCGCCGGCACGGAAGGCGAGCCGGCCCATCTCCTGGAACAGATGGGCGCGTTCGATCGCATCGCCGTCTTCGCCGAGGCGAGCCAGGCCGGCGTTGAAGCAGGCGCCCGCGCGCTCGCGCTCGCCGGCCTCCCAGTGCAGGCCGCCGATCTTGCGCAGCAGGCGCGCGGCCCGCACCGGATCGCGTTGCCCTTCGACCGCCCGCTGCACGAGCTCGTAGTGCGCCAGCGCCTCGGCGCGCCGGCCCTGCAACCCGAACAGGTCAGCGAGCCGCTCGCGCGCGTCGAGCTCCGCCGCCTCGACCTCGGCTGCTGCGGCAGCCGCGTCCACCGATGCCTCGGCCAAAGTGCGCAGCGCGCGCTCGTAGTGGCGGATCGCGTCGTCGTTCGCGTAGACCGCGCGCGCCCAGTCGCCGGCGGCCAGCAGGTAGTGCGCGCCCCGCGCCTTGTCCGGCGACAGGCTCCAGTGATGGCCCAGCGCCTCCAGCTCGGCCAGGCGGCGCGGGCCGCGGCCTTCGCCATCGGCCGGGGCGTGCGCATCCGCGCCGAGCTCCGCTTCCAGCGCGCGGCCCGCACGCAGGTGCAGTTCGGTGCGGCGTGCCAGCAGCAGGTTCTGATAGGCGACCTCGTGCAGCAATGCATGCATGAAGCGCCAGCGTTGTCCGCCAGCGTCGTCGGCGCGGATCAGGTCGGCCCCGGCCAGCCGCCGGAGCGCCGCCTCGGTCGAGCCCGGCTCGCTCGCGATGCGCTGCAGCAGCGCGCGGTCGAACTCGGCGCCCAGCACCGCCGCTTCCTGCAGCGCCTTGCGGTCCTCGGCGGCCAGCCGGTCGATGCGCGACAGCAGCAGGCCATACAGCGTGGGCGGAACATTCGGCGCGTCGCAATCCGCCGCGCACACCCAGTGCCCTTGCTTGCGTACCAGCAGGCCGCGGCCGGCCAGGCTGCGCACGACCTCCTCGACGAACAGCGGGTTGCCGCCGGCGCGGGCCGCGACGAAATCGCGCATCGGGGCGAGACCGTCGTCGGCCGCAGGAGCGCCCAGCAGGTGGCTCACCAGCGAGCGGGCGTCCTCGTCGCCGAGCGGACCCAGCTCGATCATCGAGTGCTCGGCGCACAGGGTGTGCAGCTCGCGCGCGTCGGGGCGTTGCGACACCAGCAGCATCAGGGGCCGGTCCGCCAGCTGGTCGACGACCTCGCGCAGCAGGTCGACGGAGGCCGCATCGGCCCATTGCAGGTCGTCGATGACGACCATGACCGGCTGCCGCGCCAGCCGCCGCTCGAGCAGCGCGCGCGCCGCCAGCGTGATCTGGCGCTGCAGCTGCTCGGGTTCGATGTCGCGGGGCCGGGCCTCCTCGATCCCGAGCAGGTAGTTCAGCACCTGCGCCACGGCATCGGCCTCGTCCGCATCGGCGCCCAGGGCCTGCAGGCCCTGCTGCAGCTTGCGCCGGGCCGCCTCCAGCGTGTCGGCCTCCTCGACGCGGTAGGCCTCGCGGAACAGCGCGCCGAAGGTGCCGTAGGTCGGCTCGCCGAGCGAAGAGCAGGTCGTGCTGCGCACGACCGTCGCAGCGAACCGGCCGTCGCTTTCGAGCCGAGCGAACAACTCGGCGAGAAGACGCGACTTGCCCGCGCCGGCCTCCCCGATCACGCTGACGAGCTGGGCCTGGCCTCGCTGCATGCGGTCGAACGCGGCCAGCAGGGACTCGATCGCCGCGTCGCGCCCGACCAGCGGCGCGGCCAGCCCGAGTTCAGCGAGGCCGCGCGCGGAGGCGATGTCGGTGCGCACGCCGGCCAGGCGATGAACCCGCATCGGCTGCGCCTTGCCGCGCAGCGCCAGCTCGACGGCGGGCTCGAAGGCGAAGCGGTGCCGCACCATGGCATGCGTCGCCTCCGACACCAGCACCGTGCCCGGCTCGGCGGCCGCGAGCAGCCGCGAGGCGGTGTTCACCGTATCGCCGGTGACCGCGTAGGCGCTGCCGGCGCCGTGCCCCAGGCTGCCGGCCACCACCGCGCCGGTGTGGACACCGATGTGCAGCGTCACCGGCCGCCCGAGGCGCGCCGCCCACTGCCGGCTCAGGCGGTCCACGCGCTGCATCATTTCCTGCGCGGCCTCGACGGCGCGCAACGGGTCGTCCTCGTGCGCACGCGGCGCGCCGAACACGGCCATCACGGCATCGCCGACGAACTTCTCGACGAAGCCGTCGTAGTGCGCGATGGCCTGCGCCATGGTCGCGAACAGCGCGTTCTGGAAGCTGCGCAGCGTTTCGGGATCGAGCCCTTCGGCCAGCGAGGTGAAGCCCGTCAGATCGGCGAACAGCACGGTGACCTGGCGCCTGTCGCCCTCTTGGTCAGAGTTGTTCGGCGCCGGACGGCGCGCCGCGCCGCAGCGCGGACAGAAGGCGAAATCCGAGTCGCTGACGCAACCGCACGCCGGGCAAAGACAAGTCGTGTCCATCGGAGCCCGATGCTGCGCCACTTCGGGCCCTTGCGCCACTGGCAAGTCCTCTTGCTGCTAACCTCGACGCATGTTCAATCCCTCTCCAGAGGAAGTGCGTCGTTTCTTCTGCGACGTCTTCGCCAAGAGCCGCCAAGGCCTGCCGATGGAAGCGCTGGAGATCATCGCCAGCCGCTGGATCGACGAACACCCCGAGTACCACGCCGACCTGGCCGATGCCGATGCCGCGGTGGCACGGGTCTACGACGGCAAGGACGGGCGCGAGAACCCTTTTCTCCATCTCTCGATGCATCTGTCGATCAGCGAGCAGTGCTCGATCGACCAGCCGCGCGGCATCCGCCAGGCGGTCGAGCTGCTGGCCGCGCGCCGCGACTCGCTGCTCGATGCGCACCACGAGGCGATGGAATGTCTGGGCCGGATGATGTGGGAGAGCCAGCGCGCCGGCCGGCCGCCCGACGGCGAGGCCTACGTGGCCTGCGTTCAGCGGCGCGCCACGCGCGACTGAGTCGGCTGCGTCTTGCCGCTCTCGCGCAGCAGCGCGACCAGCAGTTGCCGCGCGGCCGAAGGCTCGGCGTCGCTGCGCAGCAGCAGACCCACGGGCTCGTCGGTGCCGGCGGTATCGATCGGCAACTGCACGAGCTGCCCGCTTGCCAGATCGTCACGCGCGGCGCCGATGGGCGTGAACCAGACGGCGTCGGAACGGATCAGCAGCGCGCGCGCCACCGAGAGATCCAGCGTCTGCGTCACATGCGCGGGCAGGCGCAGGCCCAGGCCGGAGAGAAAGCTCTCGGTGTGGTGGCGCGGGATGGTGCCTTCGCCGTAGACCACGAGCGGATGGCGCAGCACCTCCTGCACCGAGGGCGCGCCGCTTGCCAGCGGATGGCCGGGCCGTGCCACCAGCGCCAGCGGCTCGGTGTAGAGCAGCTCGAAGGTGAGCCCGGCCATCAGCTGCGGGTCGCTCATGCGGCCGGCCACCAGGTCGAGGTCTCCGGCGCGCAGGGCATCGAGCAGCGGGCCGTTGGCGCCGGTCTGCACCTGCACCAGCAGCGTGGGCAGCCGCTCGCGCAGCGCCGCCAGCGCCGCGGGCAGCAAGGACGGCGCGACGCTCGGCAGCGCGCCGATGCGCAGGCGCTGCGGGCGCGTGCCCGAGGCCGGCATCACCGCTTCGGCGCTGGCATCGAGCGCTTCCAGCACGCGCAGCGCATGCGCCAGCAATTGCTCCCCGGCCACGGTGAAGCCCTGGATGCCGCGCCGGCCGGCGCTGCCGCGCTCGACCAGCCGGGCGCCGGCCAGGGTTTCGAGCTCGGCCAGGGTCTTCGAAACCGCCGGTTGGCTCAAGGCCAGGCGCTCGGCCGCCCGCGCCAAGTGGCGCTCCTGCGCCACCGCCACCAGGCAGCGCAGGTGCCGCAGCTGGACGCCGCGGACGAAAGCTTCGGAGCTGGCCGCCATTGAATTACTGTTGGTTATGAAAAATCGCCGAGACGTCAATTTACATCAGCAATGCGCATGAATAGAGTTCATTCATCCCCTCGATCCCGGAGATAAGCCCATGACCACACTCACGCCGCGCGACTGGCCCAGCCATCCCTCCTACGTTTATTCCGGCTACAAGTCGACAGCCAAGCGCGGGCCGCTGCAGCCGCTGATTCCGCTGAAAGCCTCGCTCGGCGAACTGCGGCAGCCGGTGTACGGCCACAGCAGCATCGGCGAGCTCGACCACGACCTCACGCGCAACGCACGCAGGAACGGCGAGCCGCTGGGCGAACGCATGATCCTCACCGGCCAGGTGCTCGACGAGCGCCGGCGACCGGTACGCAACACACTGGTCGAGCTGTGGCAGGCCAACGCGGCCGGCCGCTACGTGCACAAGGTCGACCAGCACGACGCGCCGCTGGACCCGAACTTTCTCGGCGCCGGCCGCTGCCTGACCGACAGCGAGGGCCGCTACCGCTTCCTCACCATCAAGCCGGGCGCCTATCCGTGGGGCAACCATCCCAATGCATGGCGGCCGCAGCACATCCACCTGTCGCTGTTCGGCGAGCACTTCGCGAGCCGCCTGGTGACGCAGATGTACTTCCCCGGCGATCCGCTGATGCAGTACGACCCGATGATCACCGGCACGCCGGAGAAGGTGCGCAACCGGCTGGTCTCGGACTTCAGCCTCGACGTCACGGAAGAAGGCTACGCGCTCGGCTACGTGTTCGACATCGTGCTGCGCGGCGCCGACGAAACGCCCTTTGAACATCGCTGAGCCAGGAGCCACCCGCATGATGAGCGCACTCGAAACCAATTTCGGCCAGACCCCTTCGCAGACGGTCGGCCCCTACTTCGCCTACGGCCTCACGGCCACCCAGTACGGCTACGACTTCGATCAGCCCTTCGACGCAGTGCTCGCGCTCGACGGCGCGCGCGGCGAGCGCATCCGGATCGAGGGCCGCGTGATCGACGGCGACGGCAAGCCGATCAACGACGCGCTGGTCGAGATCAGCCAGGTCGACGGCAACGGTGCCTATCCCCAGTCGGTGGAGGACGCGCAGGCCATCGGCTTCCGTGCCTTCGGGCGCGCGGGCACCGGCACCGATGCGCAGAACCGCTTCGTCTTCCACACCGTCAAGCCCGGCGCTGAGACGGCGGGCGAAGCGCCGCACATCAATGTGATCGTGCTGATGCGCGGCATGCTGCTGCATGCGTTCACGCGCATCTACTTCAGCGATGAAGCCAAGGCCAATGCCGGGGACAAGGTGCTTGCGAGCGTGCCGGTAGAGCGCAGGAAGACGCTCGTCGCCGAGCGCAGCGAGACGGGCGGGGCCGTGACCTATCGCTTCGACATCCACATGCAGGGCCCGCAAGAGACCGTCTTCTTCGATATTTGAAAGGACAAAACAAAGCCCGCTGAAAGCGGGCTTTGTACCTGTGAGGCTTCGCCTTTCGCCGGTTATTTGGCGCGGTGGATGCGCGACTCCGGCACCGTCTTCAATTCGCCGGGCAGCGAACTGATGTAGCTGGCCAGTTCCTTGAGCTCGGCATTGCTGAACTTCTTGGCCTGGCCGCTCATCACGCCGTTGGAGCGGCCGATCTGCTGGTTCTTGTCGGTCTTGTACGACTTGAGCGCCACGTAGAGGTAGTCGGCATGCTGGCCCGCGAGCTTGGCGACCGTACCGTCGTTCGGCGTGTTGAAGTTAACGCCGTGGCACTTGGTGCAGGCGTTGTCCTTGTCGCGCGAGATCAGGGCCTGCACGCGCTCGCTCGGCTGCTTGGCGGCGGTGGCCGGGGGAGCGTCGCCTTCCTGCACGCCGAGTTGGCTGTAGTAGGCGGAGAGGTCGGCAATGTCCTGCTCGCTCAGCGTGTCGGCGATGGCGCGCATGGTCGGGTGTTTGCGGTCGCCGCCCTTGTACGCGGTGAGCGCCGAGGCGATGTAGGTGGCGCTCTGGCCCGCGATCATCGGGACCTTGTGGATTTCAGGGAAGCTGGCCTGGTAGCCGATGATGCCGTGGCAGCCCACGCACATCGCGACCTTCTTCGAGCCGTTTTCGGCATTGCCGGTGATCTTCTGGGCCTGGGCCGAGACCGTCACGCAAGCGACAGCAAGGGCAAACATCGTGGTCAACAACTTGTTCATTTTGCGCGCACAATCTCGTGGAGATACAGATTTCAGATCAACTTTTGATTATATGCGGGGGCCTTCACAGCCCTGAGCGTGAAGCCTCGGGCGCTGCGCAACGCAGATGAATGATGTGTCCTTTCATCCACCCTGCTCCACGCCACTCATGAAATTCAAGGGTTCCGACAACTACGTCGCCACACAGGATCTGATGCTCGCGGTCAACGCCGCCATCACGCTCAAGCGCCCGCTGCTCGTCAAGGGCGAACCCGGCACCGGCAAGACGATGCTCGCGGAAGAAGTGGCGCAGGCGCTCGACCTGCCGCTGCTCCAGTGGCACATCAAGTCGACCACCAAGGCCCAGCAGGGCCTTTACGAATACGACGCGGTGAGCCGGCTGCGCGATTCGCAGCTGGGCGACGAACGCGTGAAGGACATCCACAACTACATCGTCAAGGGCGTGCTGTGGCAGGCCTTCACCGCCGACGAGCCGGTGGCGCTGCTGATCGACGAGATCGACAAGGCCGACATCGAATTCCCGAACGACCTGCTGCGCGAGATCGACCGCATGGAGTTCTACTGCTACGAGACGCGCGAGCTGATCCGCGCCAAGCACCGGCCGGTGGTCTTCATCACATCCAACAACGAGAAGGAGCTGCCCGACGCGTTCCTGCGCCGCTGCTTCTTCCACTACATCAAGTTCCCCGATGCGGACACGATGAAGAGCATCGTCGCAGTGCACTTCCCCGATCTCAAGCAGCAACTGCTGGCCTCGGCCATGAAGACCTTCTACGACGTGCGCAACCTGCCGGGCCTGAAGAAGAAGCCTTCGACCTCCGAACTGCTCGACTGGCTCAAGCTGCTGGTGGCCGAGGACATTCCGCTCGAGGCGCTGCAGAGCAAGGACGACAAGGTCGCGGTGCCGCCGCTGGTCGGCGCGCTGCTCAAGAACGAACAGGACGTGACGCTGTTCGAGAAGCTCGTCTTCATGCAGCGCCACAACCGATGAGCGAAGGCGGCCGGCATCCCACTCGCCAGTTGCTCCTGCTTGGCCTGGCACAGGCAGTGCTGTTCGTGGTGGGCGCGCTCCTGGGCCGCTGGCTCGGCCTCCTGCTGGGCTTCGACGCCTTCGGTGCCGGCGGCTACAGCAACAGCGTGATCTTCGGCATCCTCCTGATCGGCCTCGGCGGCGGTGGCGGCGTTCAGCTCGCGCGCGCCTGGTACACCCGCAAGTACGGCCCCACGAGGCACTGACCATGGCTTTTGTAGAGCCCGTCACGCTCCGCTCGCGCGGCATCGCGCTGGTGCCGCTCGCGCTGGACCACGAAGAAGGCCTGCGTGCAGCCGCGGCCGATGGCGAGCTGTGGAAGATCCGCGTGACCTCGGTCCCCGAGCCGCAGGACACGCGCAGCTACATCGAGGCCGCGCTGCAGATGCGGGAGGCCGGCAATCGCTTCGCCTTCGCGGTGACCGACGAATCCAGCGGCACCGTGCTCGGCTCCACCAGCTTTCACGACATCCTGCCCGCGGTGAAGCGCGTCGAGATCGGCTACACCTGGTACGCCGCGCGCTGCCAGCGCACGCACGTCAACACCACCTGCAAGCTGCTGATGATGACGCACGCCTTCGAAGCCCTCGGCTGCCACGTGGTCGGCTGGCGCACTGACAATTTCAATCACGCGTCGCAGCGCGCCATCGAACGCCTCGGCGCCAGGAAGGACGGCGTGATCCGCGGCCATGCCCTACGCCGCGACGGCACGATCCGCGATACGGTGATGTACAGCCTGCGATCGGGCGAGTGGCCCGAAGTGCGGGCGCAGCTGCTTTATCTGCTGGACAAGCCGCGTCCCGAACCCAAGGAGTGATGCGCCATGCTGATCGACTTCTTCTACACCCTGCGCTCGGCCAAGCTGCCGGTATCGGTCAAGGAGTACCTGACGCTGCTCGAAGCGCTGCAGGCCGACGTGGTCGGCCCGAACTCCGACGATGCCTTCGGCCTCGACGACTTCTATTACCTCTCGCGCACCGCGCTGGTGAAGGACGAGAAGCACTACGACAAGTTCGACCGCGCCTTCGCCGCCTACTTCAAGGGCGTCGACCTGGTGACCGACTTCACCAAGGAAGTGCCGCTCGACTGGCTGCGCAAGACGCTGGAGCGCGAGTTCACGGCGGAGGAGAAAGCCAAGATCGAGAAGATGGGCTGGGACGAGCTCATGGAAACGCTCAAGAAGCGCTTCGAGGAGCAGAAGGAGCGCCACGAAGGCGGCAGCAAGTGGATCGGCACGGGCGGCACCTCGCCCTTCGGTCACGGCGGCTACAACCCGCAAGGCATCCGCATCGGCGGCGCGGGCAAGAACAAGAGCGCAGTCAAGGTGTGGGACCAGCGCGCCTACAAGGACTACGACGACAGCCAGGAGCTCGGCACGCGCAACATCAAGATCGCGCTCAGGCGGCTGCGCAAGTTCGCGCGCGAGGGCCACGAGGACGAGCTGGATCTCGACGACACGATCCGCTCGACCGCGGCCAATGCCGGCTACCTCGACATCAAGATGCGGCCCGAGCGCCACAACAACGTCAAGGTGCTGCTGCTGATGGACGTGGGCGGCACGATGGACGAGCACATCCAGCGCGTCGAAGAGCTGTTCTCGGCGGTCAAGACCGAGTTCAAGCACCTCGAGTTCTATTACTTCCACAACTGCGTCTACGACTTCATGTGGAAGAACAACCGGCGCCGCTTCTCCGAGAAGTTCGCGACCTGGGACATCATTCGCAAGTACAACAAGGACTACAAGCTGGTGTTCGTCGGCGACGCGACCATGAGCCCCTACGAGATCCTGCAGCCGGGCGGCAGCGTCGAATACAACAACGAGGAAGCCGGCGCCGAATGGATTCAGCGCCTGACCCATGCTTTCCCGAAGTTCGCATGGATCAACCCGGAGCCCCAGGGCGTGTGGCAGTACCGGCAAAGTATCGCCGTGATGCAACAACTCGTGTCGCATCGCATGTATCCGCTTACTCTCAAGGGCCTCGAAGAGGCCATGCGCCTGCTCTCCAAATAGCTCCAGCACGCAGCACACACGCGGCGGGATAGGCCATTTGCAGGGCATCAAACGCGTAAAAAAGTTGTCACAACGCTGAGACCTGAGGTTACATTTAACACCTAAGGATTCAAATAAGGCGTTTTGTTGACGCTTGCGTCCGCAGGAGGTGTGCCATGTCTGCCGTGCTTTCTTTTCCGCTGGACTCCCCGGTACGCGAGCAGCCTTTGGCCGGCGCGCTGCTGCAAGCGCGATTTCAGCCACCGACGGACTTCATCAGCATCCGCGGCGTGCGCCTGCCGCGTGCCGAACTCGTCGACCGCTCGCTCTTCGCGCCCGATCAGCGGGAACGCCTGCACCAGAAGTTGCTGGCCGCCTCGCCGTTTCCGCACCTGGTTCTCGAGAACATCTTCCACCCGACCCTGCTGGAGCTGGTGGCCGAAGAGTTCGACATGCTTCCCAGCGACGACTGGGCCGACATCAAGACCGAGTACGAATCGACGCGCCGCTCGGTGCTCGGCGTGGCGCTGGGCCCGGCCTCGCAGCTGTACTTCGACATCATCCATTCCGGCTGGTTCATCAACTGGCTGTCGTCGCTCAGCGGCGTCGACTACCTGCTGCCCGATCCCAAGCTGTTCGGCGGCGGGCTGCACGAAAGCAGGACCGGCGCAACCTTCGCCGTGCACCGCGACTTCAATCGCCACCGGCATCTCGGGCTGAAGAACGAAATGGTCTTCATCACCTACCTCAACAAGGGATGGGACCCGGCCTGGGGTTCCGGGCTCGAACTCTGGGACAAGAAGCAGGACCGCTGCGTGACCACCGTGCAGCCCGAATTCGGCCGCACCATCCTGCTGCCGCACGGCCCCAGGAGCTACCACGGCCACACCATGCCGCTGCAGGCGCCGGACGGCCGGCCGCGCCGCTCGGTCGCCGCCTACTACTACACCAGCCCGCTCGCCGGCAAGCAGCACGGGGACGAATCGGCCTCGGTCTTCATGAAGACGCGCCGAGTCGACCGCGCCAAGGCGCTTGCCCGCATGCTGACGCCGCCTGTGGTCTGGCTGCTGGCGCGAAAGGTCAGCGGCCGCGCCTGAAAAACAGGCCCTGTGCGCCCCGCCAACCGGGGGGCGCCCTGAGCATGCTGTCAAAATGCCCGCATGCTCAGGGTGGTTCGCTCTCTCGCGCCGGCGTGGATGCCGGCGTTCTTTTGTGCAGGCACCCTTCTGTTGCAAGGGTGCAGCCTGCTGCCGAAGAGCGGGCCGGACGAAACGGAGACTGCCGCGCGCCCGGTAACGAGCAGCGACAAGCCGGCATCGCAACGCGATGCATTCACGGTGGAGGTGAAGGCGCCGGACACGGTGCGCGACTACCTCGTGCGCCATCTCGAAATCCAGCGCTATCGCCAGCTCGACGACCTCGGCGCGGCCGAACTCTCGCGCCTGATGGTGGCCGCCGAAGGGAACGCGCGCGAGCTGCTCGGCACCCTCGGCTACTTCACGCCCACGCTCACGCTGGAACTGCGCGAGACGCCTGAAGCCCGCGCGCCGCGCGAGGTGACGATCACGGTTGAGCCCGGCGAACTCGCGCGCATCGCCAACGTGCAGATCGGCTTCAGCGGGCCGATCGAGAGCGACGCCACGGCCGAGGCCCAACGCGACACGATCCGCACCGACTGGCCGCTGCGCGCCGGACAGCCCTTCACCCAGCAGGCCTGGGACAACGCCAAGGCCGCCACGCTGCGCAGCCTGACGGCCAAGCGCTTCCCCACCGGCAGCATCAGCGCGAGCCGCGCCGAAATCGACGCCGACCGCAGCGAGGCCAAGCTCAGCGTCAACTACCAGTCCGGCCCGGCCTACCGCTTCGGTCCGATCGAGGTGCGTGGCAACGAGCGCTACGACCCAGACGGCACGCGCCGGATCGCGCGCGTGCCCACCGGCACCGACTACGACCAGCAGAAGCTGCTCGATGCGCAGCAGCGCCTCGCGAGCAGCGGCTACTTCGACTCCGTCTTCCTCACCCTCGACACCAACGGCACCAATCCGCTATGGGCGCCGGTCATCGCCCAGGTGCGCGAGGCGCCGCTGCAGAAGGTGGTGCTGGGCGCGGGCTTCACCACCGACAGCGGGCCGCGGCTGTCGGTCGACCACATCCACAACCGCATGCCGCTGCTCGGCTGGCGCGCCGTCTCCAAGCTCTCGGTAGACCGAGAAACCAAGTCGCTGGGCACCGAGTGGAACGCGATTCCCGACGACAAGGGCTGGCGCCTGTTCGCCTCGGGTCTGCTGAAGAGCGAAACCTCGGGCAGCTACGAGGTCGACAGCGGCCGGCTGCGCGGCGGACGCAGCAAAGCCGGCGACCACATCGACTTCAACTACTTCCTGCAGTACGACTATGCGCAGAACCGCGGCGTCGCCGCGCCGCCGTCGGCCTCGGCGCTGAGCGTCAACTGGGGCTGGACCGGTCGCTACTTCGACGACGCGGGCGCACCGACGCGCGGCCACGGCCTGGCGCTGGAGCTCGGCCTCGGCTACACGCTGACCGGCGAGCATCTGCCCTTCACGCGCATCTACGGACGCTGGCTCGGCATCGTGCCGCTCGGCACCGTGAAGAGCGACGACGGTACGCAAGCGCGCAGCGGCCGCATCCAGCTGCGCGCCGAGGCCGGCGCCGTGGTGGCCAAGGACAGCGCGCAAATCCCCTCCACGCTGATGTACCTGACCGGCGGCGACACCACGGTGCGCGGCTACAGCTACCGCCAGATCGGCACCGTCCGCAGCGACGGCCAGATCGTCGCCGGCCGCTACCTCGGCGTGGCCAGCGTCGAATGGCAGCGCCCTTTCGTCTACCGCGGAAAGATGACCGAATGGGAGAGCACGGTGTTCGTCGATGCCGGCGCGGTGGCCGACAAGCCCGGCGAACTCAAGGCCAAGGTCGGCGTCGGCGTGGGCGCGCGCTGGCGCAGCCCGGTAGGGCCGGTCCAGGCCGACCTGGCCTACGGCGTGGACACCAAGAGATTCCGGCTGCACCTGCGGCTCGGCTTCACTTTTTAAGATGCAGCAACAGGCGCAGTCTCCCGCCCCGCTGCCGAAGCGTTCGCTCGGCCGCCGCGCGTTGCGTGCGCTGGCCTGGAGCCTCCTCGGCCTGGTCCTGCTGGTGGGCGTGCTCACGGCCGGCGCCTGGTGGTGGCTGGGCTCGAACGAATCGTTGGCCTTCGCGCTCGCACGCGCCGCGCGCTACCTGCCCGCCGGCCAGACGCTGGAAAGCAGCGAGGTCACGGGCTCGCTGCGCGTGGGAGGGCGCATCGGCTGGCTGCGCTGGCAGAGCGAGAGCCTCGCGGTGGAGGTGCATGACGCCAAGATCGGCTGGCAGCTGGCGCCGCTCTTGAAGCGCAAGGTGCAGCTCGGCGAAGTGCATGCGGCGCAGTTGCTCATCGAGCGCCGCGGCCCGGTCGAGGACAAGCCGCTCGAACCCCTGGAGCAGATCGTGCTGCCGGTCGAGGTCGAGTTGCCCTTCCGCATCGACGAACTGCGCTGGGCCGGCCCGCCCGCGCTGCAGGCCGCCCAGCTGGCCGGCAGCTACCGCTACGCCGGCGCCGAACACCAGCTCGAGGTGACCGGCGTGGACATCGCCGACGGCCACTACAGCGCACGCGTCAAACTGCAAGGCCCGGCACCGATGGCGATCGATGCCGTGCTCGACGGCCGGGTGCGTGCCCCGCTGGCCGAGGACCGCGGCATCGACGTGCTGGCCCAGGCGACCGTGAAAGGCACGCTTGCCGGCGCCGAGGCTCGGCTGGCAATAGCGGCGCAGTTGAAGCCGGCCGAAGACAGCACGGCGGCGCGGATGCAGGCGCAGCTCGACGCCCACATCGCGCCCTGGCTGTCGCAGCCGGTGATCGACGCCAAGGCCGATCTGCAGAACGTCGACCTGGCACTCCTGTGGCCCGAAGCGCCCACCACGCTGCTGAGCGGCCAGGTCGAGGCCGGCCCCGAGGCGGGCAGCGCGGGCGCCGCCACGGTCTGGCAGGCCAGCGCCGACATCCGCAACGCGCAGCCCGGCCCTTGGGACACCGGCAGGCTGCCCATCGAGCGGATCGAGGCGCGCGCCAGCTTCGACGGCACGACCTGGACCCTGCCCCAGGCGAGCGTGCGCGCCGGCGGCGGCCGCATCGAGGCCGAGGGCCGCTGGAGCCCCGCGCCCGCGCAGTGGCAGGCGCGAGCCAGGGTGCGCAGCGTGCGTCCCGGTGCACTGCATACCGAGCTTGCCGGCGCACCCGTGAGCGGCAGCGTCAATGCCGAGCAGCGCGGCGAAGCGTTGCTATTCGACGTGGCACTGCAGGCCGAGGGCGGCGCCGGCAGCAAGGCGCTGGAGGGCCTGCGCCTGGACCGCGCGCTGGCGCGCGGCCAATGGCAGGCGCAGGTGCTGGACCTGCGCACGCTGCGCATCGAGGCATCGAATGCCAGCGTCGAAGGCAAGCTGCAGGTGCGCGTCGCCGAGCAGGCCGCGAGCGGCGAGCTGAAGCTCGCGATGCCGGGCGGCGGCGCGCAAGTGCAGGGCCGCATTGCGCCGGCCAGCGGCGGCGGGGAGATCAAGGCCCAGGTCGACGATGCGGCCGCGCTGCAGGCCTGGATGGAGCGTCTTCCCGGGCTCTCGGCGGCGTTCGCGGGCACGACCGCACAGGGCAGCGCGCGGCTCGATGCCAGCTGGCAAGGCGGCTGGCAGGCCGTGCAGCGGCGCCTGCAGAACGCCAGCGAGCCGGCGCCGCGCGGCACGAGCGAGCCCACCCTGAAAGCCAGCCTGTCCGTGCCGCGCCTGGACCTGCGCCTGGCGCCGCCCGCCAACGGGCCCGCGACTACCGTGCTGCTGCGCGAGCTGCGCGCCGAACTCGCCGGCAGCCTGGCCCAGGCCACGCTGGACCTGAAGGGCGAGGCCCGCAGCGGCACGCAGAAGTTCACGCTCGACACGCGCGCCAGCGGCGGCCTGGAGCGGGCGAAACAGTGGCGCGTCGCGATCGCCGGCTTGCGCGCGCAGATGCAGGACAGCGCCGCCGCCAGCAGTGGGCCCTGGACCGTGGAGCTGAGCCGCGCAGTCAGCGCCACCCTGCGCAGCAGCACGGCCGACCGCCTCGACGTCGAGGCCTCCGCCGCGGCCGCCACGCTGCGCGGGCCGGCGCCCGGCACCGTGCGCATCGAGTGGGAACCCCTGCGCTACAGCCACAGCGGCGGCGCCTCCAACCGCGCGTTCCGCCTGCAATCGAAGGGCCGCCTGCAGGGCCTGCCGATGGCCTGGGCCGAGGCGCTGGGCGGTGGCGCCGCGCTGGCCGAGGCCGGCATCAGCGGCGACCTGCTCTTCAATGGCGAATGGGACATCGACGCCGTCGATGTGCTGCGCGCGCGTGTCCGCCTCACGCGCGAAAGCGGCGACATCCGCGTGCAGGCCGGCGAGGCCGCGCTGGTCACGCGCATCACGAGCCGCGGCACCGGCAGCGCGAGCGAACGCAGCATGAACGCGGCGGGCGACGGCCAGAGCACGCCGGCCGGCCTGCGCCAGGCCGAGCTCAGGCTCGACGCCGAGGGCGATACCGTGCGCGCCGGCCTGGCCTGGGACAGCGAGCGCGCCGGCCAGATCAATGCCGAAGCCAGCACGCGCGTGCTGCAGCGCGCGGGCGGCTGGCAATGGGCGCCGGATGCGCCGCTGAGCGGCCGCGTGACGGCACGCCTGCCCAATCTTGGCGTCTGGTCGATCCTGGCACCGCCGGGCTGGCGCGTGGCCGGCACACTGGAGGCCGACGCCGCGCTGTCCGGCAACCGCGCAGCGCCGCGCTGGAACGGCACGCTCGCCGCCGACAAGCTCGCCCTGCGCGCGCTGGTCGAAGGGCTGGACCTGCGCGACGGGCGCCTGCGCGCGACGCTCACGGGCGAGCGCCTCGAGATCACCGAGTTCACGCTCAAGGGCGGCACCGGCAGCACGGCGCGCATCCCGGGCCAGAGCGGCAACATCAGCACCGCGGCCAGCGAGGCCGCAAGCGACGGCGGCACGCTCTCGGCGCGCGGCGAACTCAGCTGGGGTGCGGCGCCGGCCGCCGGCACCGGCATCCGCATGGCCGTGCAGGCCCAGCTGCGGTCGCTGCGCATGCTGGTGCGCAGCGACCGCCAGGTCACGCTCTCGGGCGATCTGCAGACGCGGCTCGACAGCGGCCAGTTCAGCGTGCGCGGCAACCTGAAGACCGATCGCGCCGTCGTCATCCTGCCCGACGAGACCGCGCCCGGCCTGGGCAGCGACGTGGTGGTGCGCTCGGCCGCGAAGGACCGCGAGGCGGCCGAAGCCGCCCAGCGCCAGCTGGGGCGCGACGAGGCGCGGGTGGCCAAGGCGCAGACCGCCAAGCCGCCCGACATCGCGGTCACCTTCGATCTCGGCAACGACTTCGCGGTGCAGGGGCGCGGCCTCACCACGCGGCTGGAGGGCAAGCTCGACATCCGCGGCGCCGCGTTGAACGCGCCGCCGCGCATCACGGGCGAGGTCAGGACCGTCAAGGGCCAGTACCGCGCCTACGGCCAGCGGCTGGACGTGGAAACCGGCATCGCACGCTTCAACGGCCCCTACGACAACCCGGCGCTCGACATCCTCGCGATCCGGCCCAACATCTCGCAGCGCGCCGGCGTCCAGATCAGCGGCACCGCGCAGACGCCGCGCGTGCGCCTGTATTCCGAGCCGACGCTCTCGGACGCGGAGACGCTGTCGTGGGTGGTGCTGGGCCGCGCTTCGGCCACCAGCGGCGGCGAATCGGTGCTGCTGCAGCAGGCCGCGCTGGCCTTGCTGGGCGGGCTCGGCAAGGGCGGCACCGGCGGCGGGCTCGCGAGCCGCTTCGGCCTCGACGAGATCGGCTTCAAGGGCCCGGGCAGCGGCGGCGACCTGCGCGAATCGGCCGTCACCGTGGGCAAGCGCATCTCCCAGGATTTCTACCTCACCTACGAACGCAGCCTCTCGGGCACCCTCGGCTCGCTGTTCATCTTCTACGACCTGACCCGCCGCCTGACCTTGCGCGGCCAGGCCGGCCAGCAGAGCGGGATTGACCTGATCTACACGGTGAAGTACGACTGAACTGGTAAAGTCGCCACCGCCTTCGTCCTCGTAGTTCAATGGATAGAACGGGGTCCTCCTAAGACTCAGATACAGGTTCGATTCCTGTCGAGGGCACCACCTGCATCCGAACTAGCGCTGGACAAACCGGCGGGCATCCTCCGGCAGCGGCCTCTATCGGCTAGGCACTTACGTGGAGCCGCCCCACTCTTCCCGTGCGACCTCAGTAGGGTTTCGGGCGCCATGCCTGGCATACAGCTCCTCGGCGGCCTCGACTGTCTGCGCCACATCGGCGCAACCTTCTGCCAACCGTGCCCACTCCGACACAAAGGCGCATCGCCACTCCTGCTGCGGGTAGGGATGCGTGCCGAGCACGTCGAACGGCGATTTCTGTTGCTTGGTCATGGTTCCTCCTCGTCCTTGAGGCAGCGGCTTAGAAGAGCCGTCTTGCCGTAAGCAAATAGTAAGGGAAATGCCAAACAAATGTGAACTTTTCGCATACTCACGCCAGCGTGCATTTAGCTGGCAGATTGGGGAGCACACGAACTTACCTTTTAAGGTCATTCACCCGTGGAAGCCATCGGGGCTGCGACCTAATATTCGATCATGGAACCAAATCGAAACCCCGCCGAGGTTTTCGAAGAGCTGGCTGTGATGGCTGGCCTCCTGAAGGCTGGCGAACCGGTGCCGGCCGCTGTGCGGACCTTTGCTGAATGTGTGGTCACCGAGTGCGCTGCGCTCGGCGATGGCTTTGGCACCGAAGATGGGACCGCAGGGGACCAGATACGCGCCAGCTTTCTTGAGTAGCGACCTGCCGCCGAAGCCTTGATCGGCGACTATTTGAACGACGCACCTTGCCGGGGGCCGCGCACAAGACTGCAGTGCTTGCGGCCCGAACACGACTCCTCAGGAGCCCGTTCTTGACGAGGCGCTGTCCACGATTCCTGTCGAGGGCACTTGCCGACTAGGCAGAGCGATGGTGGCGAACGTCCAGCCAATCCAGCAGAGCCGTGATGGCCAGGCCGGCGAAGGACGCAACTTCCACGACCAGCGCCACCACGACAGCCAGCAGCTTTGGGTCGGGCAGATCGAACTCCAGGAGATCCAGGAGCGAACGCTCTGGCGGAGGGGATATGGGCGGAGGCGGAAAGAAAACCTCGACCCCGACCAAGCTGGACAGCGAGAGCGTCGCCAGCAGGAACATCCAGGCAAATAACCGTTGAAGTCTCTTGTGCATCTCTGCTGACCCCATGTCGCTTTGTCCTTTCCAACCCCGGTTCGGCCGTATCGCCTCATCAGACAAGGGCGCGATGGCTATTGCATTCGAGAGTACCCCTTAAGTATTCATTTCTCCATAGGCGCTTTGTCATGCAGCGGCTGCCAGAATTGCTCATGACCGCCCAACTCGCAGCACACGATCTCGCCGTCCTCATCGGCCGTTTCCAGCCTTTCCACAACGCCCACCAGGCCCTGCTGAAAAGAGCGCTCGATGCGGCACCGCGCGTGGCGGTGGTGATCGGCTCCGCCTTCCAGGCGCGTTCGCCGAAGAACCCCTTCAGCTGGCAGGAGCGCGCGGAGATGATTCGCCTTGCACTGCCGGAGGCCGACCGGCAGCGCGTGCTCTGCGTGCCGATGCGCGATCACTTCGACGACGAGCGCTGGTACGCCGAGGTGCGGCAGGAGATCGATGCGGCTCTCTCCGCGCAAGGCGTCGCTCCTTCCTCCACGTCGACGGTGCTGATTGGCCACGTCAAGGACGCCACGCGCGACTACCTCCACGGCTTCGAAGGCTGGACGCTGCAGGCGGCGGAGCGCGTTCACACCGCGAGTACGAACGCGGTGCGCGCCGCGATCTTCGGCAGTGCGATGGACGCGCCGCAAACGCTGGCCCGCGCCGTGCCGGCAAGCACCCTCGCCTTTCTGCGCGCCTGGATGGCCGGGCCGCTATTCGACCAGCTGGCGCAGGAGTGGGAGATCCTCCGGCAGCACGACGCGTCATGGGCCGCATCGCCCTACCCGGTGGTGCTCGTCACCGTCGACTGCGTCGTGAAATGCCGCGACCACGCGCTGCTGATCCGCCGCGGCCATGCGCCTGGCAAGGGCCTGACGGCGGTGCCGGGCGGCTTTCTCGAACAGCGCGAGACCACGCTGCAGTCCGCGCTGCGCGAACTCGAGGAAGAAACGCACCTCGATCTGCCGGCCGCCACGCTGCTCGCCTGCCTGGCCAGCACCGAGGTCTTCGACCGGCCCGATCGCAGCCAGCGCGGCCGCACCATCACCCACGGGCACTTCTTCGATCTGGGCGATCGCGCGCTGCCTGCGGTGCGCGCGGACGACGATGCCGAGGCCGTCGAGTGGGTGCCGATCGGCGAGTTGTGCGCACGCGAAGAGCAGTTCCTGGACGACCACTTCCAGATGCTCGATCACTTTCTCGGACTGCTGCCCCGCCCGGACGCATTGGCGTAGCGCCCTGTAGGCCAACGCCCACGTGCGCGCATTGCCTTCTCCGGCAGGGCGGGAGGGGTGCGGCGGCTAATGTGCTTGCACATCCAGTTCCTCCTCCCGGCGCTTACCGCGCCGTTGCACAGCGCCCAACGGGGCGCTGTTTTTTTGCCTGCCTGCTCAGTGCGTCTGGCGGCGCAGAGCCTGCACGTCGGCATGCAGCGAAAGCGCCCAGGCGCGCCGATCGCGGCCCCAGGAGGGCTGGGGCTCGCCGAAGCGCACGATTGCCAGCAGCGGCGGCGCCTTCAGCACTTGCCACAGCGAGCTGGCCAGGTTGTCGTCGTCGATGTAGCGCGGCGCCTGACTGGTTTCGCCGGTGGCGGCATCGGCAAAACGCAGCGCGATGGGCTGCACCGGCGCACCCGAGGAGATGGCGGCCTGCAGCAGGTTGGCGTGGAAGGGCAGCACGCTGCTGCCGTCGCTGGTAGTGCCCTCGGGAAACACCGCGATCAGGTCGCCGTTGCACAGCGCCTCGGTCATGTGGTGCACCACGCGCAGCGCATCGCGGCGGCGTTCGCGCTCGATGTAGAGCGAGCCCGCACCGTTCGACAGCGTCCCGATCAGCGGCCAATACTGCACGTTCGCCTTGGAGACGAAGCGCACGTGGCGCGCCGCATGGATGGTGAGGATGTCGAGCCACGAAAGATGGTTGCTCACCATCAGCACCGGCCCGCGGGCCGGCGGCGTCCCCTGAACCACCAGACGGATGCCCATCAGGGTCAGCATGCGCTCGGCCCACTGCTGCACGCGCTGCTCGCGCTGCGCGGGCGAGAGCTTGTGGAACTGGGTGCGGATGGTCCACCAGCCGACGTGCGCATGCGCCAGGGCGCGCACCAGCTTCAGGAAGGCGGACAGGGCCTGCATCGCGTGGAGTTTCCCCGGTTCAGCCGTGGACCAGCCGCCCGCCCACCAGCGTGAAGCGTGCTTGCCCGCGCAGCGCGTAGCCGCCGAAGGGCGTGTGCTTGCCCTGGCTGCGCAGCGCCTCGGGCCGCACTTGCCATTCGAGCGCGGGATCGACGACGCAGAGGTCGGCCGCCACGCCCGGCAACGAGCGCCCGGCTTCCGCCGCGCCGATCAGCCTCGCCGGCGCGGCGCTCACGACCTCGATGGCACGCGCCAGCCCGGCGCCGCTCTGTTCGCCCCATTGCAGCGCCAGCGGCAGCAGCAGCTCGAGTCCGGTCGCGCCCGGCTCGCTTTCGGCAAAAGGCAGCGTTTTGGCGTCGGCCTCCACCGGTGTGTGGTCGGAGACCAGCGCGTCGATGGTGCCGTCGGCCAGTGCGGCCGAGAGCGCGTCGCGGTCGCGCTGCTGCCGCAGCGGCGGATTGAGCCGCGCCCGGCTGTCGAAGAAGCCGATATCGGTGTCGGCCAGATGCAGCGAGTTGATGCTGACATCGCAAGTGAGCGGCAGGCCTTCGGCTTTGGCGGCGCGCACCAGGTCGACGCCGGCCGCGCTCGACAGCCGGCACAGGTGCACGCGCGCGCCGGTGCCGCGCATCAGTTCGACGATGGTGAAGATTGCAATCGTCTCGGCGGCGACCGGCACGCCGGCCAGGCCGAGCCGCGTCGCGAGCGGGCCGCTGGCGGCCACGCCCTTTCCCAGGTCGCGGTCCTGCGGGCGCAGCCACACGGTGTAGCCGAAGGTGCTGGCGTAGAGCAGCGCGCGCTGCAGCACCTGCGTGTTGCCCAGCGGGATGTCGGCCTGGCCGAAGCCGATGCAGCCGGCCTCGGTGAGCTCGGCCATCTCGGTGAGCACTTCACCGGCGAGGCCGCGCGTAAGCGCGCCCAGCGGGAACAGGCGCGCGCTCTGCATCTTCTCGGCGCGGAACTTGAGCATCTCGACCAGGCCGGGCTCGTCGAGCACGGGGTCGGTGTCGGGCGGGCATACCAGGCTGGTGACGCCGCCGGCGACCGCCGCGGCCATCTCGCTTTCGAGCATGCCTTCGTGTTCGTAGCCGGGCTCGCGCAGGCGCGCGGCCAGGTCCACCAGGCCGGGCACGACGAGGCAGCCCTGGGCATCGAGAGTGCGGTCGGCGCGAAAGTCGGCGGGCGTGCTGCCGATGGTGAGCACCTTGCCGTCGGCCAGTGCGACCTCGGCCTGCTTGTCGAAGCCCGACGCAGGATCGATGACGCGCCCATGGGTGATCAGGATTTTCATGCTTCGTTTCCGGCGACGATGCTCATCACGGCCATGCGGACCGCGATGCCGAATGTGACCTGCGGCAGGATCACGCTCTGCCGGCCGTCGACCACGGCCGAGTCGATCTCGACGCCGCGGTTGATCGGCCCCGGATGCATCACGATCGCATCGGGCTTGGCGAGCTGCAGCTTCTCGGGCGTGAGGCCGTAGGTCTTGAAGAATTCCTGCGACGAAGGCAGCAGCGCGCCGCTCATGCGCTCGTTCTGCAGCCGCAGCATGATGATCACGTCGCAGTCCTTGATGCCTTCCTCGAGCGAGTGGCACACGCGCACGCCCATCTGCGCCATGTCGCCCGGCACCAGCGTCTTGGGGCCGACGACGCGCACCTCGGCGCAGCCCAGCGTGGTGAGGCCGTGGATGTCGGAGCGCGCCACGCGCGAGTGCAGCACGTCGCCGACGATCGCCACCGTGAGGTTCGCGAAATCCTTCTTGTAGTGGCGGATCGTGTACATGTCGAGCAGCCCCTGCGTCGGATGCGCGTGGCGGCCGTCGCCGGCATTCACCACGTGCACGTGCGGCGCGACGTGCTGCGCGATCAGGTAGGGCGCGCCCGATTCGCTGTGGCGCACCACGAACAGGTCGGCCGCCATCGCGCTCAGGTTGGCGATGGTGTCGAGCAGCGACTCTCCCTTGGTCGCCGACGAGCGCGCGATGTCGAGATTGATGACGTCGGCCGACAGCCGCTTGGCCGCGATCTCGAAGGTGGTGCGGGTGCGGGTCGAGTTCTCGAAGAAGAGGTTGAATACGCTCTTGCCGCGCAGCAGCGGCACCTTCTTCACTTCGCGGTCGCTCACGCTGGTGAAGTTGGCGGCGGTGTCGAGGATGTGGGTGACGATGTCCTTGGGCAGGCCCTCGATCGAGAGCAGGTGGATGAGCTCGCCGTTCTTGTTGAGTTGGGGGTTGCGTTTGTAAAGCATCAGGCTTTCTCCACCTGGAAGCTGAAGGCGCCCTTGTCATCGCGTGCCAATGCGAGCGATTGCACGGCGGGCAGCTCGAGCTTGGCCGCCGCAAAGTCGGCCGCCACCGGCAGCTCGCGCCCGCCGCGGTCGACCAGCACCGCGAGCCGCACGCAGGCCGGCCGGCCGAAGTCGAACAGTTCGTTGAGCACCGCGCGCAGGGTGCGCCCGGTGTAGAGCACGTCGTCGAGCAGGAGCACGTCGGCGCCGTTGACGTCGAAGGGCAAATGGGTCTGCGCGCTCGCGGCCAGGCCGCGGCGCGCGAAGTCGTCGCGGTGCATGGCCGAGGAGATGGTGCCGGGCGCGCCCGGCAGCCCCAGGTCTTTCTGCAGCCGTTCGACCAGCCAGGCGCCGCCGGAGGTGATGCCGACGAGGCGCGTGTCGGCGCGCATCAGGGATTGCACGCCGCGCAGCAGCTCGACGTAGAGCGCTTCGGCGTCTGGGATGGAGTTCACGGAAGGCTCCTCAGGAACTGTTCAAGAATGATGCAGGCCGATGCGGCGTCGGCGTCGCGCGCGCCCGAGGCCAGCGCCTCGGTCGTGCTGTAGCGCTCGTCGACCTCGTAGACAGGCAGGCCGAAGCGGCCCTTCAGTTGCCGGGCGAAGCGCTGGGCGGCCCGGGTGTTGTCGTGCGGCGCGCCGTCGGGGTGGTAGGGAACGCCGACCACCAGCGCGTCGGGCTGCCATTCGCGGATGCGGGCCTCGACCTGCGCAAAGCGTGCGTCGCCCTCGGCCTTGATGGTGGCTTGCGGCGTGGCGCTCTTCAACAGCCGGTTGCCGCTGGCGACACCGGTGCGTTTCTGCCCGTAGTCGAAGGCCAGAAAGCTTTGGAAATGGGAAGGGACAAGGACGGAAGGAGCAGCGCTGTCAGGCATCGCCGAAGCCTTCATGCATGTCCCGCATCCGGCGACAGGGTCCAGGCCTCCAGGCCCAGCAGCGACAGGGCCTTGTCGTAGCGCTGCTCGATCGGCGTGTCGAAGATCACCGCCGGGTCGGCAACCACCGTGAGCCAGCTGTTCTCGGCCAGTTCGGATTCGAGCTGGCCCTCGCCCCAGGCCGCGTAGCCGAGCGACACCAGCACCTTGCGCGGTCCGGCGCCGGTGGCCAGGGCTTCCAGCACGTCCTTGGAAGTGGTCATTTCCAACCCGCCCGGAATGGTCATGGTCGAGGCGTAGACGGATTCGTTGGGTTTCTCGGCATCCGAGAACACCGGCTCGTGCAGCACGAAGCCGCGCTCGGTCTGCACCGGCCCGCCCTGGAACACGGGCGCGCTGCCGAGCTCGGGGCGCGAGAGGTGGAGCTCGATCTTCTCGAACAGCACCTTGAGGTTGATGTCGCTGGGCTTGTTGATCACCAGGCCGAGCGCACCGCGCTCGCTGTGCTCGCAGAGGTAGACCACGCTGCGGCTGAAGGCCTTGTCTGTCAGCCCCGGCATCGCAATCAGGAAGTGATGCGTGAGGTTCATCGGGGCAGAATCGGAAGCCATGCCGCCGATTTTACTGGCCGTCGACAAAAGCTATCCCAAGGGCCTGATGTGGTTCCGCCGGGACCTCCGGGTGGACGACAACGCGGCGCTCTACCATGCGCTGCGCAATTGCCGGCAGGTGCTCTGCGTGTTCGTCTTCGACCGCGCGATCCTCGATGCGCTGCCGCGCGTGGACCGGCGCGTGGAATTCATCCGCGAATCGCTGGTCGAGCTGGATGCCGAGCTGCGCGCGCTGGGCGGCGGGCTGATCGTGCGCCACGCGGTGGCCGCAGACGAAATCGCGCCGCTGGCGCGCGCGCTGGATGTGCAGGCCGTGTTCGCGAACCGCGACGACGAGCCCGACGCTCTCGCGCGCGACGCCAAGGTCTTCGGCGCGCTCGCCAACGCAGGCATCGCCTTCCACACCCATAAGGACCAGGCTGTCTTCGAACGCGACGAGCTGCTGACCCGGACCGGCCAGCCTTACACGGTGTTCACGCCCTACAAGCGCGCGTGGCTGGCCAAGGTCGATGCCTTCTATCTGAAGCCCTATCCCGTGCGCGGCTACGCCGATGCGCTTGCGCCAGCGCCGGAGAAATTCAGCGCGCCGGTACCGACACTGGCCGAAATCGGCTTCGAAAGGAGCAACCTGGCCGAGCTCGACATCCCGACCGGCAGCCAGGGCGCCGCCGCACTGCTCGGCGACTTCTTCCAGCGCGTCGACCGCTACGACGCGACGCGCGACTACCCCGCGGTGCGGGGCCCCAGCTACTTGGGCGTCCACCTGCGATTCGGCACGGTCTCGATCCGGCAGCTCGCGGGCATGGCGCACCAGCTCTCGCTGCAGGGCGACGCGGGCGCAGCGACCTGGCTCGGCGAGCTGATCTGGCGCGACTTCTATTTCCAGATCCTCGCCCACCATCCGCACGTGGCCGAGGGCGGCGAATCGCGCAGCTTCAGGCCCGAGTACGACAGGATCCAGTGGCACCATGGCAAGCACGCCGACCTGCTGTTCGACGCCTGGTGCACGGGCCGAACCGGCTACCCGCTGGTCGACGCCGCCATGGCGCAGATCAACCAGAGCGGCTACATGCACAATCGGCTGCGCATGGTGGCGGCCAGCTTTCTCTGCAAGGACCTGGGGCTGGACTGGCGGCGCGGCGAGCGCTACTTCGCGCTGCATCTCAACGACTTCGAGCTGTCGTCGAACAACGGCGGCTGGCAGTGGGCGAGCTCCAGCGGCTGCGACGCGCAGCCCTACTTCCGGATCTTCAACCCGGTAACGCAAAGCGAGCGCTTCGACCCCGACGGCAAATTCATCCGCCGCTACCTGCCGCAGCTCGCCAGGCTGCCCAACGCGGCGATCCACGCGCCATGGACCGCCAAGCCGCTGGAACTGGAAGCGGCCGGAGTGAAGCTGGGCGAGAACTATCCGAAGCCGATCGTGGACCACGCCGAGGCGCGAGAGCGGACGCTGCAGCGTTATGGGGTGGTGCGCCAGGCGCTCGACAAGAGAAAGGGCAGCGCCTGAGGCCGCTGCCCTGCCCGCTCAAGCCGCCATCGCCACCGGCACCTCGGCACTGGTGTAGCTGCGAACCAGCCGCAGCAGCTCTTCTTCGGAATAGGGCTTGCCGAGGTAGTGGTTGACGCCCAGTGCACGCGCGTGATCGCGGTGCTTCTCGGCGATGCGCGAGGTGATCATGATGATCGGCAGGCCGGCCAGCGACTCGTCGGCGCGGATGTTGCGCGCAAGGTCGAAGCCGTCCATGCGCGGCATCTCGATGTCGGACAGCACCACGGCCGGCCGTTCCTGCTGCAGGCGTTCGAGCGCCTGCAGGCCATCGGCCGCCAGCGACACGCGGTAGCCTTCGCGCTGCAGCAGACGCTGCGTGACCCGCCGCACCGTGATCGAGTCGTCGACCACCAGCACCAGCGGAATCTGCGGCGCCGCCTGCGGGGCCACCACGGCATCGGCGCCGCGCGCACCCTGCTGCAGCGCCGCGGCCGCTGCCGCTGCGCCCTTGGCCTGAAGCTGGCGCGCTTTCTCGCCATGCACCGCGGCCAGCGCGACGGGGTTGTAGATCATCGCCACCGCGCCGGAAGCCAGCACCGAGATGCCAGCCATGCCCGGCAGCCGCGAGAGCTGCGGCCCGAGGTTCTTGACCACGACTTCCTGGTTGCCCAGCACTTCGTCCACGTGCAGCGCCACGCGCTGCTGCGCGCTGCGGACCATGACGATGGTGTTGGTCTTGCCGGTTGCGCGCTCGCTGCGCGCCGAAGACTGCAGCAATGCGCCGGCCCAGAAGAAGGGCACCTGCTCGCCGGCGAAGGCATAGCGCTGGTTGAGGTAGGCGGTTTCGAGCTCGGAGCCGCTGGCGCGCTGCACCAGCTCCACCAGGTTGGACGGCACGCCGATCGAGGTGGCGCCGGTGCGCAGCATGACCACGTGGGTCACGGCGGTGGTCAGCGGCAGCACGAGCTTGAAGCTGGTGCCCTCGCCCGGCCTGCTCTGGGTTTCGATGCGGCCGCCGAGCGCCGCGACCTGCGCGCGCACCACGTCCATGCCGATGCCGCGGCCGGCCAGTTCGGAGACTTGCTCGGCGGTCGAGAAGCCGGGCTGGAAGATCAGTTCGGCGGCCTCGTCTTCGCTGAGCTTCTGGCCTTGGGCGATCAGGCCCAGGGACTGCGCGCGCTCGAGGATGCGCTTGTGGTTGAGGCCCGCGCCGTCGTCGCGGAAGCTCACCGAGACGTCGTTGCCTTCGTGGTGCAGCTCGATGACGATCAGGCCGCTGGCATCCTTGCCGGCCTTCTCGCGCGCCGCCACGTCTTCGATGCCGTGTGCGACGCAGTTGCGCAGCAGGTGCTCGAAGGCGGGCGTCATGCGGTCCAGTACGCCCCGGTCCATCTCGATCGAGCCGCCGATGATGTCGAGGCGCACCTGCTTGCCGGTGTCCTTGGAGGCCTGCCGCACCACGCGGTAGAGGCGCTCGGAAATGCCTTCGAATTCCACCATGCGGGTGCGCAGGAGCCCGCGCTGGAGTTCGCGCGTCTGGCGCGCCTGTGCGCTCAGGTCGTCTTCGGTCGCCTGCACGGTCTTCTGGAGCGTGCGCTGGACGGTGGCCACGTCGTTGACCGACTCGGCCATCATGCGGGTGAGTTCCTGCACGCGCGTGAAGCGGTCGAACTCGAGCGGGTCGAAGCCCTGCTGCGAGTCCTTGGCCTGGGCCAGGCGCGATTGCATCTGGCTTTCGGCCTGGACCTCGATGTCGCGCAGCTGCTGGCGCAACCGGTCGAGGTTGCCGGTGAGGTCGCCGAGCGAGCTGCGCAGCTGGCCCAGTTCGGCCTCGAGCCGCGAGCGCGTGATGATGACCTCGCCGGCCTGCGCCACCAAGCGGTCGAGCAGGTGGGTGCGAATGCGCACCGCCTGGCTCGAGATGGTGCGCAGCGGCGTCAATGCGGACGGCGAAGGCAGTGCGACCGCGCGGCGCGCCGCATCGGCCTCGGCAATGGGCGCCGGCTCTGCCGTGCCGGTCTCCGGCTCGGCAGCGTCGGCTGCTGCTTCTGCCGCGGCCGACACGGCGGGAGCCGCCGGCGCGGCAGCGACCACCCGCTGCACCAGCTCGGTCTGGATCGCGTCGTCGGCGGCGCGCAGCCCGTCGAAGGTGGCCTGCAGCGTGTCGAAGCGGGTCAGCAGGTGCTCGATCGCCTGGCGGTCGGCGCCCTCGGCGCTGATCGCCTCGATCTCGGATTCCATGCGGTGGGCACGTTCGCCCAGTCGCATGGCACCGGCCAGGCGGGCGCTGCCCTTGAGCGTGTGCAGGGTGCGCAGCGTGGAGGCGCGGGGCGCCGGATCCTCGGGATGCTGCGACCACTCGCGCAAGGCGCTGCCGAGCTGGGGCAGCAGTTCGGCCGCCTCTTCCTCGAAGATCGGGAACAGGTCGACGTCGATCACGTCGGTGACGTCGATCGCGTCCTCGGAGTCGTCGAGCGCCACATCGGGCACGGCAAAGCGCAACGAGGCCACGGATCCGATCGCGGCTTCGCCCATGTCGATCGGCATCGGCGAGGCTGCGACATCGCGCAGCGCGCGCATGGTTTCTTCGGCGGGCTCGTGCAGGAAGCCGGCGGCGAACTGGTGCAGCAGGCGCCGCAACTCTTCGGCCGCCGCCAGCAGCACGGCACCCTGCGCCGGCGTGCCGCGGCCCTGCATGTGCAGATGCTGCAGCGCGGCCTCGATCGAGCGCGCCATGTCCGACAGGCCCTGGAAGCCTACGGTCGCGGAACTGCCGGCGAGGGAATGGGCGAGCCCGATGGTCGAATCCGACACGCGTTCATGCGTTTCGAGCGCCCACTCGCCGACCTCGGTGGCCAGCTGGCGCGACCATTCGTCGGCTTCGTTGAGATAGACGTTGTAGAGCGCGATGCCGATGCGCAACGGGCCGATCACCTTGACCTGGTCGTCGGCGCTCGGTACGGCCGGACGCTCGGGCTCGGCTTCGGGTTCTGCGCTTGCGGCAATCGCTTCGGGCTCGGGTTCTTCCAGCGCCTGCGACAGTTCTTCAACCGCCTGCTCGGCGACCGCCGGAGCCTCGGGCTCCGGTGTGGCTTCAGGCTCGACGTGCAGTGCCCAAGCAGGCTCCGGCGCGGGCTCGGGTTCTGCAGCAGGAGCCGGGACCGGAGCAGGAGCCTCGAGGGCGGGCTCGGCCGGCAGCGCCAGCGCGGGCTCGATCGAGACGTGCGCGGTTTCGAGGAAGTCGATTTCTTCGAGCTCGGCCGGCGGCACGGGCTCTTCCAGCGCAGAGGTCGGCTTGGCTTCGAAATCGAGGAAATCGGTCGAGGCGAATTCGTCGACGTCGACGCTGGCGGAATGAGGCACGGGTTCCGGCGCGCCCTCGCTCGGCGTCTCGTCCGCGACCGGCCCCAGATCGAATTCGATCTCGGGCAATTCCGGCAGGGGAAGGGGCTCGGGCTGGGCGTCGGGCGCAGCCTTGGCCTCGGCGATGGTTTCTTCCGCCGCGATATGGCGTGCCGCGGCCACGAGGGCCTCAGCGTCGGCCACGCGCGCCGACGGCGCGAGCGGTTCGCCGGTGCGCAGCGCTTCGGCCATGCTGCGGAAGGGTGCGGACTGCCAACCGTGCGGTTCGCTGGCGGCGATGGCCTCGACCCACTTCGCGAAATCCGTCAGTGCGCGCTTGGTGCCGGCCAGCAGTTCGGGCGTGGCCGGACGCTGGTCGGCGAGCCAGGTGTTGAGCACCTGCTCGAAGGACCAGGCGGCTTCGCCGAAATCCATCAGCCCGACCATGCGCGAGCTGCCCTTGAGGGTGTGGAAGGCGCGCCGCAGCACGGTCAGCTCGCCGTTGTCGTCCGGCTGCGCGCCGAGCGCCGACACGGCGGCCAGGCCGTTGTGCAGCACCTCGCGCGCCTCGTCGAGGAAGATGTTCTGGAGATCGTCTTCCTCGAGCTCCGTCACTTCGGTGTCGGGCAGGGCCTCCAACGGCGCGGGGCCGGTGATCTTGGCAGTCCAGCTCGCGGTGGCTTTGCTGAATTCCTCGATCGGCGAAGGCGCCTTGCGCGTCGGGACAGCCAGCGCGGCAAGCTTGGCTGCAATCTGGGCATCGACTTCTTCGACGCTCAGCACGGTGTCGGTGACCGCGACAGGTCCGGAAGCGGAGGCAAAGGAAACCGGTGCCGTCGCTTCGGGCACGGCGGTGTCGTTGGCCTGGCGGCCCATCAGCGGCTTGAGCTCGCCGGCTTCGCTGTCGAACACGAACAGGCGCTTGGCCAGCGCCGGCTGGTAGCCGAGCATGTCGATCAGGAAACCCAGCGCGCCGAGGTTGTTGCCGAGCGCGTCGAAATCGCTGGCTTCGGTGGCAGCGGCTTCCTCGGCCAGCAGCTGGTCGACGTTGTCGCGCATGCGCTGCACGGTCTGCGCAGCCTGGTCGAGGCCGAGCACCGAGAACACGCCGCGCATCTGCAGCAGCTGGGTCGGTACGGTGCGCAGCACACTCTTGTCGGCCGGGCGACGGAAGAACTGATCGAGCGATTTTTCGAGTTCGCTCAGGTGGGCGCGCAGTTCGCCGACCACGGTGCCCATGGTCTGGCGGTCGCTCACGCGGCGGTAGAGCTCTTCCATCCACGGCTCGAGCGGCTCCGAACGGCCGCCTTCGCGCACGCGTTCGATGCGGCCGGCCAGTTGCACCGTGCGCGCCGTCAATTGCCGGTCGTGCGGATCGAGGTCCTCGAAGGCGGCTTCGAGATAGAGAACCGAGGTCGCGACTTCCATCGCCAGCTCGGTGGCCGGCGGCTTGGCCGAACGCAGCGAAGCGTCGACCGCGTTGTTCATGGCCTGCACCATCGGCAGGCTCGGCGGATGCAGCTTCTGCAGCGACTCGCCGAGCTGGGCGAAGGTGTCGGCCACCTGCCGCGTGCGCGAGACGTCGCCGCCCGAGAGCGCCGACCACATTTCCTTGGCGGCCTCGATGCGCTTGCGCGCCTGCGCGAGCACCAGCGGGTCGAAGCGGCCGAACTGCTCGATCGCGTAGTCGACCTTCTGCTCGTTGGCCACGCCCCAGGCGACGCGCACCGCGCGCAGCGTGGCGGCTTCGTCGCGCGGGCCGGGCACGGCCTGCGCGCAGAAGAAGAGCAGGTCCTGGCCCAGGCGATCCGACACCGTGTTGTCGCCGCGCGCCAGGGTGGCGTATTGCAGCAGCACGCGCGAAGCGGCCCGCTTCACATGGGAATCGGTCGGAATCAGCGACAGCGCCAGGGCCTCGAAGAAGCCGGCTGCGAGGGTCCAGAAACTGGCGACGCGCGGCACCGAGGCGCCGCGTCCCAAGCCCAGACACAGGGCCTGAAGGCGCCGCGCGGCATGCTCATCGCCGCTCTTGACGATCTTGAGCACTTCGCGGTCGAGCTTGGAGCGGACCGCCGGGTCGTACACCAGCGCGGTCTGCGTCGGCGCCGGCTTGATCTCGACCCAGCGCCAGCTCATGCTCCACAGGTCGGCCGGGTGGACGCGTTCGTTGCCGACCAGTTCCAGCACGTCGCGGTACTGGGGGAACAGCGCGACCGAGGACACGGTCTTGCCCGCCAGCAGCGCATTGAGGAAATCGGTGGCGGCGAAGCCCGCGCGGTCGATCTTGTGGACGGCGGCTTCGGTGCAGCGCGCGGGCTCCGTGATGAAGCTCTGGACCGCGAATTCCATCGCGCCCAGCACCAGCGCCGGCGCCGAATGGCCCACCATCTGCAGCGCACCGACGGCCTGGTGCAGCTGCTGCCGCGCCATGCGCAGCGGCGTGGTGTCGGTCTCCGGGGCGCTGCCGGCCTCGCGGGCGAAGCGCCGCAGCGTCTTGCTGGCGTTGTCGAGCGACTTCTGGATTTCTCCGAGCACCCAGGCCAGCGGCCCGAGATCTTCGGTGGCTGGCGCGTTGCCAGCTACTGGGGCGGTGGCAGGGCTTTGGATCGACACGTTCTGCGCTCGGCGTTCAGACAATCTTGAAACGAGACACCGACTGGCGCAGTTCCTCGGCCATGTGCGAGAGCTCGCGGACCTGCTGTGCGGTGGTGCGCGTGCCTTCGCCGGTCTGCTCGGTCACGGCGAAAATGTGCTGGATGTTGGCGGCCACGACGTTGGCCGAGTCGGCCTCGCGGGAAGCGGATTGCGAGATCTGCTCGATCAGCTCGGCAAGGCGGCGCGACACGCGGTCGATCTCGGACAGCGCGGTACCGGCGTTGTCGGAGAGCTTGGCCCCTTCCACCACACCCTGCGTGGAGCGCTCCATGGCGCCCACCGCATCCTGCGTGTCGGTCTGAATCGCCTTCACCAGCGCCGAGATCTGGCGCGTGGCGTCTGCGGAGCGTTCGGCCAGTCGCTGCACTTCTTCCGCCACCACCGAGAAGCCGCGGCCGGCCTCGCCGGCCGACGCGGCCTGGATGGCGGCGTTGAGCGCCAGCACGTTGGTCTGTTCGGTAATGTCCGAAATCAGCTCCGTGATTTCGCCGATCTCCTGCGAGGATTCGCCGAGGCGCTTGATGCGCTTGGAGGTTTCCTGGATCTGGTCGCGGATCGAGTTCATGCCGCCGATCGCGTTCTGCACGGCCTGCAGGCCGGAGGAAGCGGCTTCCAGCGACTGGCGCGCCACCGTGGCCGACTCCTGCGCCTGTGAGGACACGCCGTTGATTCGCTCGGCCATCGTGAGCACCGACTGGCCGGTTTCGCGGATCTCGCGCAGCTGCTCGGTGGAGGCGGCGAGCAGTTCGGTCGAGGTGCTTTCCACCTGCGAGGTGGTCTGCGCCACGCGCGTGGCCGTGTTCTGCACGTTGCCCACCAGCAGGCGAAGTTCTTCCACCGTGTAGTTCACCGAGTCGGCGATGGCGCCGGTGATGTCTTCGGTCACCGTCGCTTCCTGCGTCAGATCGCCTTCGGCAACGGTCTGCAGTTCGTTCATCAGCCGCAAGATCGCCGCCTGGTTGGCGGCATTGACGCGGCCCGCGTCTTCGCTCGCGCGCTCGGCGGCGAGACGCTCGCGTTCGGCGGCCAGGGCGCGTTCGCGGCCTTCGCGCACCTGCACGAAGCCGATGGCACCGGCCAGCGCCAGCGCGGCCAGCGACAGCACGAACAGCATCACCACCGTGCCGGCGCCGAGGCCGGTGCGGGCGGAGAGCTTGTCCTGCAGGTCGCCGAGCGAGGTACGCAGCGGTTCGCTGTCGGCCAGGATGGCGGCCTGCGCTTCGCGCGCAGCGACCAGGCCCTGGAGGTTGCCCAGAATGGCGCCGGCTTGCGTGCGCGTCTGCTCGTAGGTCTTGAGAATGGCTTCGAGCTGCTGGCGCGTCTGCGCATCGCGCGAGCCGGGCAGGCGCTGCTGGGCATTGCCCTCGAGCAGGCCGCGCGTGACTTCCTGGAAGGTGTTCAGGTCTTTGCCGAGCAGGAACACCGCGTCGGGGCTCACGCCTTCGACGGTAAGGAATTCATTGGCCGACTTGCCGATGCGCTGCGTCAACATCACGAGTTGGCCGGCGGCCGAGATCTCGGGCAGGGTGGCGTTCTGCTGCATCTTGAGCGAAGCCACGGTCTCGGTCATTTCGAGCAGGTCGGAAGACTGGCGATTGATGTCGCGCAGCGCGGTACCCACCTGCGTCAGGATCTGCTGCTGGGCCAGCACGGCCTTGGCGCTCTTGTCGGCGCGCTCGACCAGCGGCGTGATCTTGCCGAGTTCGGCGTCGTACTGGCCGCCCACGCGTTCCAGCTTGAGCGAATCGTCGCCGTTTGCCAGGCCCTGCACGCGCCGCGTGAGGTCGTCCGAGCTGTCCTTGACTTCCGCGAAAGCGGGAACGTTGCCCACCAGCGCCTGCGAGACCGACTTGGCGAGACGCTGCGACTGCATCAGCGACTGGCCGGTGGCCGCAACCTGTTGCGCCAGCCGTTCGGCGCGCAGGATGGCGGAGCCGGCGACGAGCAACAGCAACAGCACCACGGTCGCGAGCACGATCGCGAGTACGCGCTGCTGGCGCGCCGGGTTCGAGCGCAGCGAGCGCACCGCGCCCGCGGGCCCCGGCGGAACCGCGCCCCGGGTTTCGGCCTGCGCCGGTTCATCGAGGCTGCCGGCCGGCGCCTGGTCGTTGGCGGCGTCCATAGCGAGAACCGGCTCGGGCGCCGACTCGGGCATCGCGTCGCGCCGGATGCGCACCGTTTTCTCTTCGGGCGGCTGCACGGTTTCCATGTTGTCGAGCGACAGGGTCGAGCCGCTGTCGACACGCATGTTGACGTTGTCGCCACCGGCGGGCAGGAATTTCTTGAACTTGTCGGCGATCGAGCTCACGGTCGGTCCTTCAGGTAGTAGTCGGTGCCAAGCGTTCCGCTCAGGCGCCGATGCTCAAAAATTGGGGTTGCTGGGATAGCGCCTGCAGGTTGATTTCCTGCCAGCGCCCGCCGGCGGCGTCGGTGTACGAATGTCCCAGCCAGGCCGGGGCGTCGCCATCCGGGGCCTGCGATTCGGTGAAGGCTTCGACGCCGCGCAGACCGACCAGCCGGTCGATCAGCAAGGCGCAATTGACTTCGAGCATCTCGTTGAGTGCGACGAGACGAGACTGGGCGCGCGCCGCTTCGCTCTGCACGGGCGCAGCGGCTGAGCCCGAGGCAAAAGTGGAAAGCTGCACGATGCCGTACAGCCCGCCGCGCAGGTTGGCGACGCCCAGGAACCACGGCGCCGTGTACGGCACGGCCTGAGGCGCCGTCCAAGGAAAGATCTCGCCGGCGTGCCCGAGCGGGAACAGGTACTTCGACTCGCCCGCTTCCACGGCGAGCCACGAAGCGGAAACGCCCGAGGTGCGTGCCGCCTGCAGGCGGCTGGCAAGCCGGGACTGGAATGCGCGGAGAGCGTCGCGGTTGGCCATGTACGAAAAACTGTCGGATTCAGGCGAGCGCGCTGATCTTTGCCATCAGCTCGGCGGCATTGACCGGCTTCACGATGTAGTCACGGGCACCCTGGCGCATGCCCCAGAGGCGATCGGTTTCCTGGTTCTTGCTCGTGCACATGATGATCGGCACCGATTCGTACTTCGGATTGCGGGCGATCGCGCGCGTGAGCTGGAAGCCGTTCTGGCCGGGCATCACGATGTCCATGAGAATCAGGTCGGGCTGCTCTTCCTCGAGCCGGCGCATCGCGTCCTCGGCATTCTCGGCGGTTTTCACCGAAAAGCCGTTCTTTTGAAGAAGTTCAGTGAGAAAGATCAATTCCGTCTTGGAATCGTCGACCACGAGTACCTTGCGAATAGCCATTACTGCACTTCCTGCGAAACGATGCCGAACTGCTGCACAGCCTGGAGCAGTTGGTCTTTGGTGAAGGGTTTGGTGAGATAGTCCTGGGAACCGACCATGCGGCCGCGGGCCTTGTCGAACACGCCATCCTTGGAGGAGAGCATCACGACCGGGACATTGGAAAAATGGGCGTTGCGCTTGATGATGGCGCAGGTCTGATAACCGTCGAGGCGCGGCATGAGGATGTCGCAGAAGATGAGGTGCGGCTTGTGATCATTGACTTTCGACAATGCGTCGAACCCGTCTTCGGCCAGCAGGACCTCGTGCCCCCCCTGCTTGAGGAAGATCTCGGCGCTGCGCCGAATGGTGTTGCTGTCGTCGATGACAAGCACCTTGTAACCCGATCCATTCGCGCTCATTCGCACGCTCCTCTATTAATACCTCGATGACCGCAACGCCCTCGACGAGGGACGCAAGGAAGCACGCCTATGCCATGCTTCAGATTTCAACCATTTCGAAGTCTTCCTTGCGCGCCCCGCATTCGGGACAGGTCCAGTTCATCGGAACATCTGCCCATGCCGTGCCGGGCGCAATACCATCTTCTGGCACTCCCACCGCTTCGTCGTAGATCCACCCGCAAATCAGGCACATCCAGGTTTTCGTATTCATCGCAGCTTAAAGTCCCTGTTCATAGAATGCAACGATCGTATCCAAACGTATCAACAAAACCCGTGACAAGCGTCTCAGATATGCCACCATCTGGTGAGCCCTGTGGCGTATGAAAACTTTCCTACTACCACCAGAGCACGACCGCAAAGTGAGCGATCTTACCGACCCCCAGAACGATGAAACCGCCGAGAGCGAGTTGAATCCGCCGTGCGTGCTGGTCTTCAACGCGAGCGATCCGAGCGGAGCCGGAGGCCTGGGCAGCGACGCCTTGGCCATGGCCTCGGTCGGCGCCCACATGCTGCCGGTCGTGACCGGTGCCTACGCGCGCGACACCGCCGAAATTTTCGATCACTTCACTTTCGACGAGGAGGCCGTGGCCGAGCAGGCGCGCGCCATTCTCGAAGACGTGGAGGTGCAGCTTATCAAGGTGGGCTTCGTCGGCTCGCCCGAAAACCTCAGCACCGTGGCCGAGACCGCGACCGACTATCCCGAAGTGCCGGTGGTCGCCTACATGCCCAACCTGTCGTGGTGGGAAGACACGCAGATCGAGGCCTATCTCGATGCGTTTCGCGAGCTCGTGCTGCCCCAGACCACCGTGCTGGTGGGCAACCACAGCACGCTGTGGCGATGGCTCCTGCCGGACTGGGCCGGCGAGCGTCCGCCCACCGCGCGCGACATCGCCAAGGCGGCCGGCGAGTTCGGCGTGCCCTACACGCTGGTGACCGGGCTGGTGCTGCCCGACCAGTTCATCGACAACGTGCTGGCGTCGCCGCAGTCGGTGCTCGCGAGCGAGAAGTACGAGCGCCTCGACGCCGTGTTCGCCGGCGCGGGCGACACGCTCTCGGCCGCGCTGGCTGCGCTGCTCGCCAGCGGCACCGACCTGGTCGCGGCCACCACCGAAGCGCTGAGCTACATGGACCGCTGTCTGGATGCCGGTTTCCGCCCCGGCATGGGCCACGTGCTGCCCGACCGCCTGTTCTGGGCCCAGCCCGAGGACGACGAAGACAACGACGACGATCCCGCCTCTCCCTCCGACTTTGCCCTGCCACCCCACGACACCCGACATTGATGCCACACGCCACCGACAAGAACGACATCCTCTTCGAGCGCGCCCGCGCCGTGATTCCCGGCGGGGTCAACTCGCCCGTGCGCGCCTTCAGGGCCGTCGGCGGCACGCCGCGCTTCGTCAGGCGCGCGCAGGGCGCCTACTTCTGGGATGCCGCGGACCAGCGCTACATCGACTACATCGGCTCCTGGGGGCCGATGATCCTGGGCCACGGCCATCCCGCCGTGGTTGATGCGGTGCAGCGTGCGGTGACGGAAGGCTTCTCCTTCGGCGCACCGACCGAGCGCGAGATCGAGCTCGCCGAAGCCATCCTGGCACTCGTGCCGTCGATGGAGATGGTGCGCCTCGTGAGCTCCGGCACCGAAGCCGCGATGAGCGCGCTGCGCCTGGCGCGCGGCGCGACCGGGCGCAAGTACATCATCAAGTTCGAAGGCTGCTACCACGGTCACGCCGATGCGTTGCTGGTCAAGGCTGGCTCGGGCCTCGCGACCTTCGGCAATCCGACCTCGGCCGGCGTGCCGCCCGAGGTGGTGCAGCACACGCTGGTCCTCGAATACAACAACCTGGCGCAGCTCGAGGAAGCCTTCACGCTGCATGGACACGAGATCGCCTGCCTGATGATCGAGGCCATCGCCGGCAACATGAACTTCGTGCGCGCGAGCGCCGCCTTTGCGCAGCGGTGTCGCGAGCTCTGCACGAAGCACGGCGCGCTGCTGGTGTTCGACGAGGTCATGACGGGCTTCCGCGTCGGCCTGCAGGGCGCACAGGGCGTGCTGGGCATCCGGCCAGACCTCACGGTGCTGGGCAAGGTGATCGGCGGCGGCATGCCGCTCGCGGCCTTCGGCGGGCCGCGCGCGATCATGGAACAGCTCGCGCCGCTCGGACCGGTGTATCAGGCCGGTACGCTCTCGGGCAACCCGGTGGCCACGGCCTGCGGCCTCGCGACATTGAAGGAAGTGGCCAAGCCCGGCTTCTTCGACGGGCTGTCACACAAGACGCGTACGCTGGTCGACGGGCTGAAGTCGGCCGCGGCAGCGGAAGGCATCGCCTTCAGCGCCGACAGCGAAGGCGGCATGTTCGGCTTCTTCCTGCTCGATGCGCTGCCGCAGAACTACAGCACGGTCATGACCACCGACAACACCAGATTCAATGGCCTGTTTCACGGCCTGCTCGAGCGCGGCGTCTACATCGCGCCGGCGCTGTACGAGGCCGGCTTCGTGAGCGCAGCCCACAGCGACGAAGACATCGCCGCAACGATCGAAGCGGCACGCCAGATCTTCAAGACGCTGCGCGCATGAAGCTGCGCAGCTGGCTGGCCTGGCTGGCCTTTGCGCCGGGCCTCGCCTTCGCGCAGGCCGATATCGGAAAGGCCTGGTTCAACGCCGGCTTCTACTCCCACCACTTCGACCGCGACAAGGGGCTGGTGGACGGCAATCCCGGCCTCGGGATCGAATGGCCGCTCGACGAAACCTATTCGCTCACCGCCGGCCTGTTCCGCAACAGCGACCGCGAGCGCTCGCACTACGTCGGCCTGTACGTGATGCCCTTCGAATTCCACGGCGTGAAGTTCGGCGCCGTGGTCGGCGCCTTCGACGGCTATCCGCGATCCAACAACGGCGGCTGGTTTCCGGCGCTGATCCCGACCGCGGCCATCGAAGGCAAGAACTGGGGGCTCAACATCGCCATCGTTCCCAACATCAGGAACCGCCTCTACGGGGCGGTGAGTTTCCAGCTCAAGTACCGCTTCGGCGGCTAGTGCCGGAAGTGGCGCACGCCTGACAGCACCATGACCACGCCGCGCTCGTCCGCGGCATCGATCACCTCCTGATCGCGCATCGAGCCGCCGGGCTGGATCACGCAGCTCGCGCCGGCATCGACCACCACGTCGAGCCCGTCGCGGAACGGGAAGAAGGCGTCGCTCGCGACCGCCGTGCCTTGCAGCGACAGGCCCGCGTGCTGCGCCTTGATGCTCGCGATGCGCGCCGAATCGAGCCGGCTCATCTGGCCGGCACCCACACCCATCGTCATGCCGTCGGCGCAGAACACGATCGCGTTGCTCTTGACGAACTTCGCGACCTTCCATGCGAACAGAAGATCCTGCAGCTGCTGCGGCGACGGTTGTTTCTTGCTCACCACCTTGAGCTCGTCGATCGAGAGCTCGCGGTTGTCGGCGGTCTGCATCAGGAGGCCCGAACCGATGCGCTTCACGTCCACCGCATTGCGGCCGTTGTCCCAGTCGCTGGTGCCGCCCGGCGGCAGCGCGATCTCGAGGATGCGCACATTGACCTTGCTCTTGAACACTTCGAGCGCCTCCGGCGCATAGCCGGGCGCCATCAGGACTTCGACGAACTGCTTGCCCACGGCTTCGGCCGCGGCGCGGTCCACCGTCCGGTTGAAGGCGATGATGCCGCCGAAGGCCGAAGTCGGATCGGTCTTGAAAGCCTTGGCGTAGGCCTCGTGCGCATCCTTGCCGACCGCGACGCCGCAGGGGTTGGCATGCTTGACGATCACGCACGCGGGCGTGTCGAAGCTCTTCACGCACTCCCAGGCCGCATCGGCATCGGCGATGTTGTTGTAGCTGAGTTCCTTGCCCTGCAGCTGCTTCGCCGTGACCAACGAGCCGGGCGCGGGGTACAGGTCGCGATAGAACGCGGCCTGCTGGTGCGGGTTCTCGCCGTAGCGCAGGTCCTGCAGCTTGATGAAGCGGCCGTTGCTCTGCGCCGGGAAGAGCGCATGCGTGCCGCCGTCCTGGATGCGCGACAGGTAATCGCTGATCGCGCCGTCGTACTGGCTGATTCGGTTGAAGGCGGCGACGGAGAAGGCGAACTTGGTCTTGTCGCTGAGCTTGCCGTCGGCCCTGAGTTCGGCCAATGCTTGCGGGTATTGCGCTGCGTCGGTCAGCACGCCGACGTCCTTCCAATTCTTGGCCGCGCTGCGCACCATAGCCGGGCCGCCGATGTCGATGTTCTCGATCGCGTCTTCCAGCGTGCAGCCGGGCTTGGCGACAGTGGCTTCGAAGGGATAGAGGTTGACCACCAGCAGATCGATGGTGTCGATGCCGTGCTCCTTCAAGGCCGCCATGTGCGCCCGCACATCGCGCCGCGCCAGCAGGCCGCCATGCACCTTGGGATGCAGCGTCTTCACGCGGCCGTCGAGCATCTCGGGAAAGCCGGTGAGCTCGGCCACTTCGGTTACCGGCAGGCCGGCATCGGCCAACAGCTTGGCAGTGCCGCCGGTGGAGAACAGGCGGACGTCCAGCGCATGGAGCGCTTGCGCGAATTCGAGGATGCCGGTCTTGTCGGAAACGGAAATCAGTGCGTTCATCAAGGGCTACTTCAGGAGTTTGTGTTCGACCAGCTTTTTTCGAAGCGTGTTGCGATTCAGGCCCAGCCATTGCGCGGCCTTGGACTGGTTGCCCTCGGCGCGCGTCATCACGACGTCGAGCAAGGGCTTCTCGACCACGCGCACCAGCATTTCGTACATGCCGTCGGGTTCGGTGCCGCGCAGGTCACGGAAATAACTGTCCAGACTGTTGCGCACGCAGTCTTCGATATGTTTCTTGCTCATGGCCCTCTTCTCTTCTTCTGTTCTTCAATTCATGCAGGCACTTCGGCTGCCTGCTCATCCCTTTGCGCTTGCGCGTCGTCGGAGACCGGAATGCGGTCCATCCGTGCGGCCAGCGTGTCGAAAAAATCGGCCACTGCGGCGAGTTGCGCGTCGCAGTCCTCGATGGTGTTCATCCGGCCTCTGAATTCCTCGCCGCCGGGCAGCGTGCGGACGTACCAGCCGATGTGTTTGCGCGCGGTGCGGACACCGCTGTAGTCGCCATAGAGCGCGTAATGCTCCTGCAGATGGTCGAGCATGAGGCGGCGCACCTCGGCCACGAGCGGCGGCGCGAGCTGCATGCCGGTCGCCAGGAAATGCGCGATCTCGCGAAAGATCCACGGCCGTCCCTGCGCGGCGCGGCCCACCATCACGGCGTCGGCGCCAGTGAGCGCGAACACTGCGCGCGCTTTCTCGGGCGAGTCGACATCGCCGTTGGCAACCACCGGCACCCGCACGGCCGCCTTGACGGCCGCAATGGTGTCGTACTCGGCCAGGCCCTTGTAGCCCTGCTCGCGCGTGCGGCCGTGCACCGTGAGCATCTGCACGCCGGCCGCTTCGAAGCGGCGCGCCAGCGTCACCGCGTTGCGATGGTCTTCGCTCCAGCCAGTGCGCATCTTGAGCGTGACCGGAACGTTGTGCGGCGCTGCAGCACGAACCACCGCCTCGACGATCTCGAGCGCCAGCGGCTCGTCGCGCATCAGCGCCGAGCCGGCCCACTTGTTGCACACCTTCTTGGCCGGGCAACCCATGTTGATGTCGATGATCTGCGCGCCGCGCTCGATGTTGTATTGCGCCGCCTCGGCCATCATCGCCGCATCGGTGCCGGCGATCTGCACCGCAATGGGGCCCGGCTCGCCGTCGTGGTTGGCGCGGCGCGACGTCTTGAGCGAGCCCCACAACTCCTTGCGCGATGTGACCATCTCGCTCACCGCGTAACCGGCACCGAGCTCGCGGCACAGCATGCGGAAGGGCCGGTCGGTGACGCCCGCCATGGGCGCAACGAACAGCCGGTTTTCCAGCGCGATGTTGCCGATCTGCAGGGTCATGGAGGGAAGTTGGCGCGCGCCGGGCTGCTGAAAAATGAGGCACGATTGTAGCGGCGCGAAGCGAGAGCGGCTGAAACCATTTGCGATTTCATAGAGTTTCATCGCGCGCACGCACAGCGTATACGCCGACGCTGCATAAGGCCGGGTCTTTCTATACTGCGGCGCACATGCAAGCTTGGCTCGACTCACTCTTTGCGCTTCTTGCGCTGCCGCAATTCGGGCTCAGCACCCTCTTCGTTGCCGCCTTCGTGTCGGCGACATTGCTGCCGGTCGGCTCCGAGCCGGTGCTGTTCGGACTGCTCAAGCTCAATCCCGAAATGTTCTGGCCCGCAGTCGGCGTCGCAACGCTCGGCAACACCTTGGGCGGCATCGTGGACTGGTGGATCGGCTACGGCGCACACAAGGTGGCCGACAAGTATTCGCACTCCAAGCACCACCTGCGCGTGCTCGGCTGGCTGGAACGCCTGGGCCCCAAGGCTTGCCTGCTGGCCTGGCTGCCGATCGTCGGCGATCCGCTTTGCGCCGTCGCGGGATGGCTGCGGCTCTCGTTCTGGCCTTGCGTGATCTACATGGCGATCGGCAAGTTCGCGCGCTATGTCACGATGACGATCGCACTTCTCTATATATGGCCGAACTGAGCCAGCAGCGCCATCAGCTCAGGAGCCCGTAAGGCCCGCCGCGCTCGAGCGCGCGCATGTACGCCGGCCGTGCGTGGATGCGCTCCAGATACGCCATGAGCTTGGGCCGCGACGCATCGAGCCCGCCGCGCGCCACCGCGGCTTCCACCGGAAAGCTCATCTGGATGTCGGCACCCGAAAACGCATTGCCGGCAAACCATTTGCTCTTGCCGAGTTCGCCTTCCATGAAGTCCAGATGGCTCTTGATGTTCGGCATGATGAAGGCGGCCTTGGCCTTGCTCGCGATCGCCTTGGCGATCGGCTTGGCGAAGAAGGGCATCTTCGCCTTCTCGATCTGGTCGAACATCAGCTTGAGCAGCAGAGGCGGCATCGCCGAGCCTTCGGCGTAGTGCAGCCAGTAGCGGTAGCGCAGCGCCTCGGGCGTGCCCGCCGCCGGCGCAAGGCGGCCGTTGCCGTAGCGCTCGATCAGCGTCTCGACGACCGCGCCCGACTCCGCGAGTGCGAGGCCTTCGTCGGTCGTCACCACCGGCGATTTGCCCAGCGGATGCACCGCGCGCAAGGTGGGCGGCGCGAGCATGGTCTTGGGATCGCGCTGGTAGTGAACGATCTCGTAAGGCAGCTCGAGTTCTTCGAGCAGCCAGAGTACACGTTGCGAGCGGGAGTTGTTGAGGTGGTGGACGGTGATCATGGACGGCTGCAATGCGAAGGGCTCAGGAGCTGAACAGGAAGTTCATCACATCCCCGTCCTTGACCACGTACTCCTTGCCTTCCGCGCGCATCTTCCCGGCATCCTTCGCGCCCTGCTCGCCCTTGAAGGCGATGAAGTCGTTGAAGGCGATGGTCTGGGCGCGGATGTAGCCCTTCTCGAAATCGGTGTGGATCACGCCGGCCGCCTGCGGGCCGGTGTCGCCGACGTGGATGGTCCAGGCGCGCACTTCCTTCACGCCGGCGGTGAAATAGGTCTGCAGGCCCAGCAGCGTGTACGCCGCGCGGATCAGGCGGTTGAGGCCCGGCTCTTCCTGTCCGATCTCGGCCAGGAACATCTTCTTGTCTTCCTCGTCCATGTCGGCCAGCTCGGCTTCGATCTTGGCGCAGATGGCGACCACGGGCGCGTTCTGCGCGGCGGCGTACTCGCGCAGCCGGTCGAGGAAGGGGTTGTTCTCGAAGCCGTCCTCGGCCACGTTGCCGACGAACATCGCGGGCTTGGCAGTGATCAGCGAGAACTGTTTGATCAAGGGCCTGTCTTCCTTGCTGAACTCGAGCGCGCGCACGGGCTTGTTCTCGTTCAGCGCAGCCTGGCATTTCTCCAGCAGCGCCACCAGCTTGATCGCTTCCTTGTCGCCAGAGCGCGCGGTCTTGGTGTGGCGATGCAGCGCCTTCTCGACCGTGGCCAGGTCGGCCAGGCACAGCTCGGTCTGGATCACCTCGATGTCGGAGATGGGATCGACCTTGCCTGCCACGTGGATCACGTTGTCGTCCTCGAAGCAGCGCACCACGTTGACGATGGCGTCGGTTTCGCGGATGTGCGCGAGGAACTGGTTGCCCAGGCCCTCGCCCTTGCTGGCGCCTGCCACCAGGCCCGCAATGTCGACGAACTCGACGATCGCCGGCACCACGCGCTCGGGCTTCACGATCTCGCTCAGCTGGGCCAGCCGCGGATCGGGCACCTCGACCACGCCGACGTTCGGCTCGATGGTGCAGAAGGGATAGTTCTCGGCCGCGATGCCTGCCTTGGTCAGCGCGTTGAAAAGGGTGGACTTGCCGACGTTGGGCAGGCCGACGATGCCGCACTGGAGACTCATGGCGGGGCTTTCAGAATGCTTTGGGGAACCGGGGATTTTAGGGCCCCGGGCCAGTGCCCGCCCGGCCGCCCGAAGGTCACTGGACGCCCCCTCGGGGGGCAGCGATACACGAAGTGATGGGCGTGGGGGCTATTTGCGGCTACTCGAAGCGCAGGTTTGCACCGACCGGTTGCCCGCATTTGAGCATGTGCTCCACGCCCTGCAGCACGATCGCATTCATGCCGAAGGTGATGGCGCCGTCGACCCGCGCATCGGCGCGGTAGGTCCGCAGCATGTCGCCCACTTCGGGGCTGCTCTCGGCCGTGGCCGGGTCGATGTCGGGGATCGGGCAGCGCGAGCAGGGCTTGACCGGCCGCAGTTGCGCTTCGCCTTCGCCGGTCGTGATGTGCAGCGTATCGACGCGGTCTTCGTCGTGCGCCTCGATGCCCGCGAGCACGATGTTGGGGCGGAAGCGCTCGATCCCGACGGCCCCGTGGCCGGCCGCAGCCAGCCTGGCGTTGAGTTCGGCCAGCGAGCCCTCGCTGGCCACCAGCAGCGGATAGCCGTCGGCAAACTGGTTGGAGGCCTCGACGCCGCCGGTCCATTGGAGGTTCGACAGCCGCTGGTGCTCGGGATCGAAGCGCACCAGGCGCAGCTTCTGCGGCTGGCCCGGCTGCGAGAGGAAGTCGCTGAACCACTGGGCCGCGATGTCGCCCATGTCGTAGGCCGGCACCTCGTCCTTCCACACCCGCACGCGCACGGGCTGCTCGACGCGATCGAAGGCGATGTGCAGCGCCAGCATGCCGGGCGCGCGCAGCACCATCTCGGAATGCTTCATCTGCGGCTGGATCAGCGCCATGCGCGGCAGCTGGCGCTGGGTGACGAACTCGCCCTTCGCGTCGACCACCATCCAGGCGCGGTCGAACTCCAGGCCGGTTTCGGTCAGCAGCGCCTCGGGCAGTTCGACGCCGGCGCAGGACTTGATCGGGTAGACGAACAGGCGGGCGATGGTGGCATGGAGGTCGAAGTCGGAGGCAGTCACGTGGAAGGTCCTTGGGCTGAAGGCGGTGATTGTCCCGCACGGCGCCGTCGGCAAAGGCAGGCTCCTACAATGCCCCGATGGCTCTTCCACCCGAGGTTTGCATTCGCGGCGCCGGCATCGTCGGCCGCACGCTCGCGCTGCTTTTGGCGCGCGAACGCGTGCGCGTGGCGCTGGTGGCGCCGGCCGCCGCGGCCCCCACGGGGCAGGACGTGCGCGCCTATGCGCTCAATGCGGCATCGAAGGCGCTGCTCGAATCGCTGCGCGGCTGGCCCGATGCGGCCCATGCCACGCCGGTGCGCGAGATGCTGGTCTACGGCGACGAAGGCGCCCGCGTGCAGTTCCATGCCGCGCGGCAGAAGGTCGAGGCGCTGGCCTGGATCGTCGACGTGCCCGCGCTCGAGCAGCAGCTGAGCGATGCGGTGCGCTTCCAGCCGCGCATCGAGATCGTCGCCGAGCCCGTTCCGGCGCCGCTGACGGTGGTCTGCGAAGGCCGCATCAGCGCCACGCGCGAGACATTGGGCGTGCGCTACGAGGTCACGCGCTATCCGCAGCACGCCATTGCGGCGCGGCTGCAGGCCGAGGAGCCGCATGACTGCGTGGCGCGGCAATGGTTCAACGACAAGGGCGAAGTGTTCGCGCTGCTGCCGCTCGGCGACAGGCAGCTCGCGCTCGTGTGGTCGGTCGACCAGTTGCGCGCACCGGCCCTGCTCGCGCAGACGGCGGACGAATTCAACACCGCGCTGCACGATGCCAGCCATGGCGCGCTCGGTGCCCTCCGGCTCATCAGCGAGCGCGCGGCCTGGCCGTTGCAGCGCGCGATCGCCGACCGCTGGACTGGCCAGTTCGCCGACGGGGGCTCCTGGGCGCTCGCCGGCGACGCGGCGCACACGGTGCATCCGCTCGCAGGCCAGGGCTTGAACCTGGGCCTGGGCGATGCCGCAGCGCTGGCCAACGTGATCAAGGATCGCGACTACTGGCGCAGCGTGGGCGACGCCCGGCTGCTGCGCCGCTACGAGCGGGCCCGCCGCACCGACGTGCTCTCCATGAGCCTGGCCACCGACGGCCTGCAGCAACTCTTTGCGCACAGCGCCGATCCGCTGCCGGCGCTTCGCAACTGGGGCATGCGCGGCTTCGACCGCACGCGGCTCGTCAAGAACTGGATCGCGAAGCAGGCCATGGGCCTGCAGTGAATTCCGCCGGAAGCAACAACATCATGAAATTCGCCCCTGCCCTTCTTGCCGCGTTGACCCTCGGCTCCACCTTGAGCGCCGCGGCCGGCGAGGCCGAGATCCGCCAGAACCTGGCCGCGCGCATTCCGCAGTTCGCAAAGATCGACGAGATCACCAAGTCGCCAATGCCCGGCCTCTACGAAGTACGCATCAACGGCTTCGAGATCTACTACACCGACGAGCAGGGCAACTACCTCCTGCAGGGCAACCTGATCGACGTCAAGGCGCGCCGCAACCTCACCGAAGAACGGGTCGAGAAACTGAGCGAGGTCGCCTTCGACAAATTGCCCGTGAAAGATGCCTTCAAGATCGTGCGCGGCAACGGCAAGCGCAAGCTGGCGGTGTTCGAAGATCCGAACTGCGGCTACTGCAAGCAGTTCGAGCGCGACCTGACCAAGGTCGACAACGTGACCATCCATCTCTTTCTCTATCCGGTGCTGGGGCCGGACTCGGTCGTGAAGTCGCGCAACATCTGGTGCGCCAAGGACAAGGCCAAGGCCTGGACCGACTGGATGGTGCGCGGCGTCGCGCCCGAGGCCGCCGAGTGCGACACCAGCGCACTCACCCGCAATCGCGAGTTCGGCCAGAAGTACAACATCACCGGCACGCCGACGCTGATCTTCGGCAACGGCACGCGCACGCCGGGCGCGATCCCGGCCGAGCAGGTCGAAAAACAACTCGCCGCTGCCAACTGATGGCCTCGCCGGCCATCCACTACCGCGTCGAATGCGCGGACCGCAACGCACACCTGTTCGCCGTCACGCTGACCATCGAGCGGCCCGCCGCGCAGCAGCGCGTGGCCTTGCCGGTGTGGATTCCGGGCAGCTACCTGGTGCGCGAGTTCGCGAAGAACCTGCAGAAGCTGCAGGCCGTGCAGGGCCGGCGCAAGCTGGCCGCGCAGCAGCTCGACAAGCACAGCTGGCAGATCGACTGCGCGCCGGGCAAGCCCCTGGTGCTGCGCTACCAGGTCTGCGCCTACGACAACTCGGTGCGCACCGCCTGGCTCGATCGCGACCGCGGCTTCTTCAACGGCACCAGCCTGTGCCTTCGTGTCGAGGGGCAGACCGACGGGCCGCACACACTCGAGGTGGTGGCGCCGCCGCTCCTGGCGCCCGGCGAACGCTGGTCGTGCGCGACGGCACTGAAACCCGCCAAGGTCGACCGCCAGGGATTCGGCAGCTACCTCGCGGCCGACTATGACGAACTGGCCGACAGCCCGGTCGAGATGGGCATGTTCTGGAGCGCCGAGTTCGAGGCCTGCGGCGTGCCGCATCGCTTCGTGGTCGCGGGCGCCCCCGCCTCCTTCGACGGCGAGCGGCTGATCGCCGACACGCGCGCCATCTGCGAGGCGCAGATGCGCTTCTGGCACGGCGACAAGGTCGGCAAGCGCGGCGGGCCCAAGCCGCCGCACGACCGCTACGTCTTCATGCTCAACGCGGTGGACGACGGCTACGGCGGGCTCGAGCACCAGCACTCGACCGCGCTGATCTGTACCCGCCGCGACCTGCCCCAGCTCGCCGCGAAGAAGCAGCCCGAGGGCTACACCACGCTGCTCGGCCTGATCAGCCACGAGTACTTCCACACCTGGAACGTGAAGCGCCTGCGGCCCGCCGAGTTCGCGCGCTACGACTACGGGCAGGAGAACTACACCCGCCTGTTGTGGCTGTTCGAAGGCTTCACCAGCTACTACGACGACCTGCTGCTGCGCCGCGCCGGCCGCATCGACGACACCGGCTACCTGCGCCTCGTCAACAAGACCATCAACCAGGTGCTGCAGGCGCCGGGCCGGCTGGTGCAGTCGGTGGCCGACGCGAGCTTCGATGCCTGGGTCAAGTACTACCGGCAGGACGAGCAGACGCCCAACACCACGATCAGCTACTACACCAAGGGCGCGCTGGTCGCACTGTGCTTCGACCTCACGCTGCGCGCCGAAGGCAAGGGCTCGCTCGACGAGGTGATGCGGCTCTTGTGGAAGAAGAGCGGCGGCGGCCCGATCGACGAAGCTGCCTTCGCGGCCGCGCTCGAAGCCATTGGCGGGCGGTCCTTTGCCGGGGAGATCGCGAGCTGGGTCCACTCGACCGACGAACTGCCCTTGGCCGATCTGCTGCGCAGCCACGGCGTCGCCGCGCTCGATGATCCGGCGCAGCGCGCACAGGAGCTCGGCCTGCGCGTCGCGGAAGCGAGCGGCAGCGTGCAGGTCAAGATGGTGCTGCGAGGCGGCGCGGCCGAGCAGGCCGGCTTTTCGGCCAACGACGAATGGATCGGCATCGAGCTCGGCGCTTCCAAGGGCCACAAGGCGCAAGGCTGGCGGCTCGCCAAGCTCGACGATCTGGCGCTCTACCTCGGCCCGCTGAAGAAGATCACGGCACTCGTCGCGCGCGACCGCCGGCTGCTGCGCCTGCCGCTCACGCTGCCCAGCGGCGTGACGACCTGGCGCCTCGCCGCCCAGGACCCGGCCAAATTGACGCGCTGGCTCGATCCGCAATGATGTCTATCCCCCGGCTTGCCACTTCGTGTGCTTCGCCACCCCCCGAGGGGGAGGCGCGTCCGCCTTGGGGCGGCCCGGCGGCGTCCGCCCGCGTACTGTTCCAACCCATTTCAAGGAGACACGCATGAGCTACGAGAACATCGAAGTCCGCACCGAAGCCGGCAAGATCGGCATCGTGACGCTGAACCGGCCCAAGGCGCTGAACGCGCTCAACGATGCGCTGATGACCGAGCTCGGCCATGCGCTCAAGGCCTTCGACGCCGACGAGGCGATCGGCTGCATCATCGTCACCGGCAGCGAGCGCGCCTTCGCCGCGGGCGCCGACATCGGCGCCATGGCCACTTACAGCTTCACCGACGTCTACAAGGGCGACTACATCACGCGCAACTGGGAAACCATCCGCAGCGTGCGCAAGCCGGTGATCGCGGCCGTGAGCGGCTTCGCGCTCGGCGGCGGCTGCGAGCTCGCAATGATGTGCGACTTCATCATCGCGGCCGACAACGCGAAGTTCGGCCAGCCCGAAATCAAGCTCGGCGTGATCCCGGGCGCCGGCGGCACGCAGCGCCTGCCGCGCGCCGTGGGCAAGGCCAAGGCGATGGACATGGCCCTGACCGGCCGCATGATGGACGCCACCGAGGCCGAGCGCGCCGGGCTGGTGAGCCGCGTCGTGCCCTTCGACAAGCTCATGGACGAGGCGCTGGGCGCCGCGCTGGTGATCGCTGACTTCTCGCAGGTGGCGGTGATGGCGGCCAAGGAATCGGTCAATCGCGCCTTCGAGAGCGGGCTTGCGGACGGCGTGATGTTCGAGCGCCGCCTGTTCCACGCGCTCTTCGCCACCGCCGACCAGAAGGAAGGCATGGACGCCTTCGTCAACAAGCGCAAGGCCGCGTTCAAGCACCAGTGACGCGGCCTTAGCGCGGCGCGGCCGGCGGCGGCCCGGCCTCTGGCGCCTGCACCGCATTGCGCAGCGCCTCGTTCAAGGCGGCCAGCGCGGGCGCCGACGGCGCGCCGGTGGCCGGCGGCGCACGGCCTTCGCGCCAGCGCACCTGGCTGCGCGCGACTTCGAACACCGCCAGCACCTCGTTGTTGCGTTCGAGCGAGATGCGCCATTCGGGCGTGGACGCCAACGGCTGCCCGCCGACCGCCGTGATGGCGGCCGATCCCAGCAGCGCATTGAGATCGAGCGCTTCGGCGCGCGACAGGCTGCGGCTTGCGCCGCCGCGCTGTGCGATCGTGATGCGATTCCATTGCGAAAGCGCCGCGAAAGTGGGCGGCTCCGTCGCCTCGGTGCGCACGTTCGGAGACGCAGGGCGTGCCGCGCGTGCGGCGCCCGCCGCATCGCCCGGTGCGGCCGGCGTGGCGGGCGGGCTCGCAGAAGGCGCAAAGCCTTGCTTGGCCGCGGCCTCTTCTTCGCGACGGGCTCGGGCGGCGAGGGAATCCCGCGGCGCGGGACCTGCCGCCGCGTCGGCCGAAGGTTCGGCCGGCACGACGGGCGCGGCCGGGACAAGCGGTGCGGACTGCGTAGCAGGCGCCTGGCGTGTTTCCTTCTTCCTGGATTCGGCTTCATCGGCCTGAGGGCGTGCCAATGCCGGGGGCACCGCCGCGGCTGCCGGTGCCTCCAGCATCGGTACAGGCGGCGCCGATGACGGAACGGGCGCCGATTCGGGCGACGGCGCAGGTTCGGTCGGCGCCTGCGGAGCGGACACGGCAGGCGCCGGCGCGGCGACCCTGGCCTCGCCGTCGGGCCGCGCGCCGGGCACCGGCTCTCGCTGCCAGAGCACCGTCACCAGCGTCGCAACCAGCACGGTGGCGAAGGCCGCGTTCCACGGCATGCGCGAGCCGCCGCCCAGGCCGACGAGGCGTTGCCACCACGGCCGCGTCTCCGGCTCCTGCATGCGCGCGGCGGGAAACGGCGCCACCGCGTCGTGCGCACGTTCCAGGATCGCCTTGCGCAGGCGCCAGTGAGGCGTCGCCGTGTGGTCCGGCGCATGCGCCAGCGCACGCCGCAGGGCGTCGTCCTGAAGATCGTCTTCCATGCTCATCGAGCAACCTCCGCGCTGCGCGCTCCGGTACTCGCCTTGGGAGCGGCCCGGCGGCTCATGAACGAAGCTCCAGCACGGAAAGATAACGCTCCATGCAGCCGCGCAGCTTCTTCAAGCCGTAGCGCAGGCGGCTGCGAACGGTCTCGAAGCCGACGCCGAGCGTGTCGGCCAGCGCTTCCACGGTGAAGCCGTCTTCGTGGTGCAGCAGGAAGGCGGCGCGCTGTTCGTCCGGCAACTCGTCGAGGCAGGCCAGCAGGCGGCGGCCGGCCGCGCGCCAGAACGCGAGCTCTTCGGCCGAAGGATGCGCGGCATCGGATGCCGTGCCGCCGTCGCTCAGCAGGCCGCGGCTGAACAGTTGCGCGGCCTCCAGCCCGTCGCCGTCTTCGTCGTGCGCATAGAAGGCCACCTCGCGGCCGCTCAGGCGCAGCCGGTCCATCGCCAGGTTGTGCGCGATCGTGAAGGCCCAGGTGCGCCAGCTCGCGCCCTGCGGCGAGAAGCTCTCGCGCGCCGCGATGATGCGCACCCAGGTGTCCTGGAACACCTCGTCGACCTCGGCCGCGAGGCGCAGGCCGAGCAGGCGCCGGACGAAGCGGAACAGCGCGCTCTCGTGGCGGGTGTAGAGCGTGTCGAAGGCGGCCGCGTCGCCGCCGGCATAGGCGAGCATCAGCTGGTCGTCCGGCATGGTGTCGTGAAGGGCGGGGTTCGCAGCAGCGGGCGCAAGCATCGGCAGATTTTCACCTCACGTTCTACGGACTGCGCCGCCGTTCGGGGTTAGCACCCCCTCAAAAAATATCGTCGGAACTTAACCCGGCCGGGGCCGGCCCGCCGTATCAGCCTGCATCCACAACCCGGAGCTGCTGAGATGACCATCCGCCCTTCCCTCTTTCAACGCCCGCTCGTCGCACTGCTGTGCGCGCAGCTTCTGCTGAGCGCCTGCAGCGCCACCGAGATCGCACCCGGCGCCGCGCGCTGGCCGGCCCCGGCGCCGCAGCCCGAACCCGCAAACTTCCCTTCGCCGCAACGGCCGGCGCACGTGGTCGCGCGCACCGTCCCGAATTTCGAGGCGCCCTCGGCCACCCATTGCGCGCGGCCGGTGCAAAGCTACGAAACGCCGGGCCGCATCGCCCAGCGCGATGAAGCATACACAGGGCACGGGGAGGGTCACGCGCCCCTCGGCCGCGAAGCCAAGTCGCGGCGCGCAGCTCCGGCTGAGGCCTTATCCGATGCCGCCGTCGCCATGCCGGCGCCTGCGGCCCCCGCTGCGGGCGCTGCCAGGGAAGCACTGGTCGCCGAAGCCGAGGCCCCGCGCTTCGCGCCGCCGGCGCCCGGCATGCCACCCATTCAGCGTCCCCGGCCGCAGCAGCAGGTGGTCACCGCCGGCATGGTCGACGACAACGCCGACTTCTCGGCCTACCTTCAATTCCGCCAGCGCACGCAGGTGACGCACCGCGCACGCGACGTGAGCGAGCGCTACCTGCTGCAGGTGCGCAACGCGCGCGGCATGGCCGTGCCCGATGCCGAGGTCGCGGTGCAGGCCGCGAACGGCGCTGCCATGTGGGCCCGCACCGACGCGGCAGGCCGCGCCTGGCTGCATCCCAACGCCTTCGATCCCTCGGGCAGCCAGGTGTACGAAGTGGCGGTGCGCAAGTACGGCCAGCAGGGCACGACCTTCCTGCGCCGCGGGCAGAAAAGCGCGGTCGAGCTGGTGCTGAACACGGCCGCAGTCCCGCCGCGCGCGCGCCTGGACCTGGTCTTCCTGATCGATGCCACGGGTTCGATGGGCGACGAGATCGGCAAGCTCAAGAGCACGCTGCGCACCATCGCCAACGAGGTGGCGCAACTGCCGAGCCGGCCCGACACCTGTTTCGGGCTGGTGGCCTACCGCGACCGCGGCGACGCCTTCCTCGTGCGCCGGCACGACTTCACCAACGACCTCGGCAGTTTCCAAGCGGTGCTCGATGCGCTGCAGGCCGCCGCCGGCGGCGACTACCCCGAGGCGATGAACGAGGCGCTGCACGAGACCGTGCACCGGCTGAGTTGGCGCGGCACCGACGCGACCCGCCTGGTGGTGCTCCTGGCCGACGCGCCGCCGCACCTGGACTACGGCGGTCCGCAATACGACGACGACATGATGGCCGCGCTCGGCAAGGGCATCAAGGTGTTCAGCGTGGGCGCGAGCGGGCTCGACAAGCAGGGGGAATACGTGCAGCGCCAGATCGCGCAGTACACCGGCGGGCGCTTCGTGTTCCTGACCTACAGGGAGGCAAGCAACCCCGCCAGCGGACCCGGCCGCGAGACGGTGCACGACGTGAACAACTATTCGGTGCAGACGCTGGACCGGCTGATCGTGCGGCTCGTGACGGAGGAGCTGGCCAAACTCCCGAAGGCCGGCTGAACGCCGCGGAGCCGGCTATAATCTCGGGCTCGGCTCTTTAGCTCAGTCGGTTAGAGCGATGGAATCATAATCCACAGGTCCGCGGTTCGAGTCCGTGAAGAGCCACCAAGTACAGCAAGGAAAGCCCGCTATCAAAACGATAGCGGGCTTTTTTCGTTGCCTTGCCAAGTGCCGCGCGCGAGCCTAAAAAGTCAGGCCCGCACACTGCCTACCGAGGAGTCGCAATGCCCGAAGATCTGAGCCATTTCAAGCCGTTGGACCCCGGCCGGGTCAATGCCCTCGACCCCGTCGAGCTGCAGTACTGGTGCCAGCAGCTACGCTGCAGCGAGGCCGAACTGCAGGATGCGCTCTCCAAGGTCGGCGACCACGTGACCGCAGTGCGCGATCGGCTGGCGTCGCGCGAGTGAGCGCCCCTAGTTCTTCGGGCGCCAGGCGCTGAGGAATTCAGTCGTCTTGTCGTTGTGCTGCCGCGCGGCAGCGGCCGGAGCGGACGAAGACGGCGAAGCCGAAGCATTGCTGCCCTGAGGCTGCGCAGCGGGCGCCCCGCTGCCCTTGCAGCCCGCCATGCACAGCACCAGCGTCGCCAGGCCGGCGAGCGCAACCCGCGATGTCTTCACAGTCGATTCCCCCGGTTCGCCGACCCGCCTGATGGCTGGTTTCGACGACCGTGATCCTATCTGTTTTTGAAAACCAAAGCTTTAGTTTCCATCTGAAAAGTCAGCACCGAGTACTACTTTTTTCACTGTGCGTCGCGCTTCGCAGCCGCTGTCGCACTGGGCACGGCGGTGGTCGAGGCGCGTCGGCGCCTGATCGGTCACTGAGCGCCGAACGCCAGTCCCGGGATCGGTTCTTCACCGCCGGCAGGCGCTTCGGCACGTGCCAGGATGCCCTGCAAGATTCCCGGCAGCTCGAACACCGCCCGGTTCCGTACCTTGCAGGTCGCGGCGCGGTAGCGTTCCAGGTCGCGGACCAGTTCATCCACCGCGCCGGGCACCTTGGCATAGCTCGCGCACACCAGGCCGACGCCCTGCTCGCGCACCCATTCGGCGTTGTAGCGCTCCTGCGGAAGCGTCCAGCTGTTGCACACGACGATCACCGGCAGGTGCAGGTGCACCGCCTCGCTGACACTGCCCGGGCCGGGCTTGCCGATGAAGAAATCGGCCAGCTGCATGTAGCGGGCGACGTCGGGCGTGAAGCCCAGCACCAGCCGCGGCGCCCGCGCCGGTTGCGCGCGCAAGGCCTTGGCGAGCGCCTCGTTGTGGCCGCAGGCCAGGATGAGCTGGGTGTCGGGCAGCCGCTTCGCGATGCCGAGCATGGCCTTGGAGCCTTGCCCGCCGAACAGCACCAGGCCGGTCGGCCGTTTCGGATCGAGTCCCAGGCGGTCCCGTTCAGCCGCCTGATCGATGGACTGCGTCTCGTAGAAGGCCGAGCGGATCATCATTCCAGAGGTCGCATGGATACGATCGTCCGCATAGCCTGCTTGGCGCGCCTGCTGCACGGCGCGTTCCGAACCGCAGACGAAATGCTGGTCCTGCCCCTTCTCGATCCAGAAGTGCGGCGGGTGATCGGCCAGGTCGGTCAGCACCGTCACGTAGGGCACGCCTGGCAGTGCCGAGGCGACCGACTCGTAGAGCGCTCGGTTGAAGTTCGGAATCAGTGACACCACCATGTCGGGCTCGGTCGCCAGCCAGTGCTGCTGCAGCGGCCGCAAAAGCTTCGGCTTGGCCCAGCGGATCACGGCCTGCAGCACCTTGAGCTCGTGCGTGAGCCCCAGGGTCCAGCCGCGGGCCAGCCGCCTGTTGTAGACGTCCTCGGGATCCATGCCGGTCAGCTTGCGGAAGCTGTCCTTCGGATCGAGCACTGCGCGCAGATTGACCAGCCGCACGGTCCACGGCAAGCCCTCGCGCTGGATCGCCGCTTCGAGCGCCAGCGCGGAGGCACGGTGGCCGCCGCCGGCGTCGAAGTAGACGAGATCGACGGTTCGCTGGGCCGGAAGGCGCGGGGACGGCGACGGCGCGCGCGTCATGCGTGCGCCGGCTCGCGCCGGGAGGCAGCCCGCCCGGCGCGTGTCGCGACCGGCATGTGCTCCGTCCAGTGCAGGATCTCGAGCCTGCCGTCGGGATGCTCGGCCAGCGCCGTGAGGCTCTCGACCCAGTCGCCGTCGTTGGCGTAGAGGATGCCGTCGATGTCGCGCAGCTCGGCGTGGTGGATGTGGCCGCAGACCACGCCCTGCACGCCGCGTTTGCGGGCCTCGCGCGCCACCGCGTTCTCGAAATCGCCGACATAGCTGACCGCACGCTTGACCTTCTGCTTCAGGTACTTGGACAGCGACCAGTAGGGAAGCCCCAGGCGCGCGCGCAGCGAGTTGAGGTACCGGTTCAGCTTGAGCGTGAACTCGTAGAGCGAGTCGCCCACGTGGGCCAGCCACTTCGCGCACTGGATCACGCCGTCGAACAGGTCGCCGTGCATGATCCAGAGCTTGCGGCCGTCGGCGGTCTCGTGGATCCATTCGTCGGCCACATCGATGCCGCCGAAGTTGTGATGCAGGTACTTGCGCGCGAACTCGTCGTGATTGCCGGGGATGAAGATCACGCGCGTGCCCTTGCGCGCCTTGCGCAGCAGCTTCTGGATCACGTCGTTGTGCGGCTGCGGCCAGTACCAGTTACGGCGCAGCTGCCAGCCGTCGATGATGTCGCCGACCAGGAACAGGGTCTCGCACTCGGTGTGCTTCAGGAAGTCGAGCAGCGCCTTCGCCTGGCAGCCGGGCGTGCCCAGGTGCAAGTCGGAGATCCAGAGGGTGCGATAGCGCTGGGAAGGACGCGAGCTTTCCTCGTCTTCCGCGGGGGAGGACAGGTCGGCCGTATTGCGCCATGCACGAAGAAAAGCGTCATCGCGTTGCATGGGTCGTCATCGTCGCCAAGGCGGATGACGGCGCCGTGGCGGCGCGGTGAAGCTTCAATGACAGCGAAAAAAGCCGTGGCGGCGCTGTCATCCGGCCTGGCAGCGATGGATCTCGATGGTCGAGTGCCGGATCTCTTCGTGCATGGAGAAGGTCGCACGCACGTCATCGGGGGTCAGCGTTGACGAATGCGTGACAACGCTGAGGGCGCAGGCGTAAGCGCCCTGGCCGACGCGCCACACATGCAGATCGGCCACGCGCGTTTCCGAATCCGCGAGCCCCTGCTCTACGCCTTCGCGAATCTCTTCGACGACCGGATGGTCCATCTCGCGGTCGAGAAGCACCTTGCCGGTGTCGATCAGCAGGCCGCGCGCCCAGCTCGCAACCAGCACGGCGCCGACGATGCCCATCAGCGGATCGAGCCAGGCCCAGCCGTAGAGCCAACCGCCGGCGAGCGCGACGATGGCCAGCACCGAGGTCGCGGCGTCGGCCACGACGTGCAGGTAGGCGGAGCGCAGGTTCAGGTCGTGGCCTTGGTCGTGGTCATGGCCGTGCGCGTGGTCGTGATGGGCATGCCCGTGGTGCTGATGCGCCCCGCCGAGCAGCCGTGCGCACAGCAGATTGACCAGCAGCCCGAGCGCGGCCACGACGATCGCTTCCTTGTAGTGGATCGCGGTCGGCGTCCACAGCCGTTCCAGCGAACCCACCACCATCAGCGCCGCGACGCCGAGCAGGAACAGCGCGCTCGCAAAGCCGCCCAGCACTTCGATCTTCCAGGTCCCGAAGGCGAAGCGCCGGTCGCCGGCATAGCGCCTCGCGGCCGCGTAGGCGAAAGCGCTGAGTCCGATGGCCACGGCGTGCGAACTCATGTGCCAGCCGTCCGCCAGGAGCGCCATCGAGTTGAACCACCAGCCGGCACCGATTTCCAGCAGCATGGCGGCGGCCGTGATCCACATCACGAGCCGCGTGCTGCGTTCGGCGGCATGGTTGTCGCCCTGGAACCGGTGTTCGTGCTGCCACCCGCTGAGATCGTGCGTGTGCATGAAAAAAGACTCCTCAGTTGCCGAACATGTCGCCGTCGCGCTGCGGCACCGCGACGCCCAGGTGCCGGTACGCCGCCAGCGTGGCGATGCGCCCGCGCGGCGTGCGCTGCAGGTAGCCCTGCTGGATCAGGTAGGGCTCGATCACGTCCTCGATGGTGCCGGCCTCCTCGCCGATGCTGGCCGCGATGTTGTCCAGCCCGACCGGGCCGCCGTCGAAGCGGTGGATGACGGCTTCCAGGAGCTTCCGGTCCATCAGGTCGAACCCCTGCGGGTCGACATCGAGCATGGCCAGCGCCTTGTGGGCCAGGTCTTCGGTGATGCGGCCATCGCCCTTGACCTGCGCGTAGTCGCGCACGCGGCGCAGCAGGCGGTTGGCGATGCGCGGCGTGCCGCGCGAGCGGCGCGCGATCTCGAGGCCGCCGGCCTCGTCCATCGGCACGGCCAGCAAGCCGGCACTGCGGCGCACGATGCGCGCCAGCTCCTCGGCCGTGTAGAACTCCAGCCGCGCGACGATGCCGAAGCGGTCGCGCAGCGGGTTGGTCAGCATGCCGGCCCGCGTGGTGGCGCCGACCAGCGTGAAGGGCTGCAGGTCAAGCTTGATGCTGCGCGCGGCCGGCCCCTCGCCGATCATGATGTCGATCTGGTAGTCCTCCAGCGCGGGATAGAGAATTTCCTCGACCACGGGCGAGAGGCGGTGGATCTCGTCGATGAAGAGCACGTCGTTGCGCTCGAGGTTGGTGAGCAGCGCCGCCAGGTCCTTGGGCTTCTCGAGCACCGGCCCCGAGGTCTGGCGCAGGTTCACGCCGAGCTCGGCCGCGATGATGTGCGACAGCGTGGTCTTGCCCAGGCCCGGCGGGCCGAAGAGCAGCACGTGGTCCAGCGCCTCGGCGCGGTGGCGGGCGGCGCCGATGAAGATCTCCAACTGCTCGCGCACCTTGGCCTGGCCGACGTACTCGTCGAGCAGCTTGGGCCGCAAGGCGCGCTCGATCGCCTCTTCGTTGGGCGAGGCGGGCGCAGCGGAGACCACGCGTTGCGGGGCCGGGGCGAAGTCGTCGGTCTGGATGGTCATGGGCGGTAGGCTGAAGGGACAGTTTAGTCGGCCGAACGGCCATCCGAGGGCAGATTGCCGTCCTCCGACACGGGCCCCTCGTGCAGAATGCGCGACCGAGGAGGGTACGAGAAGGGTGTCGATCTACGAACTGAAGCCGCGATTCCAGGCCCTGCTGCGGCCGCTGGTCGTGCGCCTGCATGCCATGGGTGTCACGGCCAACCAGGTCACGGTAGCGGCCTGCGCGATCTCGCTCGCGCTCGGCCTGTGGCTCTTCTTCGCCGCGCCCTCCCCGGCCGCCTTCGCGCTGATCCCCCTCTGGATGTTCCTGCGCATGGCCTTCAACGCGATCGACGGCATGCTGGCGCGCGAGCACAACCAGCAGAGCGCGCTCGGCGCTTTTCTCAACGAGCTGACCGACGTGCTGTCCGACGCCGCGCTCTACTTGCCCCTCGCGCTCGTCGCGCCCTTCAGCCCCTTCTGGGTCGGCGTCGTGATCGTGCTGGCGGGCTTGAGCGAGTTCACCGGCGCGCTGGGTCCGACGGTGGGCGCCTCGCGCCGCTACGACGGCCCGCTCGGCAAGAGCGACCGGGCCTTCGTGTTCGGCGCGCTGGGTCTCTACATTGCGCTCGGCGGACCGCTGCCGGCATGGAGCGCATGGCTCATGCCGATCGTCGCGGCGCTGATCGCCTGGACCATCGTCAACCGCATCCGCCGTGCCCTGGCCGAAGCCCGCACCTGAGACGAGAAATCCGAATGACCGACACCCGCCTGCCGCACGAACACCACTTCAGCACTCACGACAACGTGTCGCTGTTCTACCGGCACTGGCCGGCGACGGGCGGCGCGCGGCGCGGCGCCATCGTGCTGTTCCACCGCGGCCACGAGCACGGAGCGCGCATGGCGCACCTGGTCGACGAGCTCGATCTGCCGGACTTCGATTTCTTCGCCTGGGATGCGCGCGGCCATGGCAAGTCGCCCGGCCAGCGCGGCTACAGCCCGAGCTTCGCGACCTCGGTGCGCGACGTGCAGACCTTCGTCCAGCACATCGCCAGCGCGCACGGCGTGCCGCCCGAGGACATCCACGTGATCGCGCAGAGCGTGGGCGCGGTGCTGGTCGCGACCTGGGCGCACGACTACGCACCCCGGGTGCGCGGACTGACGCTCGCCTCGCCGGCCTTCAAGGTCAAGCTCTACGTGCCCTTCGCGCGTGCCGGGCTGGGCCTCATTCACAAGTTGCGCGGGTTGTTCTTCGTCAACAGCTACGTGAAGGCGAAGTTTCTCACGCACGACCCCGAACGCATCGCGAGCTACGAAAACGATCCGCTGATCTCGCGGCCGATCGCGGTCAACATCCTGCTGGGCCTCTACGAAGCGGCCGATCGCGTGGTGGCGGACGCCAACGCCATCACGCTGCCGGTGCATCTGCTGATCTCCGGCGCGGACTGGGTGGTGCACCATCAGCCGCAGCACGCCTTTTTCGATCGGCTCGGCAGCGCGATCAAGAAGAAGACGGAGCTGCCCGGCTTCTTCCACGACACGCTGGGCGAGAAAGACCGCGCGAGCGCGGTGCAGGCGATCCGCGAATTCATCCTGCGCCTGTTCGACGAGGCGCCGCAAGCCGTCGATCTGCGTTCGGCACACCTGAGCGGCGAGACCGCCGATGAATCGCGCGCACTCGCCGAACCGCTGCCCGCCCTGTCTCCGCGCGGGGCCTATTGGGCGATCACCCGTGGCAGCCTGCGCTTCGGCCGCCTGCTGTCGCGCGGCGTGAAGCTGGGGCATGAGACGGGTTTCGATTCGGGCAGCACGCTCGACTACGTCTACCGCAACGAGCCCCGGGGCGTCTGGCCGATCGGCCGCGCCATCGACAGGACCTACTTGAATTCCATCGGCTGGCGCGGCATCCGGCAGCGCAAGATCCACGTCGAAGAGCTGCTCTGCGAAGCGATGGAACGGCTGGCCGAGAAGCACCGTGAAGTGCGCCTGATGGACATCGCCGCCGGCCACGGCCGCTATGTGCTCGACGCGGTGCAGGCCAGCCCGGTCAAGGCCAGCTCGATCCTCTTGCGCGACTACAGCGACATCAACGTGCGCGACGGGCGCGCGCTGATCGCCGAGAAGGGCCTGGAAGACGTCGCGCAGTTCGTGCAGGCCGATGCCTTCGACCGCCTGAGTCTCGCGAGCGTGGTGCCGCGGCCCACGCTCGCGGTGGTGTCGGGCCTCTACGAACTCTTCCCCGACAACGAGATGGTGAGCCGTTCGCTGGCCGGCGTCGGCGATGCGGTGGAAGACGGCGGCTACCTGGTCTACACGGGCCAGCCCTGGCATCCGCAACTGGAGATGATCGCGCGCGCCCTTACCAGTCACCGTCAGGGCGAAGCCTGGGTGATGCGGCGGCGCACGCAGGCCGAGATGGACCAGTTGGTCGAGGCGGCGGGCTTTCGCAAGATCGACCAGCGCATCGACGAATGGGGCATCTTCACGGTCTCGCTGGCCGTACGCACCGGTCCATGAAACCCTCGCGCGGACCACGGCCCTGGAAGCGCGCCGCCGCCTGGCTGGCGCTCCTCGGTCCGCTGTTCTATGCCACCTACGGCTTCGCCAACTGGTGGGCCGCGACGCGCGCCCACGTGCCGGTGCTGGTGTTCGAGTGGGAGCGGGGCTTGCCCTTCTGGCCCTGGACCATCTTTCCGTACTGGACCATCAACGCCTTCTACGTGCTCTCGCTCTTCCTCGCGCGCGACCGCCACACGCTGGACCGCCATGCGGCGCGGCTGCTGACGGCGCAGGCCGTCGCAGTGAGCTGCTTCATCCTGTGGCCGCTGCGCTTCAGCTTCGGCCAGCCGGCGGTCGAGGGCGCGCCGGCTTTCCTGTTCGATGCACTGCGCGGCTTCGACCAGCCCTTCAACCAGGCGCCGTCGCTGCACATCGCGCTGGCCGTGATCCTGTGGGACTGGTACCGGCGCCTGGTCCATGCGCGCTGGGCGCGCGCGCTGCTGCATGTCTGGGCCTTCGCGATCTGCGCCTCGGTGCTCACCACCTGGCAGCACCACTTCATCGACATCCCTACCGGCGCGCTGCTGGGCCTGGCCTGCGTCTGGCTCTGGCCGCTCGAGCGCGTGCTGGCGATGCCGCGCGCCTGGCGGCTCGCGCGCGATCCGCAGCGCTGGAAGCTGGCCGGCTTCTATGCCGCGGGCGCGCTACTCTTCTTCGCCGTGGCGCTCGGCCTGCGCGGTGCCGCGCTCTGGCTGATGTGGCCGGCCTTGTCGCTCGCGCTGGTGGCGCTGAACTATGCGGGCCTGGACGCACGCGGCTTCCAGATGGACCGCCAGGGCCGCATGCACTGGGCCGCACGCTGGCTGTTCGCGCCCTACCGCCTCGGTGCTGCCCTCAACGCCTGGCTCTGGACACGGCGGCTGCCCGCCTCGGTCGAAGTGGCGCCGGGCCTGCGCCTCGGCCGACTGCCGACGCGCGCCGAGTGGGAGGCCGCGGGCCGGCCGCGGCTCCTGAGCCTATGCGCCGAGCTGCAGACGCTGCCGGCGCCCGGCGCGCGCTGCGTGCCGATGCTCGACCTCACGGTGCCGACGGCACTGCGGCTCAAGCGCGCCGTCGCCGTGATCGAGGGCCAGCGCCGCAGCCGCCAGGCGGTGTGGGTCTGCTGCGCGCTCGGCTTCTCGCGCAGCGCGGCGTCGGTGGTCGGCTGGCTCGGGGTTCACGGCGCCGCCGGCACGATGGCCGGTGCGCACGAGGCGGTGCGCCGAGCGCGCCCGCAGATCGTGTTGCGCCCAGCCTGGCTCGCCGCGCTCGATCAATTGGCCACCTCGGGAAAGACGCGCCATGAATGAAGACAACGACCGCGCACTGTGCACGGCCACGGCCGGATTGCTGCGTGCCAGCGAGGCGCTCGCCTTTTGGGGCCTTGCCCTTTCCTTCATCTCGGCCCTGGTGCTCGCCCTGACGGGGCGCTCGCTCGGCTCGGCCGCCTGGATCGCCTACGCAGCCGTCGCGCTCATCGGGTTGCCGGAACGCTATCTCGCGCTGCGGCTGCGGCTGGACGCCACCCTGTTCGACGGCCTCGCCAAGACGACGATCACATCGCTGCCCTCGATGGACCGCGCGCTCGGGCAGCTCGGCCTGCGGCGCGATGCCGACGTCTCGCGCCCGCTGGCCGACCGGGTGCTCGGCACTCGCCAACTGATGCAGCGCCACGGCATCGCGGTCATCGCGCAGACCATCGTCTTCGCAATGGCGCTCGCGATGCAGGACTGGCGTTGAGGCCGCGCATGAATCCCGAGGAGTTGTCATGAGTTCTTCGTCAGAACCGAGCGGCCTGCGCAAGGCCACGGCCGTCGTCTCGGCCCGGCTGATCGTCGTCTTCGCCAAGCTCCTGACCGGCGTGCGCGCCGTCTGGGCCGGCACCAGCCCGAAGGCCGAACAGACGCTCTACTTCGCCAACCACACCAGCCACGGCGACTTCGTGCTGCTGTGGGCCACGCTGCCGCCGGACCTGCGCGCGCTCACGCGGCCGGTGGCCGGGCAGGACTACTGGGAAGCCTCGCCGCTGCGCCGCTTCATCGGCCGCGACGTGTTCAACGCGCTGATGATCCGCCGCGACGGCAGTGCCGCTGGCGGCGAAGCGCCCAACCCGGTCGACCAGATGACCGAGGCGCTGCGCGCGGGCGACTCGCTGATCATGTTTCCCGAAGGCACGCGCAACATCGGCGAGGAGGTGCTGCTGCCGCTCAAGAGCGGGCTCTACCACCTGGCACGCGCCTGCCCGCAGGTGCGGCTGGTGCCAGTGTGGATCGAGAACCTCAAGCGCGTGCTGCCCAAGGGCACGCTGGTGCCGATCCCGCTCGCCTGCAGCGTGCGCTACGGAGCGCCGATCAGCCTGGCCGAGGGCGAGGACAAAAACACCTTCATTGCAAGGGCGCGCGCGGCGATGCTCGATCTGCGGCCCGAGTACGACCGCGCGGAAGAGATCTCGCCATCGTGAACATCTCCGCCTCCACCCAGACCACGCTTGCGCTCTTCGGCGGCGTCGCCGGCGTGCTGATCCTCGCCTCGGCCGTCGGCGCGCTGCTCAAGTGGCGCGTCGCGCAGGGCCAGCCCCATCCGGTGATCGACAACCTGAACTCGCGCGTCAACGCGTGGTGGATCATGGTCGCGGTGATCGGCGTCGCCTTCGCCTTCGGCAAGGGCGGCGTGATCGTGCTGTTCTACCTGATCTCGTTCTACGCGCTGCGCGAATTCATGAGCCTGGCCTATACGCGGCGCGGCGACCACCATGCGATCGCGCTCGCCTTCTTCGTCGCGCTGCCGGCGCAGTACTTCCTGATCTGGATCGAGTGGTACGGGCTCTACTCGATCTTCATCCCGGTCTACGCTTTCCTGGTGCTGCCGATCCTGGCTGCGGTGGGCGGCGACACCAAGCGCTTCCTCGAGCGCACGTCCAAGGTGCAATGGGGACTGATGGTCTGCGTGTTCTGCATCAGCCACGTGCCGGCGCTGCTGACCTTGCAGATTCCCGGCTTCGAGGGCCGCAACCTGCTGTTGATCGCCTTCCTCGTGATCGTGGTCCAAGGCAGCGACGTGCTGCAGTACGTCTGGGGCAAGCTTTTCGGCCGGCGCAAGGTGGCGCCCGAGCTCTCGCCCTCGAAGACCTGGGAAGGCCTGATCGGCGGTGTCGCCAGCGCCACCGCGCTCGGCGCCGCGCTCTACTGGGCCACGCCCTTCAATCCCTGGCAGGCGGCGCTGATGGCGCTGACCATCTGCGTGATGGGCTTCTTCGGCGGCCTGGTGATGTCGGCCATCAAGCGCGACCGCGGCGTGAAGGACTGGGGCACGATGATCGAAGGGCACGGCGGCATGCTCGACCGGCTCGACTCGGTGATCTTCGCGGCGCCCATTTACTTCCACGCCCTCCGTTACTGGTGGGTGCCGTAGCTTTACTTCGCGAGCGCCTTCAGCGCCAGCTTGATCCCCTCGCCCACCGCCACGTCCTTCGGCAAAGCCTTGAGAGAGGCCGCGGCTTCCTTGTCGCTGTAGCCCAGCGCCACGAGGGCCTGCAGGATGTCGGCCTGGGCATCGGTCGCCGCATGCGTGGGCGTTCCGATGTCGGCGCCCAGCTTGCCCTTGAGCTCGAGCAGCAGCCGCTCGGCGGTCTTCTTGCCGATGCCGGGGATCTTCACCAGGCGGCCGGCATCCTGCAGCGTGATGGCCTGGGCGAGCTCGGCGACGCTGAGGCCGGAAAGCACGCCCAACGCCATGCGCGGCCCGACGCCCGAAATCTTGATCAGCTGGCGGAAGGTGGCGCGCTCGTCGGCGCTGCCGAAGCCGTAGAGCACCTGCGCGTCCTCGCGCACCACGAAGTGCGTGAGCAGCGACACGCGCTCGCCGGTAGACGGCAGGTTGTAGAAGGTGCTCATCGGCACGTCGACCTCGTAGCCGACGCCGTTGCAGTCCACCACCACCTGCGGCGGATTGCGCTCGGCCAGGATGCCGGTGAGTTTGCCTATCATGGGTGCCCTCTCGAATTTGAAAATGAAATCCGCGTGATTCTGCGACACACCTTCGCCCCGCCCAACAACACGCGCCTGGGGCACCTTTGCGGGCCGCTCGACGCGCACCTGCGGCGCATCGAGGAGGCCCTCAGCGTCAAGATCGCGCACCGGCACGAGCAGTTCAAGATCGACGGGCCCAAGGTCAACGCGCAGCGCGCGATGGAGGTGCTGCAGGCGCTCTACGAGATTGCCCAGCGGCCGATCGATGCGGCCGTGGTTCAGCTCACTCTGGCGGGAGACAGTTCGATGGGCGAGGCCGGGGACGGCGCAGTCACGCTGGCCACGCGCCGCGCCGACCTGCGCGCGCGCACGCCGAACCAGAGCGTCTACCTCGACAACATCGCGAACCACGACATCACGCTCGGCATCGGCCCCGCCGGCACCGGCAAGACCTACCTCGCGGTGGCTTGCGCGGTCGATGCGCTGGAGCGCAGCGCGGTGCAGCGCATCGTCCTCACGCGGCCGGCGGTGGAGGCCGGCGAACGGCTCGGCTTCCTGCCCGGCGACCTGACGCAGAAGGTCGACCCCTACCTGCGGCCCCTGTACGACGCGCTCTACGACCTGATGGGTTTCGACCGCGTGCAGAAGGCCTTCGAGCGCAACACGCTGGAGATCGCCCCGCTCGCCTTCATGCGGGGCCGCACGCTCAACAATGCCTTCGTGATTCTCGACGAGGCGCAGAACACCACGCCCGAGCAGATGAAGATGTTCTTGACGCGCATCGGCTTCGGCGCCAAGGCCGTGGTGACCGGCGACGTGAGCCAGATCGATCTGCCGAAGGCGCAGCTGAGCGGCCTGATCGACGCCGAGCGGGTGCTCAAGCGCGTCAACGGCATCGCCATCACGCACTTCAACAGCGGCGACGTGGTGCGGCATCCACTGGTGGCGCGGATCATCGATGCCTACGACGGTGCGCGCAAACGCACCTCGGCCCGCTGATGGCATTGGCGGACCTGACACTCTCGCTGCAGTTCGCGCGCTTTCGCGAGGTGGCGCGCCACCGCGCCGCGCTGCCGCGCCACCGGGTCGCACGCTGGATCCGCCATGCGCTCGATGCCGACGGCGAGATCACCGTGCGCATCGTCGACGCCGAGGAAGGCCAGCAGCTCAACCGCGAATTCCGCGGCAAGGACTACGCGACCAACGTGCTGACCTTCGACTATGCGCAAAGCCCGGTCGTGATGGCGGACCTGGTGCTGTGCGCGCCGGTGGTCGCGCGCGAAGCGAAGGAACAGCGCAAGACGCTGGCCGCGCACTATGCGCACCTGCTGGTGCACGGCACGCTGCATGCGCAGGGCTGGGAGCACGAAACCGGCGAGGCCGATGCCGAGGCGATGGAGGCGCGCGAGATCGAGATCCTCGCGCGGCTCGGCATCAAGAACCCTTACTGAAGCTCACGGCGAGATCTGCAGCGGAATGGTGACCGGCCCGTCGTTCACCAGCCGCACCTGCATGTCGGCGCCGAACTCGCCGGTGGCCACCACCGGATGCGCGGCGCGCGCCCGGGCCACGAAGTACTCGTACAGCCGGCGGCCCTCGTCGGGCGGCGCCGCCTGCGTGAAGCTGGGGCGGTTGCCGCCGCTCACGTCGGCCGCCAGCGTGAACTGGCTCACCACCAGCAGGCCGCCGCCGATGTCCTGCACGCTGCGGTTCATCTTGCCCGCCTCGTCCGAGAAGACGCGCAGCTTCAGGATCTTCGCGAGCAGGCGATCGGCCAAGTGGTCGCCGTCGCCGCGCTCCGCACAGAGCAGCACGAGCAGGCCGGCATGGATGGCGCCGACGGTGCGGCCGCCGATGTCGACGCGCGCTTCGGCCACGCGCTGGAGCAGCGCCTTCATGCGTCGTCCTCGATCTGCGTGGCGCGCGCTTCCATGCCCAACGGCAGCAGTTGGATGGTGACGCGCAGGCCGGGCACCGCGTCCATCAGCGCCTGCTCGAGGGCATCGCGCAAGGCCGCGGCGCGCTGGAGCGGCCAGTCGCCGGGCACGTGCATGTGCAGGTCGGCAAAGCGGCGCTGGCCGGCACGGCGCGTCGCGATGTCGTCGAAGCGAAGCTGCGCGCCCTCGGGCACGCTGGCGGCAAAGCTTTCCAGCGTCGCGTGCAGCAGCGCCTGCGACTCGGGGTCGAGCGCCTCGTCCATCAGCCCCTGCGACGAACGCCACACCAGCTTCACCCCCTCGCGCCCGATGTTCAGGGCCACGCCGATCGCGAGCAGGGGATCAAGCCAGAGCCAGCCGCTCAGCCCGACCGCCACGATGCCGATCACGACCCCGGCCGAAGTCCAGACGTCGGTGAGCAGATGCCGCGCGTCGGCTTCCAGCGCAATCGAGCGATGCGTGCGCGCAGCCCGGAACAGCGCGAAGGCCAGTGCGGCATTGAAGCCCGAACTGATGATCGACAGCGCCAGGCCCCATCCCAGTTGCTCGAGCGGCTCGGGCGAAAGCAGCCGTGCCACGGCCGCCCACAGAATGGCGGCGGCGGCACCGATGATCAGGATGCCTTCGAAGCCGGAAGAGAAGTACTCGGCCTTGTGATGGCCATAGGGATGGTCTTCGTCGGCCGGCCGTGCGGCGATCGTGACCATCGCGAGCGCGAACATGGCGCTCGCCAGGTTCACGAAGGATTCCATGGCGTCCGAGATCAGGCCCATGGAGTTCGTCAGCCAGCCGGCCGAGCCCTTGAGCACGATCGTGAGCAGCGCGACGGCGATCGAAATGCGCAGCAGCAAGCGCGGACTGAACGCGCCAGGCGACGGGGAACGATCGGTGGAAGACGAGGACAAACGAGACATGCGCCGCAGGAAGGTGGCGAATTATCGGGGCACGACCGCGGTGCTCGGCTCGCTTACCATGTGCAGGAACACGAACCCGGACAGGAGTGCGCATGAAGAAACGCTTGGCCATGAGCTTGTGCGGCCCGCTTCTGTTTGCCAGCGCCGGCGCCCTGGCCCAGGCGCCGGCGCCGGCCGCGGAGCACGCCGGCATCCTGAAGGCGGTGCGCGGCAGCGTTCAGCTTCTCAACACCGATGGCACCGCGCGTCCGGCGCACGCCGGCGACGCCATCGCACCGATCGACCGCATCGAGACCGAGGCCGACTCGGCCGCCAGCCTGGTGCTGCGCGACGGCACGAGGATGGTGGTGGGGCCCTCGTCGAGGCTCGACCTCAAGCAGTTCCACTTCGATCCGGCCACGCGCGACGGCGGCTTGCTGGTCTCGCTGCTTCGCGGATCGCTGCGCATGGTGACCGGCCTTATCGGCAAGACCCAGCCCGACGCCGTGCGGATCGAGACGCAGACCGCCACCGTCGGCATCCGCGGCACGGATTTCATCGTGCAGGCGGGCGCACAGCAGTGAACAGGTTCCGCCTTTTCGCCGGGCGTGTCGTTGCCGTCCTGTCGGCCACGCTGCTGGCGGCCTGCGCCGGCACTCCACCCTCGTCCTCGTCCACGCGGGTCGTGTTGCTGCCGCAAGCCGACGGCAGCTCTTCGGCCCTGGTCGTGCGAAGCAACAATGACTTCGAAGAAACGCTCTCAAAACCCTATCAGCGCGCCACGACCGCCACGCGTGGCGCGCCGGTGGTCGACCAGGCCGATCCGGCCCGGGTGCAGGCCGAACACAGGTTGCTCTTCGAAATGTTGCCGCCCGCGGCCGCGCGCCAGGGCGCAGTGCGCTGAAGAGCCGGCTCCGGCTCAGCTCAAGTTGACGCGCGCGAACTTGCGCTTGCCGACCTGCACGACATAGCTGCCCGCAGCCAGCTTGAGCCCCTTGTCGCTGACCACGCTCGAGTCGACCCGCACGCCGCCGCCGTCGATAAGCCGGTTGCCCTCGGAAGTAGAGGCCGCCAGCCCTGCCTGCTTGAGCAACTGGGCAATGCCCAGCGGCGCGCCCGAGAGCGTCACCTCGGGAATCTCATCCGGCACGCCGCCCTTGCTGCGGTTGATGAAGTCCTGCTCGGCCGTCTCCGCCGCGGCCGCACTGTGGAAGCGCGCCGTGATCTCCTTGGCGAGCGCGACCTTGGCATCCTTCGGATTGCGGCCGCCCTCGACCTCGGCCCTGAGCGCCGCGATCTCGGCCAGCGAGCGGAAACTCAGCAGCGTGTACCAGCGCCACATCAGCGTGTCCGAGATCGACAGCACCTTGGCGAACATGGTGTTGGGGTCCTCGCTGATGCCGATGTAGTTGTTCTTGCTCTTCGACATCTTTTCGACGCCGTCGAGCCCCTCCAGCAGTGGCATAGTGAGTATGCACTGCGGCTCTTGGCCGTACTCTTCCTGGAGATGCCGCCCCATGAGCAGGTTGAATTTCTGATCAGTCCCGCCCAGTTCGAGGTCGGACTTGAGCGCCACCGAGTCATAGCCCTGCATCAGCGGGTAGAGGAACTCATGCACGGAGATCGACTGGCCGGCCTTGAAGCGCTTGCTGAAGTCGTCGCGCTCCATCATGCGGGCCACGGTGTACTTGGCGGCCAGCTGGATCATGCCGCGCGCGCCCAGCGGGTCGCTCCACTCGGAGTTGTAGCGAATCTCGGTCTTCGAGGGGTCCAGCACCAGGCTGGCCTGCCGGTAGTAGGTCTGGGCATTGGCCTCGATCTGCTCGCGCGTGAGCGGCGGCCGGGTGCTGTTGCGGCCCGAAGGGTCGCCGATGGTGGTGGTGAAGTCGCCGATCAGGAAGATCACGGTGTGGCCGAGGTCTTGCAACTGGCGCATCTTGTTGAGCACCACCGTGTGACCGATATGGATGTCGGGCGCCGTCGGATCCAGGCCCAGCTTGATCCGCAACGGCTTGCCGGTTGCCTCAGCGCGCTGGAGCTTCTTCACCCACTCGTCCTGGGGCAGCAATTCGTCGACCCCACGAAGTGAAATTTCGAGGGCCCGTCCTACACCATCGGACAGGGTTGCGGTTGTAACAAAATCGGGGTTCATGGCACTTTTTGGCTGATTTGACTATGGCCGAAGCTATACTCAGCCCGACTTTTCAAGCGCCGGATTCTAAGCGGCGCTTTTTTTCCGCACCGTCCTGCCGCCCGTCCGACACGGCCTTTGCAGCGCGGATTTGCTGAACCTGAGCTGGAATTCGAAGTTTGATCAACGGCATTCTTGCCGCCGAGGAGGCGCTTGCTTCCCGCGTGGCCTATACGTTCCGGACGTATCCGAGGCAGATCACGGCGGCCATCGCCGCGCTGCTGCTGTCCGCCGGCGGCGGTGCCTTCGCCGTCGCCTCGCTCGGCCCCGATGCGGCCGAACTGCCGGTCAAGCAAGTGTTCGAAGCCGTCACCCCGCGCTCTTTCGCCGACCAGGTGGAAGCGCTCGATACCCACGGTTTCACGCTGTTCCGCACCGAAATCACCCGTTCGAGCGACACGGCCGAAGCGCTGCTGCGCCGACTGGGCATCGACGACCCCGCAGCAGCCGCCTACGTGCGCGGCAATGCCGAGGCTCGCTTGGCCCTGTTCAGCCGCGTCGGCCGCACCGTGACCGCCGAGGCCACGCAAGAAAACACCTTGCAAAAACTCAGCGCCCGATGGATTCCCGACGGCGACGGCGGCTTCAAGCGCCTGGTGGTCGAAAAGATCGGCACCGGCTACCGCGTGCGCACCGAAACCGACGCGCTGACCCCCGGCAGCCGGCTGGCCAGCGGCATCGTTCGCAGCTCCCTCTTTGCGGCCACCGACGATGCACGCATCCCCGATTCGGTGGCGAGCCAGTTGGCCGATATCTTCTCGGGCGACGTCGACTTCCGCTCGCTGCGCAAGGGTGACCGCTTCGCCGTCGTCTACGAAACCTTCGATGCCGACGGGCAGACCCTGCGCAGCGGCCGCGTGCTGTCGGCCGAGTTCGAGAGCAACGGCAAACTGCACCAGGCACTGTGGTTCCAGGAGCCCGGGCAAAAGGGCGGCTACTACCGCCCCAACGGAGAGAGCCTGCGTCGCGCCTACCTGAGCTCGCCGGTGGAGTTCTCGCGCGTGTCGAGCGGCTTCGCGATGCGCATGCACCCCATCCTCAACAGCTGGCGCCAGCACAACGGCATCGACTATGCCGCGCCCACCGGCACGACCGTGCGCAGCGTGGGCGATGGCACCGTCGAATTCGCAGGCACGCAGAGCGGCTACGGCAACATCGTGATCGTGAATCACCGCAACCACCAGCAGACGGCCTATGCGCATCTGAGCCGCATCGACGTCAAGGTCGGCCAGAGCCTGAGCCAGGGCCAGACCGTTGGCGCGGTCGGCTCCACCGGCTGGGCCACCGGCCCGCACCTGCACTTCGAGTTCCGGGTGAACGGCGAATACCAGGACCCGGCCACCATCGCGCAGCAGGACGGCGGCGTGCCGATCACCGCGGCGGCGCGGCCGGCCTTCGAGCGCCTGGCCCTTGCCACGCGCACAGAGCTGGCAGCGGCCTTCTCGGTCGTCCAGGCCAGCGCAGACTAGGCCTCTCCTTTCCTCCGGAAATGGCTGAACTCTTCATCGGCCTGATGTCCGGCACTTCGCTCGACGGCGTCGACGGCGTCCTGGCCGACTTTTCGCACGGACGCATCGCCGTGCGGGCGCACGCCACCGCCAGCTTTCCGGTTTCCTTGCGTGCCGAGCTGATGGCGCTCAATACGCCGGGCGGCGACAACGAATTGCACCGTGCCGCACTGGCCGGCAACGGGCTCGCAAGGATCTACGCGAGCGTGGTGCAACAGCTGCTGGCCGATATCGGCATCGCAGCCGAGGCCGTCATGGCCATTGGCGCGCACGGCCAGACGGTGCGCCACCGGCCGGGCGAGTTCGACGATGTCGGCTACACGCTGCAGATCAACAATCCCTCGCTGATCGCGGAGCTCACGGGCATCCGGGTGGTGGCCGATTTCCGCAGCCGCGACCTCGCGGCCGGAGGCCAGGGCGCGCCGCTGGTACCCGCCTTTCATCGGGCGCTGTTCGCGCGCGACGACCAGGCCGTCGCCGTGCTGAACATCGGCGGAATCTCCAATCTGAGCCTGCTGCCGGCCGGCAGCGGCACGGTGCTCGGCTTCGATTGCGGGCCGGGCAACGCGCTACTCGACCACTGGTGCCAGAGCCACCTCGGACAGCCTTTCGACCATGCCGGCCAGTGGGCCGCCAGCGGCCGGGTGCTGCCAGACCTGCTCTCGCGCCTTCGGGCCGACGCCTACTTCGCCAAGGCACCGCCCAAGAGCACCGGGCGGGATCTGTTCAATCCGACCTGGCTGGCCTCGCATCTGGGCACCTCGGCGGCCGCTCCGGCCGACGTGCAGGCGACCCTGGCCGAGCTGACCGCCGCGGTCTGCGCCGCGGATCTGCAGCGCCACGGCGCCGGCAGCCAGTTGCTGATCGTCTGCGGCGGCGGCGCGCTCAATCACCACCTGCTGGCCCGCCTGCAGGCGCTGCTGCCTGCCGTGAAGGTGGTTTCGTCCGCCGACCGCGGCCTGCCGCCCCAGCAGGTCGAGGCGGCGGCCTTCGCCTGGCTGGCGCGCAGTACGATGCGCGGCGAATCCGGCAACCTCGCCAGCGTGACCGGCGCGCGCGGCGCGCGCGTGCTCGGCGCCATCTATCCGGCCTGAAAGCTGGGGAGAAGCGGCAGGCAGCAAAAAGCCGCCCGGAGGCGGCTCTTTGGCAGCGCGGGGCGGTATCAGGCCGAGAAGCTCGATCCGCAGCCGCAGGTGCTGGTGGCGTTCGGGTTCTTGATCACGAACTGGGCGCCCTGCAGATCTTCCTTGTAGTCGATCTCGGCGCCGACCAGGTACTGGTAGCTCATGGCATCGATCAGGAGCGACACGCCGTTCTTGGTCATGGTCGTGTCGTCCTCATTGGTGATTTCATCGAAGGTGAACCCGTACTGGAAGCCGGAGCAGCCGCCGCCCTGCACGAACACGCGCAGCTTGAGGTCGGGGTTGCCCTCTTCGGCGATCAGGTCGGCCACCTTGGCGGCCGCGCTGTCGGTGAAGACGATCGGCTCGGGCATTTGGGGCTGGATGTTTTCGGCAACGGCACTCATGTGGGAGGACTCCTGTGGGGCCGAACGGGCGGCCAATGAAGGTGATGCTACTTCAATCAGCAAAAAGCCGCCCGAAGGCGGCTTTTTGACAGTGCGAGCGATAAGCCCAAAGGGCGATCAGCGCTTCGAGAACTGCTTGCGGCGGCGTGCGGAATGCAGACCGACCTTCTTGCGCTCGACCTCGCGCGCATCGCGCGTCACGAAACCGGCCTGGCTCAACACCGGCTTGAGCGTCGCGTCGTAGTCGATCAGCGCACGGGTGATGCCGTGGCGCGTCGCGCCAGCCTGGCCCGATTCGCCGCCGCCCGCCACGTTGACCATGATGTCGAAGGTTTCGACGTTGTTGGTCAAGAAGAGCGGTTGCTTGGCGATCATGATCGAGGTTTCGCGGCCAAAGAAATCCTGGATGTCCTTGCCGTTGACCGTGATCTTGCCGGTGCCTTTTTTCAGAAATACGCGGGCGACGCTCGATTTGCGACGGCCGGTGCCGTTGTTCCATTCACCAATCATTCTCAAGGCTCCTTACAGTTCCAGCACTTTGGGCTGTTGGGCGGTATGCGGGTGCTCTGCGCCGCCATACACCTTGAGTTTCTTGATCATCGCGTAGCCGAGCGGGCCCTTGGGCAGCATGCCCTTGACGGCCTTTTCCAGGGCGCGGCCCGGATGCTTGGCTTGCATGTCGCGGAAGTTGGTGGCCGTGATGCCGCCCGGGTAGCCCGAGTGGCGGTAGTACACCTTGTCAAGCGGCTTGGCGCCGGTGACACGCAGTTGGGCTGCGTTGATGATGACGATGAAGTCACCGGTATCGACGTGAGGCGTGTAAATGGCCTTGTGTTTGCCGCGCAAACGGAGAGCAACTTCGCTGGCTACTCGTCCGAGGACCTTGTCGGTCGCGTCAATCACAAACCACTCGTGCGTCACGTCAGCGGGCTTGGCGCTGAACGTTTTGGTCATGAGTTTTCCTGGTTTGGCGGGCCCTGCGCGAGCCCGCGAGCGTTTGGCCCTTTTCCACGGTCGGCGTTCCTCTGGCGGGAATCTCTTAGGTGGGTTTTGAAGCTTCGCCGCGGGGCCACAAAAGCGCTGCGAAGCCCACGATTATACGAAGAATGGCCCCGACAGGGCAATCCTGCCCCAATCCGTCGCGCCAGACCGTTACCATCGAGCCATGTTCAGCTACCGCCACGCCTTCCACGCCGGCAACCACGCCGACGTGCTCAAGCACACGGTGCTGATTGCCACGCTCGAGCATCTGCTCGAAAAAGAGGCCGCCCTGACGGTGGTCGACACGCACGCCGGCGCCGGTCTCTACCGGCTCGACGGCGACTACGCCGGCACCAGCGGCGAGGCGGCCGAGGGCGTGCTGCGGCTTCTCTCGGAGGCGAAGGATGCCAAGTCGGCACCGCTGCCCGACGCGCTCGCGCGCTACCTCGACGTGGTGCGCGACTTCAATCCCAAGGGCAGCGCCCGCATCTACCCCGGTTCGCCCTTCATCACGCACCACCTGCTGCGCGAGCACGACAAGCTCAAGCTCTTCGAGCTGCACCCGACTGATGCGCGCACCCTCGATGCCAACATCGCGCAGCTGGAGGCCGGGCGGCAGATCGCCGTGCTGCGCGAGGACGGCTTCGGCAGCGCGACCAAGTTCCTGCCGCCGCCCTCGCGCCGTGCGCTGGTGCTGTGCGATCCGAGCTACGAGATCAAGAGCGACTATGCGCGCGTGCTCGATTTCGTGAGCGCGGCGCTCAAGCGCTTCGCGACCGGCACCTATGCCGTGTGGTACCCGATCATTCCGCGGCCCGAGGCGCACGACCTGCCGCGCCGGCTCAAGACCTTGGCCACCAAGGCCGGCAAGTCCTGGCTGCACGCGACGCTGACGGTGAAGTCGAGCAAGATCGTGACCGATGCCTCGGGCGCCACGCACCGGCCGGGCCTGCCTGCGAGCGGCATGTTCCTGATCAATCCGCCCTACACGCTGAAGGCGCTGCTCGAGCCCGCGTTGCCGCAGATGGCGCAGCGCCTCGGCCAGGATCGCCACGCGGCCTCCTCGCTCGAGAGCGGCGGCTGAGCCGGCCGCCGCGGTGCGCTTCAGCGCCGCAGGCGCGGCGGCACTTCGCGGCTCTTCCTGCCCGCGGGCTTCCTGGCAGGCGCCGGGGTGACAGCCGGCGCCGCATCCGCCCCATTCGTCTCGACCGCCGTGCCGGCACAGCGCGCGCCGTTCTTGTCCATGATCGACAACGCAACCTGCTTGATGCCCATCCCCAGCATGCCGATCGCCTCGGCCGCCGAACGGCTCAAATCGATGATGCGGCCCGACGCGTAGGGCCCGCGGTCGTTGATGCGGACCAGCACTTCGCGCCCGTTCACCAGGCTGCGCACGCAGACGCGCGTATTGAAGGGCAGCGTCTTGTGCGCGGCCGTCATGGCGGTCATGTCGAAGCGCTCGCCGTTCGCGGTCTTGCGCTGGTGGAACTGGATGCCATACCAGGAAGCGCCGCCGCGCTCATAGATTTCTCGAGGACCTTCGTCGCCCGGCGCGCCGTCGTCCGGCAATTCGTCGGCACCCGGCCCCGCGAGCTCATAGCGCGCCGACGGCACCTGGGAACGCGGCGGTGCGCCAGGCGGCAGTGCGGGCTGTCGCGCCAGCGGCCGCAATCCTTGCGCGCCCTCGCCCGGCGGAGACGAAGGTTGCGTGGTGCAACCCGCCAGCCAGACGGCCGCGACGACGAGCGCAAGCCAGCCGCCGAGGCGGCACGAACTCATTCGTCCCAACCCAGCCGCTCCAGCAACGCAAGCGACGCCACCGACTGGTTCATCGTGTAGAAGTGGATCGCCGGCGCGCCGCCGCTGGCGAGGCGCGCGCAGAGCTCGGTCACCACGTCGAGGCCGAAGGCCTTGATCGAGGCCGTGTCGTCGCCGAAGCCCTGCAGCCGCAGCCGGATCCAGCGCGGAATCTCGGCGCCGCAGGCATCCGAGAAGCGCATCAGCTGGGTCGAGCTCGTGATCGGCATGATGCCCGGCACGATCGGCGCCGCGAGCCCCAGCTTGCGCGCCTCGTCGACGAAGCGGAAGTAGGCCTCGGGGCTGAAGAAGTACTGCGTGATCGCCGAATCGGCGCCCGCATGCATCTTCGCCGCGAAGGCCTGCAGGTCCGCTTCGGGCGAGCGCGCCTGCGGATGCACTTCGGGATAGCAGGCGACCTCGATGTGGAAATCGCGGCCGGTCTCTTCGCGGATGAAGGCGACGAGATCGCTCGCATAGTGGAACTCGCCGCCCATGCCGTAGCCGCTCGGCAGGTCGCCGCGCAGCGCGACCAGGCGCTTGACGCCCATGGCCTTGAGCTCCGCCAGCTGCGCGCGCACCGTGCTGCGCGTGGCGCCGATGCAGGAGAAATGGCAGGCGGCATCGACGCCCTCGCTCAGGATCTCGCGCACCGTGCCGAAGGTGCCCTCGTGCGTGGAGCCGCCGGCGCCGTAGGTCACCGAGCAGAACTCGGGCTGCCGCACGTAGAGCTGCTGGCGCACGGTGCGCAGCTTGGCCGCGCCTTCAGGCGTCTTCGGTGGAAAGAATTCAAAGCTCAGCGGAAGGCGCACGCCCGGCTCCTGGTTCGCCGTTCGCACGAACGGCATGGATGAAGAATTCGCGGTTGCCGTCGCCGCCCGCTATCGGGCTGTCGAACCACGCCGCAACGCGCAGGCCGAGCTCCGCGCACGCTGTGCGCAAACGCTGTTCGACCACCGCGAAGAGAGTGGCATCGCGCACGATGCCGCCCTTGCCGACCTGTCCCGGCTGTAGCTCGAATTGAGGCTTGACGAGCATCAGAAGTTCAGCGGCCGGTGCAAGCAACGGTATCAGCGCGGGCAGTACCAGCGTGAGCGAGATGAACGACAAGTCGCCGACGATCAGATCGAAATGCGTGTCTGCGGGCGAGGCATCGGCCCAGGCGGACGCGTCGAGCGTGCGCGCATTGACGCCTTCGACCGCCGTCACGCGCGCGTCGCCGCGTATCCGCGCATGCAGCTGGCCATGGCCCACGTCCACGCCCACCACATGCGCGGCACCGCGCTGCAGCAGGCAGTCGGTGAAACCGCCGGTCGACTGGCCGACATCGAGGCAGCGCTTGCCCTGCACATCGATGCCGGTCGCGGCGAGCGCGCCTTCGAGCTTGAGCCCGCCGCGCGAGACGTAGCGCGCCTCGGCCGCATCCACGAGCTCGAGCTCGGCCGTCTCCGGCACCTCGTCGCGGTTCTTGCCGACCAAGCGCCAGGTCGTGCCGTCGCGCCAGCGCAGGCCGCCCGCGATCAGCCGCACGGCCTGCGAGCGCGAGGCGGCGAGGCCGCGTTCGACGAGCAACTGATCGGCGCGCACGCGCTCAGCTCAATAGCGGTAGGTGTCCGGCTTGTAGGGGCCGTTCTTGTTCACGCCGATGTAGGCGGCCTGCTCGTCGGTGAGCTCGGTCAGCATCGCGCCGACCTTCTTCAGGTGCAGGCGCGCGACCTTCTCGTCGAGATGCTTGGGCAGCACGTAGACCTTGCCGGCCTGGTAGGCGTCGGGCTTGGTGAAGAGCTCGATCTGGGCGATGGTCTGGTTGGCGAAGGAGGAGGACATCACGAAGCTGGGGTGGCCGGTGCCGCAGCCCAGATTCACCAGACGGCCCTTGGCCAGCAGGATGATCTTCTTGCCGTCCGGGAAGGTGATGTGGTCGACCTGCGGCTTGATCTCTTCCCACTCGTACTTCTCGAGCGAGGCGACGGCGATCTCGTTGTCGAAGTGCCCGATGTTGCAGACGATCGCCTGGTCCTTCATGGCGGCCATGTGCTCGTGGCGGATCACGTCCTTGTTGCCGGTGGTGGTCACGAAGATGTCGGCCTTGTCGGCGGCGTACTCCATGGTGACGACCTTGTAGCCTTCCATCGCAGCCTGCAGCGCGTTGATCGGGTCGATCTCGGTCACCCAGACCTGGGCGCTGAGCGCGCGCAGGGCCTGGGCCGAGCCCTTGCCCACGTCGCCGTAGCCGGCCACGCAGGCGACCTTGCCGGCGATCATCACGTCGGTGGCGCGCTTGATGCCGTCCACCAGCGACTCGCGGCAGCCGTAGAGGTTGTCGAACTTGCTCTTGGTCACCGAATCGTTGACGTTGATGGCGCGGAACAGCAGCGTGCCCTTGGCGCTCATCTCGTTCAGGCGGTGCACGCCGGTGGTGGTCTCTTCGGTCACGCCGATGATCTCGGCCGACTTGCGCGTGTACCAGGTGGCGTCGACGGCCAGCTTGGCCTTGATCGCCGCGTAGAGGATGCGCTCTTCGTCGCTGGTCGGATTGGCCAGCACGCTCTGGTCCTTCTCGGCACGTTGGCCCAGGTGCATCAAGAGCGTGGCGTCGCCGCCGTCGTCCAGGATCATGTTCGGGCCTTCGCCGGCCGAGCTTTTGGGGCCGAAGTCGAAGATGCGGTGCGTGTAGTCCCAGTAGTCTTCCAGCGACTCGCCCTTGATCGCGAACACCGGCGTGTTGGTGGCTGCGATGGCGGCCGCCGCGTGGTCTTGGGTAGAGAAGATGTTGCACGAGGCCCAGCGCACGGTGGCGCCCAGCGCCTGCAGGGTTTCGATCAGCACCGCGGTCTGGATCGTCATGTGCAGCGAGCCAGTGATGCGTGCGCCCTTCAGGGGCTGGCTCTTGGCGAACTCTTCGCGGATGGCCATCAGGCCGGGCATTTCGGTTTCCGCGATGCGGATTTCCTTGCGGCCCCAGGCGGCAAGGGAGATATCGGCGATGGCCTGGTCGGCGGTGGGCTTGAGAACGGCGCTCATGTGGACTCCAAAACAAGTTTGAATGATGCCGCTGCCTTCGGGGGATGAGACTCACCGCGAGAACAGCGGGTGAGCGTGGTTGCGATGGGGTCCGAGCCTCACGCCTGGCGGCGCTGCAACGCTCCTCGGAAGGGCAGATTCTACGCAACCCTGCTCGGGTCGGCGCGTGCCAGCCAGAGCACCAGGTCGAACAGGCACCCCGTTCCATGAGCGAGACGAAACACCTTCTTGATCCGGGGACTCGTGGGGCAGCTTTCGGGTTTCTCCCCCAAATGGAGGAGCAGATAGGCCACGCGCACACACCCTCCGCTTATGTTACGTTTCCGTTCGTTACGCATCTGTTGTGACGTAACGACAACCAAGGGGCGTGCCATGGGCGCGCCTTTTCCAACATTGAGGAGATGAGATGAGGGGTTTGCGTCTGAGAGCAACCGCAGCGGCGGTCGCGGTGGTTCTTGCGGCAAGTGGCTGCGGCGGTGGCGGTGGCGGTGGGGGAGGCAGCAGCTTTGTCGCTACTCCGGAGCAGGTAAAACCGCTTGTCTTGACGGTTCGCATCAACGGCGTTTCGCCGTCAGGCACAGACAGCCATGTCATACGGGCGGGCGATGTCGTGGAAGTCGCGGCGAGCGCAGAAAGCACTTGGACCAGCAGCGGCGACAACGTGCAGCTTCGCGGCGCCAGCAGTTCCACCACACAGTGGCGTGCCGGGCTGGTCAAATCCGCTGCCGCTGCCAGCACGCTGACCTTGAAGGCATCTGCCGGTGCCGATGCCGTGCTCAACAAGACGCTGACCTTCACCCTGCCCGCCGGTGATCCGCGCAACGGCAGCTACAGGGTCTACGCAACCAACGGCTCGCGCGCGAAGCTCAGCCTGGATTTCGACTCGAGCACCTACACGCTCGGCAGCAGCACCTCGGGCGACTCGGACGCCTCCGGCAGTTTCAGTCCAGACGCGACTGAAGCGGGGACCTACGTCTTTGCCAACACGCGCACAGCCGCGGTGACAAATATGGCACGCTTTCGCGTCACCACCGATGGCGTGGTGGGCACCTTCCCACTGACCCCGCCGCCCTTTGGCGGCTCGACCGCCTACACCGTTCAGAGCTTTGTCGCGGCGCGCGCGTTCGTGCTGGACCAGGCGCAGCTCGATGGGAACTTCAACCGGCTCGGCATCGAATTCGTGCAGGGTGTCGGTCAATCCGACATTGGGGCGATGCAGATCGCCAGCACCGGAACCAAGCTCAAGCGGTGCTCGGACTTCACGTTGTACGCGATCGCCAACTGCCCGGCTGCTTCGCTTCGCACCTACACCATTTCGGCAGACTCGAACGAGCCTGGCCGATGGACCTTCGTGGACGACGCGAACGCCGCCAATACCGGGGCTTTCGTGCTCGCCCAGATAGGGGGCACCAGCGTCTACTTGGCGGCCGGTCTTGCCGGCGACCCCAGCAGGCCATCCCAGTTCCGTATCGGCCTGCCCAGTCTTGCGCTCCCGGCTGCGTTCACCGCACGCGGCGGCAGCAATACCGGGCAATGGGGCATCGTCGAGCTCGTCAACGGCAATGACTACACGCATACGGAGTCGACGCCGGACGGGTTGACGCTGGTCCATACGAGCACCTTGGCCCCCTCGCCCGTCCTGACCGGGCTCTACGGCATGACGTATGGAGGGAGCAACTATTTCGCCATCGGGAGCGGCAAGATCTTTGCGGTGGTCGGCGCTCGCGACAACCTGAGCAAGGGTCAGATTCACATCGACCTGGTCGACTGAGTCCGAGCTGTCCTCCAGGGCCGCCGCGCACCCTTGTGCGGCGGCCTTTTTGCTGGCGGGCGCAAAGCTGTGTGCCGAGTAAAATCGCGCCCTTTGCCCAGCCGCCCGCGCCCGTGAGCGCGCCCCGCGTTCACCCCCCATGTCTTTCGCCTCCCAAACCCGCCGCCGTCGCACCTTCGCGATCATCTCCCACCCCGACGCCGGCAAGACCACGCTGACCGAGAAGCTGCTCCTGTTCTCCGGCGCGATCCAGATCGCCGGCTCGGTGAAGGCGCGCAAGGCCTCGCGCCACGCCACCTCCGACTGGATGGAGATCGAGAAGCAGCGCGGCATCTCGGTGGCCAGCTCGGTGATGCAGATGGTCTACCGCGAGCACGTGATCAACCTGCTCGACACGCCCGGCCACAAGGACTTCTCCGAAGACACCTACCGCGTGCTGACCGCGGTCGATTCGGCCCTGATGGTGATCGACGCGGCCAACGGCGTCGAAGCGCAGACGCGCCGGTTGATCGAGGTCTGCCGCCAGCGCGACACGCCGATCATCACCTTCGTCAACAAGATGGACCGCGAGGTGCGCGAGCCGCTGGAACTGCTCGACGAGATCGAGCGCGAGCTCGGCATGCCTTGCGTGCCGATGACCTGGCCCGTGGGCCAGGGCAAGAGCTTCGGCGGCATCGTGAACCTGCGCACGCAGGCGATGACGGTGTTCGAGTCGGGCAGCGAGCGCCTGCCGCAGGACTTCGAGGCCATGCCGCTGGCCGAGCGCGAAGCGCTGCAGAAGCGCTTCGGCCACGAGTTCGACACCGCCATGGAGAGCATGGAGCTCGCCACCGGCGCCTCGCCCACCTGGGACCGCGAGGCCTTCCTCGCCGGCAAGCAGACGCCGGTGTTCTTCGGCTCCGGCGTCAACAACTTCGGCGTGATGGAGGTGCTCGATGCGCTGGTCGATCTCGCGCCGCCGCCGCAGCCCCGCACCAGCACCACGCTGGTCAACCGCCAGCCGGTGGTGCGCGAGATCCAGCCCGAGGACAAGGACTTCGCCGGCGTGGTGTTCAAGGTGCAGGCCAACATGGACGCCAACCACCGCGACCGCATCGCCTTCGTGCGCATGGCTTCGGGCAAGTACACGCCGGGCATGAAGCTCAAGGTGCAGCGCACCGCGAAGGAGCTGCGGCCGACCAGCGTGGTCACCTTCATGAGCCAGCGCCGCGAGGCGGTGGAAGAGGCGTATGCGGGCGACATCGTCGGCTTCACCACCCACGGCGGCGTGCAGCTGGGCGACACCATCACCGACGGCGCCTCGCTGCAGTTCACCGGCCTGCCCTTCTTCGCGCCCGAGCTCTTCATGACCGTGATCCTCAAGAACCCGCTGCGCACCAAGCAGCTGCAGCAGGGCCTGGCCCAGCTCGGCGAGGAAGGCGCGATCCAGGTGTTCCGGCCCGAGGTCGGCGGTCCGATGCTGCTGGGTGCCGTCGGACAGTTGCAGTTCGAGGTGGTGCAGCACCGGCTGAAGACCGAGTACGACGCCGACGTGCGGCTCGAAGGCTGCCAGTACACCGGCGCGCGCTGGATCACGGCCGACACGCCGGCCGAGCTGCGCGCCTTCACCGACGCCTACCCGGCCCGCATGGCACGCGACGCGGCCGACACGCTGGCCTACCTCTGCACCTCGCCCTACGACGTGCGGCTGGCGCAGGAGCGTTTTCCGAAGATCCATTTCCATCCGCTGCGCGAGCATGCGGGGCTGGCACTTCAAACGGCCGGCTGATGCTCCCACTGAGCGCATGGCCCACCGAAGATCGCCGGCGGATCGCAGGCGTCCTCACCGACATCGACGACACGCTGACCACGGAGGGCGCGATCACGCCCGATGCGCTTCAAGCGCTGGAGGCGCTGAAGGCCGCCGGCCTCGCGGTGGTCGCGATCACCGGCCGTTCGGTGGGCTGGTGCGAGCCCTTCGCGCCGGTCTGGCCGGTCGATGCAATGGTTGCCGAGAACGGCGCGGTCGCGCTCGTGGCTTCGCCTGTGGGCCAAGTCGAGAAGCGCTATCGCCAGGACACCGCGACGCGCGCCGTCCACCTCGCGCGCATGCAGCAGGCCCTCGCGCGTGTCGAGCGCGAAGTGCCGGGTGCACGGCGCGCCACCGACTCGCCGGGTCGCGAAACCGACATCGCGATCGACCACAGCGAGTTCGCCCATCTGGACGAAGCGCAGATCGCGCAGGCGGTGCAGATCATGCGTGCCGAAGGCATGAACGCGACCGTGAGTTCGATCCACATCAACGGCTGGTTCGGCGACCACAACAAGTGGGTCAGCGCCTGCTGGATCGTGCGCGAGCTCTTCGGCCGCGACCTTGGGGCCGAGCTCGATCGCTGGGTCTACGTGGGCGACTCGACCAACGACGTGCTGATGTTCGAGCGCTTCCCGCACAGCGTGGGCGTGGCCAACATCCGCCGCTTCGAATCGAGGCTGACGACGCTGCCGCGCTACATCAGCGCCGGCGAACGCGGCGCCGGCTTCGCGCAAGTGGCGGCGGCCGTGCTCAAGGCACGCTGAAAGCGACCGGCTTGAGGCGCGCCATCGCCTTCCCGTCGGCGTTGTTGAGCAGTTCGAGCCGCGCGCTGTAGCTGCCCTTGGGCGGATTCAGCCAGAGCTCGGTCTGCCCGCGGTCGAGCTCGATGACTTCGGCCTTCTGCCCCGGTCGCTCCAGCGTCAGGCGGAAGTGGCCCGTGTCCGGCAGCTTCGGCGCGGCATGCGACACGTTGTAGCCGCTCGCATGCAGCTGCACGCGCAACGGCAGCTGCACCGTGCTGCGATCGGCCGGGCTCAGGATCTCGATGCGCGGTTCGCCCAGAACGCTGGCCGGCGCCACGCCCTTGTTCTGCTTGCTGACCGTGAGCTTCAGCGGCTTGCTATAGACGAAGTACGGAATGTGCCCCTGGTCGGCCAGCACCAGGCGCAGCGAGTACGTGCCAGGCGGCAGGTCGACCACGGTCTCCATCTGGCCCTTGCCGAAATGGATGTACTGGTCGGTGAAGGGCAGCGGCTTCTTGAAATCGAGCGGCAGCGGCTGGTTGATCAGCAAGTGGTGATGCCCAGCCTGGCCGGCGGTCTTGCCGGCCGGCACGATGCCGCGCATCGAGAGGCCGAAGCGCGCGACGAAGGGCGACTCGAGCTTGGCGCCATCCCTGAGGTTGGTGAAGTAGGCCTCGGGCGACCAGTTGGGCGGCGGCACGACCCACGGATGGTTGGCGAGTTCGCCTTGCTCGGCGGCTTGCGCGGTCTGCGCCGCCGCGCTGCCTGCGAACAGCGCGAGAGCGGTCAAGGCCGCGCGAATCCGTGTCCGGCGATTCGGACGCGCATCTTCAGGCATCTGGCTTCCCCTCCAAAGGAAGCCCGGATTGTTGCATCAGCGCTGCAGTTGCGCCTCCGTCCACCGGATGATGTCGGCCGTGCCCATCGCGCCGGCCTGGCGCGCGATCTCGCGTCCGCCGCTGAACAGCGCCAAGGTCGGAATGCTGCGGATGCCGAAGCGCGCGCCCAGCGCCGGCAAGGCCTCGGTGTCGACCTTGGCCAGGCGGAACCGAGGTTCGAGCTGGGTCGCCGCCTGTTCGAAGGCGGGCGCCATCTGGATGCAGGGGCCGCACCACGGTGCCCAGAAGTCGACCAGCACCGGGATCTGATTGCGGCCCACGTGGCGCTCGAAGGAAGCGTCATCCAGCGCCGTCGAATGGCCGACGAACAAGGGCTTGTGGCAGCTGCCGCAGTCGGGCGCGCTGGCCAGCTGCGCGCTGCGCACACGGTTGGTCGTGTGGCAATGCGGGCAGACGACGTGCAGCGATTCGGTCACGGGGCGCTCACTGCGGCTTGGCGAGCCCCAGTTTCTCGATCAGCGCCTTCTCGCGCGTGAAGGTGGTCTGCGCGAACTTCGTGTAGTCGGTCGAGCTCATGTAGATCGGCAGCATGTCGTAGCGGCCCAGCGAGGCCACATAGCTGGGCTCTTCCATCGCCTGCTTGAAGGCATCGTGCAGCTTCTTCACCACCTCGGGCGGCGTGCCCTTGGGCGCGCCGATGCCGAAGGGCGAGTTCTGCACGATGTCCAGGCCCAGCTCCTTCAGCGTCGGCGCATCGGGGAACTTGGCCAGCCGCTTCTCGCCCCAGGTGTTGAGCACGCGCAGCTTGCCTGCCTCGACCTGCGGCGCGAAGCCAGTGCTGTCGGCCGCAGCCATCAGCTGGCCGCTGAGCACGGCGAGCATCAGGTCGGCGCTGCCCTTGTAGGGCACGTGCTGCAGCTCGATGCCGGCCTTCTGCGCGATCAGCTCGGTGGTGAGGTGGGGGCTGGTCAGGTTGCCGGTCGAGCCATAGGTCAGCTTGCCGGGATTGGCCTTGGCATAGGCGACGAAGTCCTTCCATGTCTTGAGCGGACTGTCGGCCGGCACGACGATGCCGAAGGCGTAGCCGGTGACGTTGATCACGTAGCTGATGTCCTTGACCGGATCCCAGTTGATCTTGGTCGTGTAGGGCAGCCGGAACACGCCGAGCGGGATCTGGGCGATGGTGTAGCCGTCGGCAGGCGCGGTCTGCAGCGCCTGCGCGGGCAGCGTTCCGCCGGCGCCGGGCTTGTTCTCGACCACGACCTGCTGGCCGATGATCTTCGAGGCGTTCTCGGCCAGCTGCCGCATCGTGATGTCGGTCGGGCCGCCCGCGGGAAAGGCGATCACCAGCTTGATGGGCCGGCTCGGGAAGGCCTGCGCATGGGCGGCTGTGGTCGCGAAGCCGAGCAGGGCAAGGCACAAGAGGGAACGACGAAACATGAGGAGGGCTCCGGATTGCAGGGGCCGCCATTTGGCAGCGCACTCGCCGCGAGGGCAATCGGGTTTCACCCCGGGGCGCGTCGCGCAGGCGTCAGCGCCGCCGCTCAGCCGGCGCGCTGCATGAAGCCGTCGAGCACATTGACCGCGTTGGTGCCGACCTCGGCGACCGCATAGCCGCCCTCGAAGACGAACACCGTCGGCAGGCCGGCGCCCGCCAGGTCTTCGCCGATGCGCAGGTAGTTGGGCGTGGCGAGCTTGAAGCCGGCGATCGGATCGCCCTCGAAGGTGTCGAGCCCGAGCGATACCACCAGCGCGCCCGCTCGGAAATCCGCGATGCCGCGCAGCGCGCTCTGCAACGCTTCGCGCCAGCGCGCGAAGCCGGTGCCGCGCGCAAGCGGCAGATTGCGGTTGAAACCCTGCCCTGCGCCGGCGCCCTCTTCGTCGGCATAGCCTAGGTAGTAGGGGTACTCGGTGTGCGGGTCGCCGTGGATGCTGCTGAACTGCACGTCGGCGCGCTCGTAGAAGATGGCCTGCGTGCCGTTGCCGTGGTGGTAGTCGATGTCCAGCACCGCGACCCGTTCGACGCCGGCGTCGCGCAGCGCCTGGGCCGCGATCGCCGCGTTGTTGAGGAAGCAGTAGCCGCCGAAGAAATCGGCGCCCGCGTGGTGGCCCGGCGGACGCGTGAGCGCGAAGGCGGCGCGCTCGCCGCGCAGCACATGCGCCGCGGCGGAGAGCGCACAGCCGGCACCGGCCCGCGCCGCCGTCCAGGTGCCGGCGGTGAGCGGCGAGCCCGAGTCGTACGAGAACAAGCCCAGGCGCGCCGGGAAGCTCGCCGGCAGCACGTCGGAGCGGAAGGTACGGATCGGCCAGTACGAGGGCAGCGCATCGCGGGCCGCATTGGCCGGATCGAGCGCGACCCATTCGTCCCAGGCGCAGGCGAGGAAGTCGAGATAGCGCGGCGCATGGACGCGCGCGATGGCCGCCTCGTCGAACTCGGCGGGGCCTTCGATCGGGCCGAGCCCGCGCTCCTTCAGTTCCCGCAGCACGTAGTCGGCGCGCGCCGGCACCTCGAAGCAGGGCACCAGCTCGCCGCGGAACATCTCCACCTTGCCGTGGTGCAGCACGTGCTGGTCGTTGTAGACGGTGAGCATCAGGCCTCCTTGCGCGCCCGGACCGGCAGGGCCGGCGCCGGCACGGGCAGCTGCAGCACTTCATGCCTGCCGGCCCCGCGCGCCAGCACCGGCGCCAGCGCCACGCCGGTGTGCGTGCGCAGCTTCACCACCTCCTCGGGCGGCGCCGCCGCGACCACGCGCCCGCCGCCGTTGCCGCCTTCGGGGCCGAGGTCGATCAGCCAGTCGGCCTCGGCGATCACGTCGAGGTCGTGCTCGATCACCACCACGCTGTGGCCGCCGTTTACCAGCCGGTGCAGCACATGGATCAGCTTCTCGACGTCGGCCATGTGCAGGCCGACGGTCGGCTCGTCGAGCACATAGAGCGTGTGCGGCGCCTTGTTGCCGCGGCGAGTGACGTCGTCGCGCACCTTGCTGAGCTCGGTCACGAGCTTGATGCGCTGGGCTTCGCCGCCGGAAAGCGTCGGCGAAGGCTGGCCCAGCGTGAGATAGCCCAGCCCCACGTCCTTGAGCAGTTGCAGCGGATGGCTGATGTTGGGCATGGTGGCAAAGAATTCGACCGCCTCATCGACCTCCATCTGCAGCACGTCGCCGATGCTCTTGCCGCGCCAGCTGACGGCCAGCGTCTCGGGATTGAAGCGCGCGCCGTGGCAGACCTCGCAAGCCACCTTGACGTCGGGCAGGAAGCTCATCTCGATGGTGCGCACGCCGGCGCCCTCGCAGCCGGGGCAGCGGCCCTCGCCGGTGTTGAAGCTGAAGCGCGCCGGCCCGTAGCCGCGCGCCTTGGCTTCGAGCGTGTCGGCGAACAGCTTGCGGATGGTGTCCCAGAAGCCGATGTAGGTGGCCGGGCAGCTGCGCGGCGTCTTGCCGATCGGGGTCTGGTCGACCTCCAGCACGCGGTCGATGGTCTCGTAGCCCTCGACACCCTTGCAGCCCGCCCAGGCGGGGCGCTTGCCCGCGGCGTCGGCGTCGCGGCCGGCCTTGGTCATGCGCTGGACCACGACCGCATACACGTTGGCCAGCAGCACGTCGCGCGCCAGCGTCGACTTGCCCGAGCCGCTGACGCCCGTCACCGCGACCAGCCGGTGCAGCGGCAGCGAGACCGTGACCTCCTGCAGGTTGTGCAGGTCGGCGCCGCGCACCGTGAGCCAGTCGGGCGCGCCGGGCTCGGGCGCCGGCACCGGACGGCGCGGCTGCAGGGGATGCCTGATCGCGTCGCGCAGATAGCGGCCGGTCTGCGAATCGCCCGCGCGCTCGAGGTCGGCCACCGAGCCCTCGGCGACCAGCCGGCCGCCGCGCTTGCCGGCGCTGGGGCCGATGTCGATGATGTGGTCGGCGCGGCGGATGGTGTCCTCGTCGTGCTCGACCACCACCAGGGTGTTGCCCTTGTCGCCCAGCTTGTGCAGCGCGTCGAGCAGGATCTGGTTGTCGCGCGCGTGCAGCCCGATGGTGGGCTCGTCGAGCACATAGCACACGCCCTGCAGGTTGCTGCCGAGCTGCGCCGCGAGGCGGATGCGCTGCGCCTCGCCGCCCGAAAGCGTCGGCGCGCCGCGGTCGAGCGTGAGGTAGCCGAGGCCCACCTCTTCGAGGAACTCGAGGCGGCTCTTGATCTCCGGCACCAGATCGCGCGCGATCTCGGCTTCGCGGCCGCTGAGCGCCAGATGCTCGAACCAGATGCGGATGTCGGTCACGCTCATGCGCGCCAGCTGCGTGATGCCGATGCCGCCCTCACCCCAACCCTCTCCCGCCAGCGGGAGAGGGAGCCATGCGGGCTTCGGCTCCCTCTCCCCGCCGGCGAGAGGGTTGGGGTGAGGGGCAAGCCCGCCCCCAAACAAGACCGCCCGCGCCGTCGCATTGAGCCGCGACCCCTCGCAGGTCGGGCAAACGACATCGCCCACGTCCTCCGCCTCGGGCTCGGCGAAGGTCTGCTCGCGCCCCTTCTGGTCGTCGGCCATCACCGAGTCGTCGAACACCTTGCGCTGTTCCCTGGTGAGCTTGACGCCGGTGCCCACGCAGTCGGGGCACCAGCCGTGCTTGCTGTTGTAGGAGAAGAGGCGCGGATCGAGCTCCGCGTAGCTGGTGCTGCAGACCGGGCAGGCGCGCAGCGTGGAGAACACATGCGTGCGGCCGATGCCGCCGGTCGGCGCGTTGGCCATCATGGCGCCGCGCAGCCCGGTCAGTTCGCTCAGCACGTGCACCACGCCCTTGCCGTGCTCGAGCGCCTTGGCCAGGGCCTGGCGCAGCGCGGTCTCTTCCGAAGGCAGCACGTCGAGGCTGGCCACCGGCAGCTCGATGCTGTGCTCCTTGAAGCGGTCGATGCGCGGAAAGCCGGTGGTGGGCAGGAATTCGCCGTCCACCCGCAGGTGGGTGTAGCCGCGCGGGCGCGCCCAGTCGGCCAGCTCGGTATAGACGCCCTTGCGGTTGCTCACCAGCGGCGCCAGCAGGCCGACGTGCTGGCCCTTGAAGTTCTTGAGCAGCTGCGCCGCGATGCTGTCGGGCGTCTGCGGCTGCACCGCGGCGCCGTCATGGACGCAATGCTGGATGCCGAGCTTGACGTAGAGCAGGCGCAGGAAGTGCCAGACCTCGGTGGTGGTGCCGACGGTGCTCTTGCGGCCGCCGCGCGAGAGCCGCTGCTCGATCGCGACCGTCGGCGGAATGCCGTAGACCGCATCGACCTCCGGTCGCCCGGCCGGCTGCACGATGCTGCGCGCATAGGCGTTGAGCGATTCGAGATAGCGCCGCTGCCCTTCGTTGAACAGGATGTCGAAGGCCAGCGTGGACTTGCCCGAGCCGCTCACGCCCGTGACCACGCTGAACTTGCCGCGCGGGATATCGACCGAGAGGTTCTTGAGGTTGTGCTCGCGCGCGTTGACGATCTGGATCGCATCGCGTCCCACGACCGGCTGCACGCGCGCCGCATACGAGCGCGCCGCGCGTTCCGCCACCTTGTAGGCGCCGGGGCCGACGGCGAGGTCGTAGTCGAGCAGCGCGGCGCCGGTGAGCGAGGCGCGGTTCTCGCGCACCTGCTCCGGCGTGCCGACCGCCACCACCTGTCCGCCGCCCTCGCCGCCTTCGGGGCCGAGGTCGATCAGCCAGTCGCTGGCGCGGATGACGTCGAGGTTGTGCTCGATGACGACCAGCGAATGCCCCGCATCGAGCAGCTTGCGCAGCGCGCGCATCAGGCGCGCGATGTCGTCGAAGTGCAGGCCGGTGGTCGGCTCGTCGAACAGGAACAGCGTGCCCTTGCGTGCCAGCGGCTGCTTGCTCGCGCTGCCGTTCTTGGCCGCCTCGGCGAGGAAGCCCGCCAGCTTGAGGCGCTGGGCTTCGCCGCCGCTGAGCGTGGGCACCGGCTGGCCGAGCTTGACGTAGTCCAGGCCGACGTCGGCGATCGGCTGCAGCACGCGCAACACCTCGCGGTCGTTCGCGAAGATTGCGGCGGCCTCGGCCACGGTGAGATCGAGCACGTCGGCGACGTTGAAGCTGCGCTCGGCGCGCTCGATCGTCACCTCGAGGATCTCCGGCCGGTAGCGCTTGCCGTCGCAGTCGGGGCAGCGCAGGTAGACGTCCGAGAGGAACTGCATCTCCACGTGCTCGAAGCCCGAGCCGCCGCAGGTCGGGCAACGCCCGTCGCCGCTGTTGAAGCTGAACTTCGATGCGGTGTAGCCGCGCTGGCGCGAGAGCGCCGCGGTCGCGAAGATCTCGCGGATCGCGTCCCAGGCGCCGACGTAGCTCGCGGGGTTGGAGCGCGCCGTCTTGCCGATCGGCGACTGGTCGACAAAGACCACCTCGCTCAGGTGATCGGCGCCGAGCATGCGGTCGTGCGCGCCGGGCGATTCGGTCGCGCGGCCGAAATGGCGCATCAGCGCGGGGGCCAGCACGTCCTGGATCAGGGTCGACTTGCCCGAGCCGCTGACGCCGGTGATGCACACCAGCCGCGCGAGCGGCAGCTCGACCGTAATGTTGCGCAGGTTGTGCTCGCGCACGCCTTCGAGGATGAGGCGCGGCGTGTTCTCGCTCACCATCCGGCGGAAGCCCATGCCGATCTGCTTGCGCCCGCCGAGGTACTGGCCGGTGAGCGTCTCGGCGTCGCGCAGCGCATCGGTGCTGCCGTCGAACACGATCTGCCCGCCGCGCACGCCGGGGCCCGGGCCCATGTCGATCACGCGGTCGGCGGCCAGCATCACGGCCGGGTCATGCTCCACCACCACCAGCGTGTTGCCGGCGTCGCGCAGGCGCAGCATGGCCTCGGTGATGCGGTTCATGTCGCGCGGATGCAGCCCGATGCTGGGCTCGTCGAGCACGAACAGCGTGTTGACCAGCGAGGTGCCGAGCGCAGTCGTGAGGTTGATGCGCTGCACCTCGCCGCCGCTGAGCGTGCGGCTCTGGCGGTCGAGCGTGAGGTAGCCGATGCCGACGTCGTGCAGGTAGCGCAGGCGCGTGGTGATTTCTTCGAAGAGCAGCTTGAGCGCCTGCACGTCGCCGTCGCTGACGGTGCTGCTGTTGCCATGGCTTTCGATGCGATCGAACAGGCGGCGCAGCCGCTCGATCGGCAGCAGCATCAGGTCGTGCAGGCACAAGCCCGGCAGCGCCTCCAGCTGCTCGCGCGACCACTTCACGCCGACCGGCATGAAGCGCTTGGATGGCTCGAGCACCGCATCGGCATCTTCCTTCGTGCCGATGCGCCACAAGAGGCTCTCGAGCTTGAGGCGCGCGCCGGCACAGGTGGGGCACGGCGTGTAGCTGCGGTACTTGGACAAGAGCACGCGGATGTGCATCTTGTAGGCCTTGCTTTCCAGGTAGCCGAAGAAGCGGCGCACGCCGTACCACTGCTGGTTCCACTTGCCCTTCCAGTTGGGCGAGCCCTCGATCACCCAGGCCTGCTGCTCGGGCGTGAGCTTGTTCCACGGCGTGTCGCGCGGAATGCCGGCGGCCTCGGCATGGCGCATCAGGTCGTCCTGCGCTTCCTTCCAGGCCGGCGTCTGGATCGTCTTGATGGCGCCGGCGCGCAGCGTGAGCTTGTCGTTCGGGATCACGAGGCCGAGGTCGACGCCGATCACGCGGCCGAAGCCGCGGCACGTCTCGCAGGCGCCCACGGCCGAGTTGAAGGAGAACATCGACGGAATCGGGTCGCCGTAGCGGATGTCGCTTTCGGGGCAATGCAGGCCGGTCGAGAACCTCCAGATCTCCGACGCCGCCCCCTCCTCCGCCGCCAGCGCGTAGACCGTGAGCCGCCCGCTGCCGCGCTTGAGCGCGACCTCGATCGCCTCGATCACGCGCGCTCTTTCCGCACCGGCGATGCGGAAACGGTCGGCCACCACGTCCAGCACCTTGCGCGGCCCGGTCGGCGTGGCGATCTCGCGCTCGGCCTGCACGCGCGTGAAGCCGCTGGCCGACAGCCATTGCGTCACCTCTTCGGCCGTGGCGCTGGCCGGCAGTTCGACCGGAAAGGTGAGAACCACGCGGGGATCGCCGGCTGCGGCCGCGCGCGACACGAGTTCGGCGTAGATGGTGTCGGGCGAGTCATGGCGCACCGGCAGCGCGGTCTCGCGGTCGAACAGCTGGGCCGCGCGTGCGAACAGCAGCTTCAGGTGATCGTTGAGCTCGGTCATCGTGCCGACGGTCGAGCGCGAGGAGCGCACCGGGTTCGTCTGGTCGATCGCGATGGCGGGCGGCACGCCCTCCACCTTGTCGACCGCCGGCTTGTCCATGCGGTCGAGGAATTGCCGCGCATAGGCCGAGAAGGTTTCGACATAGCGGCGCTGGCCCTCGGCATAGAGCGTGTCGAACACCAGGCTCGACTTGCCCGAGCCGCTCGGGCCGGTGACCACCGTCATCTCGCCGGTGCGGATATCGAGGTCGAGGTTCTGGAGATTGTGCTGACGTGCACCGCGAATCCGGATGGAGCCCTGTGTCATGAGTGCCTTGGGGGTGGGGCAGACATTCTAGGAAGCCGGCGCGGGCTTCGTGCAAAGCTGCACATGGCCGGTCGGAAGCCAGGGGTTTTCCCGAATAAGACCAAAGCGTCAGTCGGTAACAAATAGACGCTTTTCCCGTTTCCACTCCTCACTAAGGTCTTCCATGAACAAGATGCGCGTGCTTTGCACGGCCGTCGTGCTGGCGCTCGGCACCATGAGCGCCGGCGCCCAGATCCTGATTGGCCAGACGGCCGGCATGACCGGCTCGGTGGCCGCCAGCGTCAACGAGACGATCGCCGGCGCGCAGCTGGTGATCGATGCGGCCAATGCCCAGGGCGGCATCGGCGGCGAAAAGATCGAGGTGCTGCGCATGGACGACGGCTTCGACGTCAAGCGGGCGGGCGAGAACGCCCGCGTGCTGATCGAGGACAAGAAGGTGGTGGCCCTGTTCATGAGCCGCGGCACGCCGCATTCGCAGGCCATCATTCCGTGGCTCGACAAGAACGATGTGGCGCTGATCGGCCCCTCTACCGGCGCCATGGTGCTGCACAAGCCGGTGCAGAGGCACGTGTTCAACGTGCGTTCGAGCTACCAGCGCGAGGCCGAGAAGGCGGTGGCGCACCTGCTCACCATCGGCGTGAGCCGGATCGCGGTGGTGCACGTGACCGACTCCTTCGGCCAGGACGCGCTCGAAGGCGCGATGAACGGCTTCAACAAGGCCAAGGCGACGCCCGCAGTGACGGTGCCGGCCGACCGCGACAAGCCCGACTACGCGGCCATCGTGCCGAAGATCACGGCCGCCAACGCCCAGGCCGTGGTGTGGATCGGCTCGGGCACCGTGGTGGTCGAAGGCGTCAAGGCGCTGCGCGCGGCGGGCTCGGCAGCCCAGGTGGTCACGCTGTCCAACAACGCCTCATCGGGCTTCATCAAGCAGCTGGGCGACGCGAGCCGCGGCGTGATCGTGACGCAGGTGTTCCCCAACGAGCGCTCGATCGGCCATCCGATGGTCAAGGAAGCGCTGGCACTGGCGCGCGCCAAGGGGCAGAACGAGCTCTCGCCGGCCGCGCTGGAAGGCTTCGCCTCGGCCAAGGTGCTGGTCGAGGCCCTGCGCCGCGCCGGGCCGAAGCCGACCCGCGCCAAGGTGCTGGCCGCGCTCGAAAGCATCCGCAGTCTCGACCTGGGCGGCGGCCTGGAGGTGAGCTATTCGCCGCAGGACCACTCGGGGATCGATTTCGCCGATCTGTCGATCATCAGCGACGGAAAATTCAAAAGGTAAGCCAGCCTGAAGGCTGGCTATTTCTGGGCCGGCTACTTTTGTTTGGCGGGTTCGGGGGCGTGCGTGACGTCGCCGCTGTGCGTCTCGCCCGACATGTCGACTTTGTCCCCCGCTTGCATGATCACGAACAGGGCGATGGCGGCGAAGATGACGAAGCCGACGGCAAGTTTCCACATGGGTTGAGTCTCCAGAAGATGTTCAAGAAAAAGGCCTCGTGCCGTGCCGGCACGAAGCCCCTTTGTTGAACAGAGGGCCGAAGCCCTCCGGTTCAGTCGTTGGCGTAGATGTCGACGTCCTTGGTCTCGCGGATGAACAGCGTGCCGATGACCAGCGTCATCGCGGCGATCACGATCGGATACCACAAGCCGTTGAACATGTTGCCGGTGCTGGCCACGATGGCGAAGGAGATGGGCGGCAGCAGACCGCCGAACCAGCCGTTGCCGATGTGATACGGCAGGCTCATCGAGGTGTAGCGGATGCGCGTGGGGAACAGTTCCACCAGCATCGCGGCGATCGGCCCGTACACCATCGTGACCAGGATCACGAGGTAGCTCAGGATCGCGACGATCAGCAGCTTGTTCATCTTGGCCGGGTCGGCCTTGGCGGGATAGCCCGCGGCCTTCAGGTCGTCGCCGATGCTCTTCTTGAACGCCGCGATAGACTTGGAAGAGGCCTCGTCGAACTTCGAGCTCACCACCGTGCCGGTCGGCGCTTCGATGGTCTTGTCGCCGATCTTCACGATCGCCTTCGAGCCCGGCGCGCCGGCAAGGTTCTCGTAGCTCACCGAGTTCTGCGCCAGGTAGCGCTTGGCAATGTCGCAGGAACTCCTGAAGTCGATTTCGCGCGCCACCGGATTGCCCTGGAAGGAGCAGGTCGCGGGATCGGCCGTCACCGTCACGGCGGCAGTCGCCTGTGCGCGGGCCAGATCAGGATTGGCCGCTTCGGCCAGCATCTTGAAGACCGGGAAGTAGGTGACCACGGCCAGCAGGCAGCCGGCCATGATGATCGGCTTGCGGCCGATCTTGTCCGACAGCGTGCCGAACAGCACGAAGAAGGGCGTGCCGATCAGGAGCGATGCGGCAATCATCAGGTTGGCGGTGGTGATGTCCACCTTGAGCTGCTGCGTCAGGAAGAAGAGCGCATAGAACTGGCCCGTGTACCAGACCACGGCCTGGCCGGCGGTGAGGCCGACAAGCGCCAGGATCACGATCTTGAGGTTCTTCCACTGGCCGAAGGATTCGGACAGCGGCGCCTTCGAGGTCTTGCCCTCGGCCTTCATCTTCTGGAAGGCCGGCGATTCGGAGAGCGAGAGCCGGATCCACACCGAGATGGCGAGCAGCGCGATCGAGACCAGGAACGGAATGCGCCAGCCCCAGTCCATGAAGGCCTGTTCGCCGATCCAGGTGCGCACGCCGAGGATGACCAAGAGGCTCAGGAACAGGCCGAGCGTGGCCGTGGTCTGGATCCACGAGGTGTAGGCACCGCGCTTGCCGTGCGGCGAGTGCTCGGCCACATAGGTGGCGGCACCGCCGTACTCGCCGCCGAGCGCGAGGCCCTGCAGCATGCGCAGCGCGATCAGGATCACCGGCGCCGCGACTCCGATGGTCGCGTAGCTGGGCAGGAGGCCGACGATGAAGGTCGACAAGCCCATGATCAGGATGGTCACCAGGAAGGTGTACTTGCGCCCGATCATGTCGCCGAGGCGGCCGAACACGATGGCGCCGAAGGGCCGAACCAGGAAGCCTGCCGCGAAGGCCAGCAGCGCGAAGATGAAGGCCGCGCCGGCATCCAGGCCGCTGAAGAACTGCTTGGCGATGATCGCAGCGAGCGAGCCGTAGAGATAGAAGTCGTACCACTCGAATACGGTGCCGAGGGAGGAGGCGAAGATGACTTTCTTCTCCTCCGAGGACATGGGCCGGGGTACAGGCATCGGCCTTCCCCGCGAATCAAGTGTGGCTGCCATTTCGTCGTCTCCTGTGGAATGTTCGGCCCACGGCGTGGGACGTGCGGCGATTGTTGGAGCGGCGACTGACCCAGGGCTTTCGCCAAACTGAATCGATGCTGACGGTTTAAGGTGAAACCCGAGGCGCGCGTTTCAGCTTGTAAGAAATTCAGCGATTGCTGCGCAGCAGCGAAGGTTGCTGGCCGGCGCCGTCCCATTGCGAGCCGGAGAACCAGGCATCGCCGGCGAGGTAGGCGCGCAGCATGGCGAGGCCGTCGAAGCCCCAGAACAGGCGCCCGTCGACCGCATAGGCCGGCACGCCGAACACGCCGCTCGCCACGGCCTCGTCGGTGTTGGTCTTGAGCTGGGCCTTGACCTCGTCGCCGCCGCCGTCGCGCACCAGCTTCAGCCGCGCGGCGAGCGCGGCCAGGCGCGTGGCATCGCCCGCTTCGCCGCCGCCCTGCCAGATGTCGCGGAAGATGGTTTCGGCCACATGGCGGTTGATGTCGCCGTCCGGCGTGGTGGCCAGCGCGAGGCGCAGATGCGGCAGCGCGTTGTAGGGATGCGAAGCCGGCATCTCGATCGCGATGCCGTTCGCCTGGCCCAGCCACAGCACGTGGCGGTAGGTCCAGGCCCGCTTGGCCGGAATCTCGGCCGGCCCGAGCTGGCCATGGTGCTTGAGCAGCGCGCCGAGCAGCACCGGCCGGTAGGCCACGCTGTAGCTCAGGCCTTCGAGCGCCCGCGGCAGATGCTCGAAAGCCAGGCAGGCGTAGGGCGAGATGAAGTCGAGGTAGAAGGTGATGTGCTTCATGGGCATTCCGCCTTGTCGGGGTGGGCCGCCTTTCGTTCCTCGATGCGCAGCCAGACGGCCTCCTTGGCCGCGTCGTCCATGCGGCTCCAGCCTGCGATTTCGTCGAGCGTGCGCAGGCAGCCCTCGCACAGGCCGCTCCTTGCGTTCATGCGGCACACCGAGGTGCAAGGCGAGGCAACGGTGCTCACACCACGTCCGCCACCGGCGCGCCGGTCAGTCCTTCGAGATCGTGCGGGCGCAGCCGCACCACCGCGTGCGGATGGCCTGCCGCGGCCCAGACGTCCTCGAAGCGGAACAGCTCGCGGTCGATCAGCATCACCGGCGGCGTCGCATGCGCGAAGGGCGAGACGCCGCCGATCGAGAAGCCGGTCGTGCTCTTGACGAAATCGGCGTCGGCACGGCCCAGCTTGCCGACCAGCGCCTCCACCTTCTTCTCGTCCACGCGCTTGTCGCCCGAGGTCACGATCAGCACCGCCGTGTCGTCGCTCTTGCGGCGGAACACGATGCTCTTGGCGATCTGCCCCAGCGCGATGCCCAGCGCATCCGCCGCCTGCTGCGCGGTGCGGCAGGCATCGTCGAGCATCTGCGGCGCATGGGGATGGCCCTTGTCCTGCAGCAGGCGCGCGACGCGCTGGACGCCATCGGGCAAGCCGTTGAGTTCAGCACCGCACATCATGGTGCTCCCACGCTTGCCACTTCGTGTGCTGCGCTGCCCCCGAGGGGGCCTTCGCGTCTTGGGGCGGCCCGGCGACGCTCATGCCGCCCTCTTGATACGGAGCGCCTTCGACGCGCGCGAGTTCGGCTCGCGTCCCAGGGCCTCGCTGATGTAGACGCCGGCGTCGATCAGCAAGTCCAGATCGATGCCGGTCTCGATGCCCATGCCGTGCAGCATGTAGACCACGTCCTCGGTCGCGACGTTGCCGGTCGCGCCCTTGGCATATGGGCAGCCGCCGAGCCCGGCCGAGGAGGTGTCGAACTGCCACACGCCCATCTCCAGGCTCGCGAGCGTGTTGGAGAGGGCCTGGCCGTAGGTGTCGTGGTAGTGGCCGGAGACATCGTCGATGCCGTAGTGCTTGAGCGTCGCCTCGAGCGCGCGCTGCACCTTGACCGGCGTGCCGACGCCGATGGTGTCGGCCACGCCCACATGCTGCACGCCGATGCCCTTCATGAGCCCGGCCAGCATGTCGACGCGCGAGGGCGCGATCTCGCCCTCGTAGGGGCAGCCCACCGTGCACGACATCGCGCCGCGCACGTAGATTCCTTTTTCGCGCGCCGCCTCGACCACAGGGCGGAAGCGCTCGATGCTCTCGGCGATCGAGCAGTTGATGTTCTTCTGGCTGAAGGCCTCGCTGGCGGCGCCGAAGACCACGATCTCGTCGGGCCATTCCTCGCGAGGCGCCGCCATCGCGGCCTCGAAGCCCTTCATGTTCGGCGTCAGTACCGAGTAGCGCACGCCGGGCTTGCGCCGGATGCCGTGCATCACTTCGGCGTTGTCGGCCATCTGCGGGACCCACTTGGGGGAGACGAAGCTGGTGACCTCGATCTCCTTCAGGCCCGCATCCTGCAGCCGGTGCACCAGGCCGATCTTGATCTCGGCCGATACCGGCTGCTTCTCATTCTGGAGGCCGTCGCGCGGGCCGACGTCGACGATCTTGACTTTGGATGGAAGTTTCATGCTTGCCTCACGGAGCGCATCAGTATCCACGCTCACGCCCGACCACGCCCGCAATAGGCTCACCGAGCTCGACCGCGCGGATCTTGCCGGCGATCTGGGCGATCGAGGCCTCGCGCACCGTGCGCGCGGAACCGTGCGGCGTCACCGTGATCTTCGGATGGCGCCAGAACGGGTGCTCCGCGGGCAGGGGCTCGACCTCGAACACGTCGAGCGTCGCGCCGGCCAGCTGGCCGCTGTCGAGCAGCGGGATCAGGTCGGCCTCCACCAGGTGCGCACCGCGTGCGACGTTGATCAGGTAGCCGCCGGGGCCGCCGCCGTTCAGGCGCGACAGGTTCTCGCGGTTCAGGATGCCGCGCGTGGCCTCCGTCAACGGCAGCAGGTTGACCAGCACGCGGCTCGCGCCCAGGAAGGCATCGAACTCCGCCTCGCCGGCAAAACAGCGCAGGCCCTCGATGGCCTTGGGCGAACGGCTCCAGCCGTTGACCGGGAACTCGAACTGCGCAACAGCCTTCGCGACGCGCTCGCCCAGTACGCCGAGCCCCATTACGCCGACCGCGAAGTCCTCGCGCTCGCGCGGCTTGCGAAAGCTCCAGCGGCCTTCGCGCGCGTCGGCCTCGTAGATGTCGAACTCGCGGAAATGCCGGATCAGCGCATGGCAGACGTACTCGGCCATCTGCACCGACATGCCGGCATCGTCGAGCCGCACCACTTGCGCCTCGGGCGGCAGCTTCAGCTTGAGCAGCGCATCGACGCCGGCGCCGATGTTGAAGATGCCGCGCAGCCGCGGCTGGTCGTCGATGAATTCCTGCGGCGGCGACCAGACCACGGCGTGGTCGGCCTGCGGTGCGCCGGGACGCCAGTTCTCCACCACGGCTTCGGGCAGCGCGGCGCGCAGGCCTTCGATCCAGGCATCGGGGCGGTTGTCGGTGAGGCAGACGGTGATTCGCATTTGTCCTGCATCTTAGGTCGAGGAAGGCCTGGCCTGTTCGGGGAACACCGCGGAACCGGCTTTGCCGGGCCGCTGGTGTTGCCCCCGGCGAGGGGGTTGGCGGCCACACGAAGTGGGCAAGCCTGGGGGTGAGCTCAGGCGGCAATGCGCAGAAGCTCCGCGCCCTCCGTGACCTGATCCCCGGGCATGTAGAGGAGTTCCTCCACGGTCCCGTCCGCCGGCGCTGCGATCGTGTGCTCCATCTTCATCGCCTCCATCACCGCGAGCGGCTGGCCGCGGCTGACCTTGTCGCCGGCCTTGACCGCAAAGGACACCACCTTGCCGGGCATCGGCGCCGTGAGCCGGCCGCCCTCCGCGTGCACGTCGCCGGCATGGGCCAGGCGGTCGATGGCGACGATCCGCGTGGCGCCGTGCGCTGCGAAGATGTAGGCCGTGTCCTGGTCTTCGTAGACGTCCAGGGTGTGGCGCTGGCCGTTGAACTGGACCTCGAGCTCGCCCGTGGGGAAGCGGCCGATCACCAGCGGACCCGACACCTCGCCGACGCACAGCGCGAGCGCGCCATCGTGCAGGTAGCTCAGCTCGGCGCTTTGCGGCTCGCCGCGAAACTCGAAGGCGAAGGGCCTGAGCGCGATGCCGTGCGATTGCCAGCCGTCGCGGCGGCTGAAGGGGTCGGCCGAGGCGCTCGCAGCTTCTTCGAGCAGGGTGTGCGCGATCGATGCCGCGGCCGCCAGCGGCAGGCCCAGCGGCTCCTGGTCGAACAGCACCGCGCGTTCGCGCTCGATCAGCGCAGTGTCGAGCTTCGCGTTCGCAAAGGAGTCGGTGCAGAGGATGCCGCGCAGGAACTGCACGTTGGTTGCCACGCCGACGATGTGCGTCTGCGCCAGCGCGGCGTCGAGCCGGGCCAGCGCTTCCTCGCGCGTGGCGCCGTGCACGATCAGCTTGGCAATCATCGAGTCGTAGAAGGGCGAGATCACGCCGCCTTCGCGCACGCCGTCGTCGATGCGCACCCGGCTGCGCTGGAAGGCCGTGGCCTGCGGCTTGCGATAAACGTGCAAGGTGCCGGTGGCGGGCAGGAAGTTGTTGTCCGGGTTCTCGGCGCAGATGCGCGCCTCGATCGCATGGCCGTGGATCTGCAATTGATCCTGCGCGAGCGGCAGCGTTTCGCCCGCGGCCACGCGCAACTGCCATTCGACCAGGTCGAGCCCGGTGATCGCTTCGGTCACCGGATGCTCCACCTGCAGGCGCGTATTCATCTCCATGAAGAAAAAATTCATTTCGCCATCGCCGCGCTGTTCGACGATGAACTCCACCGTGCCCGCGCCCACGTACTTCACCGCACGCGCGGCAGCCACCGCGGCCTCGCCCATCTGCTTGCGCATCGCCTCCGTCATGCCCGGCGCCGGCGCCTCTTCCAGCACCTTCTGATGGCGTCGCTGCACCGAGCAGTCGCGTTCGAACAGGTAGACGTAGTTGCCTTGCGTGTCGCCGAACACCTGGATCTCGATGTGGCGCGGCCGCTGCACGTACTTCTCGATCAGCACCGCGTCGTCACCGAAGCTGTTGATGGCCTCGCGCTGGCACGAAGCCAGCGAGGGCGCGAAGTCGACCGCCCTCTCGACCACGCGCATGCCCTTGCCGCCCCCGCCGGCGCTGGCCTTGATCAGCACCGGGTAGCCGATGCGGTCGGCCTCGCGCTGCAGCAGGTCCGGGTTCTGGTCGCTGCCGTGGTAGCCGGGCACCAGCGGCACGCCGGCTTTTTCCATCAGCTGCTTGGATTCGGCCTTCAGGCCCATGGCCTTGATGGCCGAAGGCGGCGGGCCGATGAAGACCAGGCCGGCATCGGCGCAGGCCTGCGCGAACTCCTCGTTCTCGCTCAGGAAACCGTAGCCCGGGTGCACCGCCTGCGCGCCTGTAGCCTTGGCCGCTTCGAGGATCTTTTCCCAGCGCAGGTAGCTGTCTTTCGGCGCGCTGCCGCCCAGGTAGATCGATTCGTCGCAGGCGCGCACGTGGTTGGCATGGGCGTCGGCATCGGAGTACACGGCCACCGTGCGGATGGCCATGCGGCGGGCCGTGGCGGCGACGCGGCAGGCGATTTCACCGCGGTTGGCAATAAGAATCTTCTTAAACATGAGGGGTGTCTTCCGGAGGATTTTTCTTGAACTGGAACGCGGATACGACGCCGGGATCCGGCTGTCCGCTGAAGATGCGCGCCACGCGTCCGAACAGCGCCCTGAGGAAGCGCCAGCTCTTTCGGATCAGCCACACGCTGAGCACGAGCACGGCGATGAACAGCACCGCGAACACCAGCGGATGCGCCACGGCCAGCCACAGGCCGGCCGGCACCAGCGTGTCTTCGACCAGCGAAGCGCCGACGTTGCTGAAGGGCTCGGGCGAAGTGTTGATCGCGGCGCGCGTGGTGGCCTTGGCCGCATGCGCGGTGGCCGCGAAGCCGCCGCCCAGCAGCGCAGCCACGATCGCCATCACCGCATGGTCGGTGCCGAAGACGCTGGCGGCCAGCGCCGCGCCGGCCGGAATGCGGATCGCCGTGTGCACCATGTCCCACAGCGAATCGAGGCCCGGGATCTTGTCGGCAAAGAACTCAATGAAAACCATGAAGCCGCTGGCCGCGATGACCACCGGATGCGCGAGCATCTGCAGCCCGCCCGGCAGCTGCACCCAGCCGAGGTAGCCGGCCAGGCCGGTCAGCAGCACGACCAGGTAGAGCCGCACGCCGCTGGCCCAGCCGATGGCGGCGGACAGCGCGAGCAGTTGCGGCAGGTCGAGGCTGTTCATGATTCAAGCCATGAGGGCTTGCGCTTTTGCAGGAAGGCCCGCACGCCTTCGCGGCCTTCTTCGCTGGTGCGGATGTCGGCGATGCGCTGCACCGTCTTGGCGATCAGCGCATCGTCGATCTCGCGGCCGGCGACATCGGCGATCAATTGCTTGCAGGCGCGCACGGCCGCCGGACTCGCGCCGGCGAAGGCCTTCACCAATTCGGCCACCTTGGCATCGAGCGCATCGGCTGCCACCACCTCGTGCACGAAACCGATGCGATGCGCCTCCGCCGCAGTGAAGCGCTCGGCCGTCAGGAAGTAGCGCTGCGCCGCGCGCGTGCCCATCGCGCGCAGCACATAGGGGCTGATGGTCGCGGGGATCAGGCCGATCTTGACTTCGCTCAGGCAGTACCAGGCCGTGTCGACCGACACCGCGACATCGCAGGCGGCGACCAGCCCCATGCCGCCGGCATAGACATCGCCCTGCACGCGCGCGATCACCGGCTTCGGGCTCTCGTGGATGGTGCGCAGCATATCGGCCAGGCCGCCCGCATCGGCCAGGTTCTGCTCGTGCGTGAAGTCGGCCGCGCGGCGCATCCAGTTGAGATTGGCGCCGGCGCAGAAGGCCGGGCCGTTGGCGCCCAGCACGATGACGCGCACATCGGGCGCGGCGCTGGCCTGCGAGAAGGCATCGCCCAGCTCGCGGATGACCACGTCGTCGAAGGCATTGCGCAGCTCGGGCCGGTCGAGCCAGATGCGCGCGACCGCGCCTTCGATTGCGAGGTCGAGCGTGGTGAATGGTGTGCTCATGGAGAACGTGCCTCTTGTTGCAACAGAAAGACCCAGTCGATCTCGGGCCCCGGCTGGACCATGGCCGTCAGCGCAGCCGTCAACTGGCCGCGATGGTGGGTCGCGTGGTTGAACACATGGCCGAGCGCCGGCGCGAAGGGGATGCGCACTTCCTCGCCGTTGTTGCGCGTGTAGGCCAGCTCGCCGTCGTAGCGCTCGGGCGCGAGCGTCGCGAGCCAGGGGCTCCAGCGCGTCACCGCCGCGCCCAGCGCCTCGCACAGCGCGGCGCGCTCGGCGTGCAGCTCGCTGTCGAGCGGGATGCGCGGCGAGCGGCCTTCGGCGAAGCGCGCGTACCAGATGTTGTCGGCCACCAGCAGGTGGTTGACCGTGCGATGCACCGAGCGGAAGAAGAGGCCGCAGTCGCGATGCCAGTCGGCATCGGACAGCCCTTTCAGATGGGCGTCGAGCAGCGTGTGCGTGGCCCAGACGTGGTAGCGCCCCAGGCTCGCGAAGTAGTTCGGAAGCGACATGACAGCCTCTGCCTCACATGCGGAAGATGCCGAACTTCGGCTCCGGGATCGGCGCGTTGCGCGCCGCCGCCAGGCCCAGCGCCAGCACGCGGCGCGTGTCGGCCGGATCGATGATGCCGTCGTCCCACAGCCGCGCCGTCGCGTAGTAGGGATGGCCCTGCGCCTCGTACTGCTGGCGGATCGGCGACTTGAAGGCTTCTTCCTCCTCGGCGCTCCACTGCCCGCCCTTGGCCTCGATGCCGTCGCGCTTGACGGTGGCCAGCACGCTCGCGGCCTGCTCGCCGCCCATCACGCTGATGCGCGCGTTGGGCCACATCCAGAGGAAGCGCGGCGAGTAGGCGCGGCCGCACATGCCGTAGTTGCCGGCGCCGAAGCTGCCGCCGATGATGATGGTGAACTTGGGCACGTTGGCGGTGGCCACCGCCGTCACCATCTTGGCGCCATGACGGGCGATGCCTTCGTTCTCGTACTTGCGCCCGACCATGAAGCCGGTGATGTTCTGCAGGAACACCAGCGGAATCTTGCGCTGGCAGCACAGCTCGATGAAGTGCGCGCCCTTCTGCGCCGATTCGCTGAAAAGAATGCCGTTGTTGGCGACGATGCCCACCGGCATGCCTTCGATCTCGGCGAAACCGCAGACCAGCGTGGCGCCGAAGCGCGACTTGAACTCGTGGAACTCGCTGCCGTCGACGATGCGCGCGATGATCTCGCGCACGTCGAAGGGCTTGCGGGTGTCGGTGGGGATCACGCCGTAGAGCTCCTCCGCCGCATAGCAGGGGGCGCGCGCCACAGAAGGACCGGGTGCTTGCGCCCGGTTTGCATCCAGGTTCTTCACCGCCGAACGCGCGAGCGCCAGTGCATGCAGGTCGTTCTGCGCCAGGTGATCGGCCACGCCCGACAGCCGGGTGTGCACGTCGCCGCCGCCCAGGTCCTCGGCCGTCACCACCTCGCCGGTGGCCGCCTTCACCAGCGGCGGGCCGCCCAGGAAGATGGTGCCCTGGTTCTTGACGATGATCGACTCGTCGCTCATTGCCGGCACGTAGGCGCCGCCGGCCGTGCAGGAGCCCATGACCACCGCGATCTGCGCGATGCCTTGCGCGCTCATGTTGGCCTGGTTGTAGAAGATGCGGCCGAAGTGATCGCGGTCCGGGAACACCTCGTCCTGGTTCGGCAGGTTGGCGCCGCCCGAATCGACCAGGTAGATGCAGGGCAGCCGGTTCTGCTCCGCGATCTCCTGCGCGCGCAGGTGCTTCTTGACGGTGACGGGATAGTAGGTGCCGCCCTTCACCGTCGCGTCGTTGCACACGATCATGCAGTCCACGCCGCTCACGCGCCCGATGCCGGCGATCAGCCCGGCGCCGGGCGCCGCGCCGTGGTACATCGCGTGGGCCGCGAGCGGCGCGACTTCGAGAAAGGGCGTGCCCGGGTCGAGCAGCTGCGCCACGCGATCGCGCGGCAGCAGCTTGCCGCGCGCCGTGTGCTTGGCACGTGCCGCCTCGCCGCCGCCGGCCTGGACCTTGGCGAACTGCGCGAGCAGGTCGTCGACCAGTGCGCGCATCGCGGTGGCGTTGGCCTGGAAATCGGCGGAACGGGCGTTGAGTTTGGTTTCGAGTTTGCTCATGCGGTTTTTTCTTCGTCCAGGCCCAGCTGGTGTTTCATCGCTTCGCGGATCTTGAACTTCTGGATCTTGCCTGTCACCGTCATCGGGAACTCGGTGACGAACTGGATGTACTTCGGCACCTTGTAGTGCGCGATCTGGCCCTTGCAGAAGTCGCGCACTTCATCGGCCGTCAGTGCCTGGCCCGGCTTGGGAATGATCCAGGCGCAGAGCTCCTCGCCGTATTTCTTGTCGGGCAGGCCGACCACCTGCACGTCCTGGATCTTCGGATGCCGGTAGAGGAATTCCTCGATCTCGCGCGGGTAGATGTTCTCGCCACCGCGGATCACCAGGTCCTTGATGCGGCCGACGATGTTGACGTAGCCCTCGGCGTCCATGGTGGCGAGGTCGCCGGTGTGCATCCAGCCTTCGGCATCGATGGCTTCGCGCGTCTTCTCCTCGTCTTCCCAGTAGCCGTGCATGACCGAATAGCCGCGCGTGCAGAACTCGCCCGAGACGCCGGGCGCGATGATCTCGCCCGTTTCGGGGTCGATGATCTTGATCTCGATGTGCGGCTGCACGGTGCCGACGGTCGACACGCGCTTCTCGAGCGGCGTGTCGGTCGAACTCTGGCAGCTCACCGGACTCGTTTCGGTCATGCCGTAGGCGATGGTGATCTCGCGCAAGTGCATCTGGTCGACCACCCGCTTCATCACCTCGGTCGGGCACGGCGAGCCGGCCATGATGCCGGTGCGCAGCGTGCTGAAGTCGAACTCCTTGAAGCGCGGATGGTCGAGCTCGGCGATGAACATCGTCGGCACGCCGTGCAGGCCGGTGCAGCGCTCGGCCTGCACCGTCTGCATCACGGTGAGCGGGTCGAAGCCGTCGTTCGGATAGACGATGGTCGAGCCGTGCGTGAGGCAGGCCAGGTTGCCGAGCACCATGCCGAAGCAGTGGTAGAGCGGCACCGGGATGCAGAGCCGGTCTTGCGGCGTGAGCTTCATGCACTCGCCGATGAAGAAGCCGTTGTTGAGGATGTTGCGGTGGGTGAGCGTCGCGCCCTTGGGAAAGCCGGTGGTGCCGCTGGTGAACTGGATGTTGATCGGGTCGGTGGCCTTGAGCGTACGGCCGATCTGCGCGATGCGCCGATCGTCTGGATCGCCGCTCGCCAGCAGCGCGGAGAAGCGCTGCGCACCCGGCACCTCGTCGCCGGCGCCCTCCTTGTCGATCCAGGCGATGTGCTTCAAGAGCGGCAGGCGCGCCGGACCCAGCTCGCGCAGCATGCCGAGGTAGTCGCTGGTCTTGAACTGCGGCATCGTGACCAGCGCCTTGCATGCCACCTTGTTGAGCGCGTATTCGAGCTCGGCGGTGCGGTAGGCCGGATTGATGTTGACCAGGATGATGCCGACCTTGGCGGTGGCGATCTGCATCAGCACCCAGGCGACGTTGTTGTGCGACCAGATGCCGACGCGGTCGCCGGGCGCGAGCCCGAGGTTGAGCAGCGCGCTGGCCAGGCGGTCGGCTTCGCGCTGCAGTTCGAGGTAGCTCAGGCGCTTGCTCTCGTGCACGCTGACCAGCGCTTCACGCGCGCCCTGCCGCGCCGCCATGTCGTCGAGGAAATCGCCGAGGGTCTGCTCGATCAGCGGCACATCGGTGGCGCCTTGCGCCAGGCTGCGCGTGAGGGACATGAAAACCTCCTTCAGGCGGTTTCGGCGAACAGTTCGCGGCCGATCAGCATGCGCCGGATCTCGCTGGTTCCGGCGCCGATCTCGTACAGCTTGGCATCGCGCCACAGCCGTCCGACCGGGAACTCGTTGGTATAGCCCACGCCCCCCAGCGCCTGGATCGCCTCGCCGGCCATCCAGGTGGCCTTTTCGGCCGAGTAGAGAATCGCGCCAGCGGCGTCCTTGCGGAAAGTGCGCGCATGGTCGTTGCGGTCGCAGGCCTTGCCCACTGCATATACATAGGCTCGCGTGGCCTGCCAGGTCGAGTACATGTCGGCCAGCTTGCCCTGCATGAGCTGGAACTCGCCGATGCTCTGGCCGAACTGCTTGCGCTCGTGCACGAAGGGCAGCACCGCGTCCATGCAGGCGGCCATGATGCCGAGCGGGCCGCCGGAGAGCACCGCGCGCTCGTAGTCGAGGCCGCTCATCAGCACCTTGGCGCCGGCGCCCTCGCCGCCCAGCACGTTCTCCTCGGGCACTTCGCAGTTGTCGAAGAAGAGCGGGTAGGTGTTGGAGCCGCGCATGCCGAGCTTGTCGAGCTTGGTGCCGGCCGAGAAGCCCTTGAAGCCCTTCTCGACGATGAAGGCCGTCATGCCGCGCGCGCCCATCTCGGGCTCGGTCTTGGCATAGATCACCAAGGTGTCGGCGTCGCCGCCGTTGGTGATCCACATCTTGCCGCCGTTGAGCACGTAGCGGTCGCCCTTCTTCTCGGCGCGCAGCTTCATGCTGACCACGTCGGAGCCGGCGTTGGGCTCGCTCATCGCGAGCGCGCCCACGTGCTCGCCGCTCACCAGCTTGGGCAGGTACTTCTTCTTCTGCGCCTCGCTGCCGTTGCGGTGGATCTGGTTGACGCACAGGTTCGAGTGCGCGCCGTAGGAGAGGCCGACCGAGGCCGAGGCCCGCGACACCTCTTCCATCGCCACGATGTGGGCGAGGTAGCCGAGCTCGGTGCCGCCGTACTCTTCTTTCACCGTCATGCCGTGCAGGCCGAGCTCGCCGAGCTTCTTCCAGAGGTCGTGCGGGAACAGGTTCTCGCGGTCGATGTCGGCGGCGCGCGGCGCGATCTCGTCGGCGGCGAAGTTCTGGATCGCATCGCGCAGCGAATCGATGGTCTCGCCCAGGTCGAAGTTCAGGCCGGGGTCATGCATGGGGTTGTCTCCTCACAAGCGGTGTCGTTGGCGCCGGAAATCCCGCGCAGGAAGGCGCAGCTTACGCCCTGTGCCGTTGCAATTGGCGCCACAATGGTTGCATATTGCGTCACCGAGACCGCCCTCCTCCATGTCCTCTTCGCTCTTCAAGCCGGCCAGCCGCGCCGCCACGCCCATGGCCTTCGTGCGAGCGATCGTCCTGGGCTACGAGCGCTACGGCATGGACCCGGCCAAGGCCCTCGCACAGGCACAGATTGCGCCGCGCGATCTGAAGAACGCGCAGGGCCGGGTGACGGCCGCGCAGTTCGAGGTGCTGTCGGGCTTCGCGATGCAGGAACTCGACGACGAGGCGCTCGGCTGGTTCAGCCGCCGCCTGCCCTGGGGCACCTACGGCATGCTGTGCCGCGCCTCGCTGAGCTCGCCCAACCTCGGGGTCGCGATCAAGCGCTGGTGCCGGCACCACCGGCTCCTGACCGAGGAAATCGCGCTCGAGCTGAAGGTGGCGGGCGGCGTGGCGACGGTGTCGATCCGGGAGCAGGCCGAGCTCGGCGCCCTGCGCGAGTTCTGCCTGGTGTCGAACCTGCGCTTCCTGCACGGCTATGCCTCCTGGGTCATCGACTCGCGGGTCTCGCTGCGCGAAGCGGCCTTTCCCTTCGAGGCGCCGCCGCACCGCGATGCCTATCCACTGATGTTCGGCGGCGCGCTGCGCTTCGGTGCCGAGGTAGCGAGCTACAGCTTCGACGAACGCTACCTGGCCTTGCCCCCGCAGCGCGACGAGCAGGCGCTGCGCACCATGCTGCGGCGCGCGCTGCCGCTCACGGTGCTGCAGTACCGCCGCGACCGGCTGCTGGGCCAGCGCGTGCGCGAGCTGCTGCGCACGCGCGGCAGGGAGGCCGCCACGGCCGAGGCGCTGGCTGCGATCCTGAACCTGTCGGCCCGCACGCTGCATCGGCAGTTGCAGGAAGAAGGCGTTTCGCTGCAGGCGCTGAAGGACGAAGTGCGGCATGAGCAGGCGGCCGAGCAGTTGCGCCGCACCGAGCGGCCGATCAAGCAGATCGCGCTGGCGGTGGGATTTCGCAACGAGAAAAGCTTCTCCCGCGCGTTCCGGGCCTGGGCAGGTGTAACACCCGGCGCATTTCGTCGCGGCGGCGCATCGGAGGCCGGGCGCAGGCTTGCCTCGCGCGGATGATCCGTGACAAAGTTCTGCGCTTCGCTCGCCGCCAGCACGCATCGCATGCCATCGACGCGCCCTCCCGCCCTAGGATCGAAGGCATGGATACTCCCGACACCGACACTTCCGAATACGCGGCCCTGGTCGAATTCGCCGCGACCTCGGGCCGCTCGCGCATCCATCCGGCGGTGGTCGAGAACGCCGACAAGCTGATCACCCGCTTCTGGTCGGCACGCGCCCAGGCCATGACCCAGGCCCTGGCCGCCATGGCCAAGGCGGCCACGCAGCGCAGCAGCTGAAGTTTTTCTTGTCCCTCAGCGTTCCTGCGCCGCCAGCAGCGCCGGCAGCTGCGCCATGTCGCTGAACACCTGCGTCACGCCGACGGCGCGCAGCGCCTCCGGCCCGCTGTGGCCGAGGTCGGAAGGGCTGTAGCCGAACACGGTGGCGCCCGCGGCCACGCCGGCTGTCGCGCCGGTCACCGTGTCCTCGACCACCGCGCAGCGCGCCGGATCGACGCCCAGCGCGGCGGCTGCCGAGGTAGACGTCGGGCGCGGGCTTGGAGCGCGGCATCTCGTGGCCGCTGAAGATGCGGCCTTCGAAGCAGTCGAGGATGCCGATCTTGTCGAGCTGCAGCTCCACCTTGTGGCGGTCGGCGCCCGACGCGCAGGCGATGCGCCCGTCGAGCGCCGCGTGCAGCGCGCGCACCGCGCCGGCGGCGTTGGGGATCGCGACCAGCTCGCGTTCGAGCGCGGCGTTGCGGCGGCCGCGAAAGCCGTGCAGCCATTCGGGGGTGATGACGAAACCGGTGTTGGCCTCGATCAGCGCGACTTCGTCCTTCACCGCCTTGCCGGTGAAGAGGCGCATCGACTCCTCCACCGTGAGCTGCCAGCCGAGCTCGCCGAGCATCTCGGCGAGCACGCGGTTGGTGATGGGTTCGGAGTCGACGAGAACGCCGTCGCAATCGAAGAGAACGGCGTCGAAGGGGATGGAATTCATGAGGCTGATCCTAAACAATGTGCCCCCACGCTCCGTCACTTCGTGTACTCGCTGCCCCCGAGGGGGCCGCAGGCCGCCTTGGGGCGGCCCGGCGCCGGCCTGATCGCCCCCTGTCTTCAGGCCGACTGGATCGGTATGTAGATCTCGCCGCCGCCGGCCTTGAACTCCGCCGACTTGCCCGCCATGCCCTCGTCCAGGGCCTTGGCCTCGTCGATGCCGCGCTGCGCCGCGTACTCGCGCACCTCCTGCGTGATCTTCATCGAGCAGAACTTCGGGCCGCACATCGAGCAGAAATGCGCCACCTTGCTCGAATCCTTGGGCAGGGTCTCGTCGTGGAACTCGCGCGCGGTGTCGGGGTCGAGGCCGAGGTTGAATTGGTCCTGCCAGCGGAACTCGAAGCGCGCCTTGCTGAGCGCATCGTCACGCGCCCGCGCGCCCGGATGGCCCTTGGCCACGTCGGCGGCATGCGCCGCGATCTTGTACGCGATGATCCCCTGCTTCACGTCGTCGCGGTCTGGCAGGCCCAGGTGCTCCTTGGGCGTGACGTAGCACAGCATCGCGGTGCCGGCCCAGCCGATCATCGCAGCGCCGATCGCGCTGGCGATGTGGTCGTAGCCGGGCGCGATGTCGATGGTCAGCGGGCCCAGCGTGTAGAAGGGCGCCTCGTGGCAGTGCTTGAGCTGCTCGTCCATGTTGGCCTGGATCATGTGCATCGGCACGTGGCCGGGGCCTTCGATCATGGTCTGCACATCGTGCTTCCACGCGATCTGCGTGAGCTCGCCCAGCGTGCGCAGCTCGGCGAACTGGGCCTCGTCGTTGGCGTCCGCGGCGCAGCCCGGGCGCAGGCCGTCGCCGAGCGAGAAGCTCACGTCGTAGGCCTTCATGATTTCGCAGATCTCCTCGAAGCGCGTGTAGAGGAAGCTTTCCTGGTGGTGCGCGATGCACCACTTGGCCATGATCGAGCCGCCGCGCGAGACGATGCCGGTGCGGCGGTCGGCCGTGAGATGGATGAAGGGCAGGCGCAGGCCGGCGTGGATGGTGAAGTAGTCGACGCCCTGCTCGGCTTGCTCGATCAGCGTGTCGCGGTAGATCTCCCAGGTGAGGTCTTCCGCCACGCCGCCGACCTTCTCGAGCGCCTGGTAGATCGGCACCGTGCCGATGGGCACCGGGCTGTTGCGCACGATCCAGTCGCGCGTGGTGTGGATGTTGCGGCCGGTGGAGAGGTCCATCACGTTGTCGGCGCCCCAGCGGATCGCCCACACCAGCTTTTCGACCTCTTCCTCGATGCTCGAGGTCACGGCCGAGTTGCCGATGTTGGCGTTGATCTTGACCAGGAAGTTGCGCCCGATCGCCATCGGCTCGACCTCCGGGTGGTTGATGTTGGCCGGGATGATGGCGCGGCCGCGCGCCACCTCGTCGCGCACGAACTCGGGCGTGATGATCTTCGGGATCCGCGCGCCCATCGGGTTGCCGGCCAGGCGCTTCTCGCGCGCCGCGTCGGCCAGGTACTCGGCCATCCATTCGCGCTTGCCGTTCTCGCGCAAGGCCACGTATTCCATCTCGGGCGTGACGATGCCGCGCCGCGCGTAGTGCATCTGGCTCACGTTCATGCCGGACTTGGCACGCAGCGGCTGGCGCTGCAGTCCCGAGGCGGCAGCGCGCAGCTCGGCCAGGCGCTGGGCGTCGCGGTCGGCATGGGTGGCGCCGTCGTCGAGCATCTGGTGCAAGCGGCCCTGGTAGCGTTCGGTGTCGCCGCGCTCGGCGATCCAGGCGCCGCGCACGCCGGGCAGGCCGCGGCGCACGTCGATCTCGGCCGACGGGTCCGAGTACGGGCCCGAGGTGTCGTAGAGCGAGACCTGCTCGCCGTTGGTGAGCAGCACGTCGCGCACCGGCACGCGCAGGTCGGGGCGGCTGCCGGCGATGGCGCTCTTGGTCGAGGCAGGAAAGGGCTCGCGCGTCAGCGTGAGCAGCGAGGCGAACTTGTCAGGGGCATTCATGCGGGGCACTCCGGTTCGTTGGACGGGTGCTCCGCGATGGCTCCAGGATCGGCACCGCGGAAAAAGAATGTCCGGGGCCGGGGAGTCGCAGCTCTTCTTACGCTGGTATGAACCAGATCAAGTTCGCGGGTTCGGCCGCTTGGCCATCTCAGCACGCATCTGCGTGCACCCCGGAGCGGGGCCGATTCTAGGCCTCGTTCGCGCCCGGGATCAAGCGGTATCAAGCAGCATGGGCGGCGATGCGCGGCGCGCCGGCCGGCTGCGCCTCTTCATCGGTCTCGATCGAGGCGGCGGCGGTCCAGGCCGCGAGCCCGCCGGCGAGCACGCGCACGCGCGGCAAGCCGGCCTTCGTCAGCACGCGCGCCGCGGCGATGGCGGTCTCGTCGTTCGGGCAGTCGCAGAACACGATCAGTTCGCGCCCGTCCGAGAACGCGGCCAATTGCGACGGCAGTTCCCGCAGCGCGACGCCGACGGCGCCGGGAATCGCGCGCGGGTCCAGCGCGCGGCCCTCAGCAGAACGCACGTCGATCAGCGTCGGGCGCTCGCCGGCGGCGAAGGCGTCGCGCAAGTCGCCGACCTCGATCTGCTCGATGTCCTCGGCAGCGAGCGCGATGCGGCGCCGGCGATAGCGCCAGGCGACGAAAGCGAGGAGCACCAGCGCGCCCACGGCGGCCGCCGTGAGGCCGACGTTGGACAGCACCGCGAGCACGTCCTGGATCGCGGCGTGGAAGATGCGGCCGACCAGCAGGAAACCCAGCGTCCAGATCAGCGCGGCAACTGTCTCGTAGGACAGGAAGCGCGTGTTCGACATGCCCAGAGCGCCCGCCATCGGCGGCGCAACGATCGACACGCCGGGCACGAACTTCGCCGCGATCAGCGACAGCCCGCCCCAGCGGCCGAGGATGGCCTCGCTGCGCCGCACGCAGGAGTCGGCCGACAGCGAGATGCGGCACAGGAGCCGCATCACGCGGTAGCCCCAGCGGCGCCCGGCCAGGAACCAGGCGCCGTCGCCGAGGATGTTGCCGGCCAGTGCCGCCGCCAGCACGGCGGCGAAGGAGACCTGCCCGCCGACCGACAGTCCGCCGGCGACGATGAGGAAGGGCGCGGCCGGCACCGGCGCGCCGAGGCGCGTCGCCAGCGTGGCGAGGAACACCACGGCGGCACCCTGGGCCGAGAGCAGCATGACGAGATCGTCCATCCGCTATTCCCCGGGCGCGGGGCGCCCCGCCGCGAAGCCGCCGGCGCTGCGCGTGGACGCGATGCTGCGCAGATCGATGTCGGAAAAATAGGCCAGGCCGTGGCCCTGCGTATTGTCCGCGTCGGCCGAGATCGCGACCGCGACCACGTCGGGCATGGTGTCGCCGGCCTCGTCGCCGAAGACGCGCCGGTAGTCGGCCAACAGGTTGCGGCGTTCGCTGACCCAGGCGCCCGGCGACGCGGCCGGTCCCGACTCGAGCACCACCATGCGCATGCGCTGGGTGAAGGCATTCACGAGCGCCGTGCCCTTGGCTTCCTTGTTGTCCCACACGTAGCACAGCGCCTCGCTGGGCACCTGCTCTCCCGTGGTGCGGCGCGCCAGCGCCAGGCGCGTGCGCTCGCCGAAGGACAGCCGGTCGGTGGGGAAATCGAAGAACACGCAGACCTTGGCCGCGCCATCGTCGCCGCTGCGCTTGCGCAGGTCGGCGTCCTTCACGAAATCGTCGACGCGCCAGCGCCAGGCCAGCGTGGTGGAGGCGTTGAGCGGCACCTGGGTGGCATGCACGAGGTTGCCATAGGACTGGTCGGCCTCGACCTTCAGGACGCGGCGGCCATCCTGCTGCACGACCTCGAAGCGGGTCGGCGTCTTGTTGGGCAGCGTGGTGAAGCGCCATGGCGCCGGGGCTTCGGCACTGCGCGCGCTCGAGAAAGGCGTGATGTCGGCGGCGTCGCCGGCGTGCGCGGCCGATGCGGCCATCCAGAGCCCGGCGGCCACGACCGGCGCCACCAGCATGGCCCAGAGCCATTGCCGGTAGGCGGTCGGAATCTTCGTGCTGCTGGCCATGTCGCCCTCTGGTGCTGGATCTGTTCGGAGTGTGGAAGAGAGTGTGCGGGCACAACGGCCGCGGATAAATAGCCCAAACGGAATCGGACTGTCTCTGTTCTGGACACAATGGCGCGCCGCGCGCTATCGAATTGCTAGCAAGCGGCGCAGGCTGCGCGCGGCGGCGAAAGCTTTTTCAGTTGGCCCGGAGGCTTCAGCGCAGATCGCCGTCGAGGTAGTACCAGCGGCTGAGTCCGCCCTCGTCCTCGCGCACGAAGCGGCTGCGTTCGTGCAGCCGGGTCGCCACGCCGGCGCTGCTGCGCTGGCGGGCGACGAACTCGACCTCGGCATGGTCGGCATCGAGCACCGAGCGCGAGCGCACCTCCAGGCCCAGCCATTTGACGCCGGGCTCGAAGCCGAGCGTCGCCGGGCGCGTCGACGCGTGCCAGGTGGCCAGCAGGTAATCGGCCCGCTCGACCACGAAAGCCGTGTAGCGCGAACGCATGAGCGATTCGGCATCCGGCGCCGGCGTGCGCTCGAAATCCTCGAGATAGCGCCCGCAGCACTGGGCATAGGGCAGCGGCAGCTCCCGGCGGTCGCGGCGCCCGCAGGGGCAGGGAGCGCGCGCGGAGTTGGGAGAGGAAGTGGACATGAGGGAAAGCGAGATTCTCGCGCATTGTGCAAATCCTCTCGCAAACCCTGAATCGCCACGGATGGCGCGGCACCTGCTCGCGCACTATGCTCGGCACGCAGAGGAGGAGGCCATGTACCTGAAAGCTTCGGAACAGAACGCGCTGCGCGGCATCTTCGCGCTGCTCGCAGAAGACCAGAGCGAGCGCGCGATCCGCGAGCGCATCGGCTGGGCGCTGCTCGACCTGTTGCATGCCGACCAGTTCGCCTCCTTCGTGTGGGATGCGCAGAGCAACAGTTTCGGCCGCCGGGTGGCGCTCAACATGGACCCGGCCAACCTCGACCGCTACGCCGAATGGCACCAGCATCACGACCCGATCACCTTCGCCCTGCAGTCGCGCCGCCGCGCCACCCGCGTGACCGAGCTGATGCCGCAGCGGGAGCTGATGCGCACGCCCTTCTTCAACGACTTCCTCTCGCGCGATGGCCTGCACTGGGGCATGAACCTGCACGCCTTCGACGGCGAGCGCGCGCTGGGCGACCTGCGCATCTGGCGCTGCCGCGGGCGCGGCGACTTCAGCGAGCACGAGAAGGCGCTGCTGGACCTGATCGAGCCGGCCTTCGCCGGCGCGCTGCAGCGCGCGCAGCGCATCGAGGTTGGGCCCGCCGCATGGCCGCAGCTGAGTCCGCGCGAGCAGCAGGTAGCGCGGGCGGTGCGCGAAGGCCTCACCGACAAGGACATCGCGCGGCGCATGGAAGTCGGCGTGCCGACGGTGCGCACCTACCTGCGGCGCATCTTCGGCAAGTTGGGCATCGAACGCCGCTCGGCGCTGGCGGGCTGGGCGGCGCCCGGCCCCGATCGCTGACTACTTGGTCGGCGCGGGCAGGCGGCCGAGCACGCCTTCGATCGCCAGTCCCAGGGCCAGCAGCTTGCGGTCGCTGCCCGCCGGGCCGTCGAATTCCAGGCCGATCGGCAGCCCGCTGGCGGCGCCCAGGCCCGAGGGCAGTTGCAGACCCGGGATGCCGGCATTGCTGCCGGGGTCGGTGTTCTGGATCAGCGCGCCGAAGTTTTCCGGGCTGCTGGCCTCCGGCGTGGCGGCGAGCGCCACGCGCGTCACCGTCGGGAACACCAGCGCATCGAGCCGGTTCGCCTTGAAGGTGTCGCGGTAGAGCTTCTGCAGCGCCGGCCGCGCCTTGGCGATCGCCTTGTCGTAGGCAGGCTTGGCATCGACCACGCCGTTGGCCGCGGGCAGCTTGCGCGGGATCACCAGGCCGTCGAAGGTGCCCTTGACGTCGGGGCTGGCGGCGGCCGCGGCCAGCTGCCGGATGTCGACGCCGGTGCGGTACTTCGCGAGGTAGGCCACCATGTCGTCGTGCGCCTCGTAGAGCGCAATCGGGAAACCGGCGGCGCCGTTGAGCTCCATCAGCTTCGGCATCTCGACGTCCACCAGCGTGACGCCGGCGACGCGCAGCTTGGCCAGCGCCGCATCGGTGGCGGCCTTCGTGTCGGCATCGAGATTGGCGAAGAAGTCCGGCACCACGCCGAGCCGCGTGCGCTTCAGGTCGGCCGGCACCACCGGCGCGCCGCCGGCGATGGCGCGGTCGAGCAGCGCCAGGTCGGCCACCGAAAGCGCCATCGGCCCGGCGGTGTCGCGCGTGTGCGAAATCGGCGCGATGCCCTGCTGCGAGTAGCGGCCCATGCTCGGGCGCAGCGCCGCGCAGCCGTTGAAGGCGCAGGGAATGCGCACCGAGCCGCCGGTGTCGGTGCCGAGGGCGGCCGGTGCCATGCGCGCGCCGAGCGCCGCGCCGTTGCCCGAGGAGGAGCCTCCCGCGATCCTGGTCGCGTCGTAGGCATTGCGCACGCCGACCTCGGACCCGCTCTGGAAGGCGGGGTTGTAGCCGGTCACGCCGAAGGCGAGCTCATGCATGTGCGTCTTGCCCAGCACGATCGCACCCGCCGCGCGCAGCTTGGCGACCACTGGCGCGTCGGCCGATGGCACGAAGCCCTTGAGCGCCGGCGTGCCGGCGGTCGCCGGCAGGCCCTGGACCTGGATGTTGTCCTTGATGACCACGGGCACGCCGCCCAGCGGCTTGCAGGGACCGCCGCGTTTGCGCGCCGCATCGGCCGCGCGTGCGGCCTTGAGGGCGCCGGCCTCGTCGAGCGTGATGAAGGCATTGAGCTGCGGCCTGGCCTTGGCCTGCGCGAGGTAGGCCGAGACCAGCTGCTCGCTGGTCAGCGAGCCGGCGCAGAGGCGCTGCGCGGCCTCGCTGGCGGTCAGCGTGGCGATGTCAGGGGGCGCGGATTGGGCGTGGGATTGCGGGGCGAGCCCCGCGATGCACAAGAGGGCCGCTGCGCGAAGCGCCAGGGCGGAATTCGAATGGGACATGACGAAAGCTCCGGGGAGAGAGGCCGCCATGTTGCGCCGCCGTGCGGCGCCTGTCTGTCATCCAGATCGACGACAGCGAGGCGAGGGCCTGCCTGCCGTCGCCTCGTGTTGCACCGGCTTCCGAGCGCGCGCGAGGCGCGCCTTGGCCTGCTGCCCCACATGATCGATCAGCCAGCCGCCCAGCATGACCATTCCAAGCACGCCGAGAGTCATGAGATCCGTTGCCATGATGCGCTCCTCATCGTTTCCACTGGCACCAGTCTGGGCCTTCGCAGCGCGCGCGTGAATCCGCCAATCGGCAAGGATGCCGGCCGCAGGCGCCATAGAGCTTTAGACAGTGCGAAGCGCTGGTTCAAGCCAGGGCGCGCTGGATCAGGAGCTTCTGGATGTCGGAGGTGCCTTCGTAGATCTGGCACACGCGCACGTCGCGGTAGATGCGTTCCAGCGGGAAGTCGTTGACATAGCCATAGCCGCCCAGGGTCTGGATCGCCGCGCTGCACACGCGCTCGGCCATCTCGCTCGCGAAGAGCTTGGCCATCGCCGCCTCCTTGAGGCAGGGCCGGCCCGCGTCGCGCAGACTCGCCGCATGCCAGATCAGCTGGCGCGCCGCTTCGAGCTGTGTCGCGCATTCCGCCAGCCTGAAGCCCACCGCCTGCTGCTCGAAGATCGAGCCGCCGAAGGCCTGGCGCTCCTTGGCGTAGGCCAGCGCCACATCGAAGGCGCTGCGCGCCATGCCCACGCTCTGCGCGGCGATGCCGATGCGGCCACCCTCCAGCGCGCCGAGCGCGATCTTGTAGCCCTCGCCCTCCTGGCCGATCAGGTTCTCGGCGGGGATGCGGCAGGCGTCGAAGTTGATCTGCGCGGTGTCGCTCGAATGCTGGCCCAGCTTGTCCTCCAGCCGCGCGACCGTGTAGCCGGGCGCGTCGGTGGGCACGATGAAGGCGCTCATGCCGCGCTTGCCCGCGCCCTTGTCGGTGACCGCGATCACGATCGCGACCTGGCCGTTCTTGCCGCTGGTGATGAACTGCTTGACGCCGTCGATCACCCAGCCGTCGGCGTCCTTGCGCGCCGTGGTGCGCAGCGACGAGGCATCGCTGCCGGCCTGCGGCTCGGTCAGGCAGAAGGCGCCGAGCATCCGCCCCTGCGCCAGCGGCTGCAGCCACTTCTTCTTCTGCTGCGCATTGCCGTAGCGCATGAGGATCGCGTTGACCGGGCAGTTGGTGACGCTGATCGCGGTGCTGGTGCCGCCGTCGCCGGCCGCGATTTCCTCCAGCACGAGCGCGAGCGTCAGGTAGTCGAGACCGGCGCCGCCGTCTTCCTCGGGCACGCAGATGCCGTAGGCGCCGAGCGCCGCCAGGCCTGCGTGCGCTTCCTTGGGAAAGCTGTGCTCGCGGTCCCAGCGCGAGGCATGAGGCCAGAGTTCGGCTTGTGCGAAATCGCGCACCGCGTCGCGGATCGCTTCCTGGTCGGCGTTGAGCAGCATGGTCTTGTCTCCTGCTTGCTGTTTGCTTGCCTACTTCGACGCGCCAAGGTCCATGATCAGCCTGCTCGCCATGTAGAGGCGGCGCGGGATGGCGTCGATCATCACGTACTCGGCCGAATCGCTGTGGTAGCCGAAGCCCGGCAGGCCCAGGCTTTCGATCACCGGCTTGCCCGAGAGCGCCGCATAGGCAGCGTCGGTGCCGCCGCCGGTGCGCTCCTCCACGCCGAGCGTCCCGCCGGCTTCCTTGTAGTAGGCCACCGCCTTGTCGACCAGCTTCTTGCCGCCTTCGCCGGCATTGAAGGCCGGACGGCCGCGCGTGGCCAGCACCTTGATCTCGGAGTTCGGCAGCTTCTTCTTCTGCGCCCGCTCTTCCAGCGTCTTGATCGCGGCTTCCAGGTCTTCGTTGCGCGCGTAGCGCACGTCGGCGTTGAGGCTGGCGCTGTCGGGAATGATGTTCGACACCGCACCGGCCTTGGCGATGGTCCAGTTGAAGCGCAGGTTCTTCGACTTGTCGTCGATGTCCATGGTGCGCAGCACCAGGTCGGAGGCCTCGACCAGCGCATTGACGCCGAGCTCGGGCGCTGCGCCCGCATGCGAGGCCTTGCCTTTGATGTTGACCTGCACGTAGGCGATGCCCGAGGTGCCGAGCGAGAGCTTCTCGGCTTCGGCGCCGGTGGGCTCGAAGGAGAGCACGTAATCGCTGGCCTTGGCCTCCTCCTGGATCAGGTCGCGCGAACCGAAGGAGCCCTTCTCCTCGTCGGTGTTGAAGAGCACGGTGATCGTGCCGAAGTCCTGGAAGCCGCGCGCCTTGAGCAGCTTCAGCGTGTGCAGCACGACCGCGTTGCCGCCCTTGTCGTCGGCGATGCCGGGGCCGTAGGCCTTGTTGCCTTCGACGCGGAAGGGCGCCTTGGCCAGGATGCCTTTCAGGTAGACCGTGTCCATGTGCGACATCAGGAGAATGTTCTTGCCGCCCTTGCCTTTCAGCTTGCCGACGATGTTGTCGCCGACCACGATGCCGGCCGATTTGCTGCGCGTCACGGTGAAGCCCAGCGCCTTGAGCTCGTCCTCGAAATACTTGCCCGCGGCAGCCATGCCTTCGGCATCGCCGGTGCCGGTCTCGATGTTGACCAGCCGCTCCAGCGTCTTGACGACAGCCGGCTGTTCGGCAGTGGCGGCGCTGAAAAGCGCCTCGTCACGCGTCTGGCTCCAGGCGGCGGGGCTGAGGAAAGCGGTGGCGAACAGTGCGGCGAGCGCGTGGCGGGAGCGACAGGAAGCATGAACAGGGTTTCCTAGAGAGTAGGCAAGCCCGTCATTCTAGGTACCGCTCGCCGCGACACGGCTCGCCCCGCGCCGAACAAGAAATGTCACAGCGCGCGGCGATATGGCAAAAAAATGTCAACCGCGCACTGGGCCTTGTCGCTATGCGGCGATCAGCGCGGCCGAGCGCGCAATGGCCCGCGCACTCAGTTTGGCGGCGGTTCGCAGCACGCCGTCCCAGTAGCGCTCGACGGCTTCGAGCCCGCCGGCTTTCTCCTGCAGCTCGAAGGGAACGCAGAGTGTCCAGTCCTTGATGCCGAGAAAGTGAGTTCGAAAGACCTCACCATGAAACTCGGCCGTCTCTTCCGCGCTGACATCGCGCGTGATGGAAGAACCGTGTTCGAACTGGGCGCGCAGGGCGCCCAGATAGCCTTTTGCCATGCTGGTTCGGAAGCGCGCGAGCTCGTGCTCCGTCAGCTTCTGGCGGGCCTCCGGGCCCAGGCCGGGCACCGTGCGGCCGCGCGCCTCGGGCGGCAGGCTGTCGTCGACATCGCCGGCGGCCCAGCACGCGTAGTAGTAGCCGCGGTCGGCGAGGTAGTCATAGGCCGTATGGATGCGCCCTTGGTCGACCAGTGCGCGAAGCTTGTCGAACTGAGCCTTCGAGATCGGAGACGGCATGAAAAGAGAACTCCAGCATGGAAAGGTCGCGCATCGAATGGACGGCGCCCTTTCTTTCCAACGGCCGCCGCCTTCGTTGCGCTCTGAACTGCAGTTATCGTGCCTGCTCTTGCCTCAGACCAATTCGAGCGCGACCGCCGTGCCTTCGCCGCCGCCGATGCACAAGGTCGCCACGCCGCGCTTCTTGCCCTGCTGCTGTAGCGCATGGATCAGCGTGACCATGATGCGCGCGCCGCTGGCGCCGATTGGGTGGCCGAGCGCGCAGGCGCCGCCGTGCACGTTGACGATGTGGTGCGAGACGTCGAGCTCGTGCATCAGCGCCATCGGCACCACGGCGAAAGCCTCGTTGACTTCCCAGAGGTCGACGTCCGTCACGCCCCAGCCGGTCTTCTTGAACAGCTTGGACACGGCGCCCACGGGCGCGGTCGAGAACCACTCGGGCTGCTGCGCGTGGGTGGCATGGCCGACGAGGCGCGCGATCGGCCTGGCGCCGAGCTTCTTCGCGGTGCTCTCGGTCATCATCACCAGCGCGGCGGCGCCGTCGTTGATCGACGAGCTCGAGGCCGCGGTGATGGTGCCGCCCTCTTTCTTGAAGGCCGGCTTGAGCTGCGGGATCTTGTCGAGCTTGACCTTGCCCGGGCCTTCGTCGATCTCGATCACGGTGTCGCCGCCGCGGCCCTTGACCGTGACCGGCGCGATCTCGGCCTTGAAGGCGCCCGAGGTGGTGGCGGCCTTGGCGCGCTCCACGCTGGCGATTGCGAAGGCGTCCTGCTGCTCGCGCGTGAACTTGTACTTGGCCGCGCAGTCCTCGCCGAAGGTGCCCATCGAGCGGCCGGGCTGGTAGGCGTCTTCGAGGCCGTCGAGCATCATGTGGTCGAAGATGCGGTCGTGGCCCATGCGGTAGCCGCCGCGGCCTTTCAGCATGAGGTAGGGCGCGTTGGTCATGCTCTCCATGCCGCCGGCCACCATGACTTCGTGCGTGCCCGCGAGCAGCAGGTCATGCGCAAGCATCGCCGCCTTCATGGCCGAGCCGCACATCTTGCTGAGCGTGACCGCGCCCGCACTGTCGGGCAGCCCGCCCTTGTAGGCCGCCTGGCGCGCCGGCGCCTGGCCCTGGCCGGCCATCAGGCAGTTGCCGAACAGCACCTCGCCGACCGCCTCGGGCGCGATGCCCGCGCGCTCGACCGCGGCCTTGATGGCGACGCCGCCCAGGTCGTGCGCCGCGAGGGAAGAAAAGTCGCCCTGGAAGCCGCCCATGGGGGTGCGGGCGGCGCCGACGATGACGATGGATTCGGTCATGGAAGTTGCTCCTTAAAGAAAAATGTGCACTAGCAGAAATCTACTCCGGCGCCCGCCTCTGCCCCATTCGTGAAACACCGCGGAACCGGCTTTGCCGGGCCGCTGGTGTTGCCCCGGTAGGGGGTTGGCGAAGCGACACGAAGTGCGCGCAGCCTGGGGGCGAGCTAAAAGTATGGGGCGTGGCCGTCGTGAATGAACCGCTGCGCCTCGTCGTAGGGAAAAACGTCCAGCATCTGGCCGGCCTGGATGCGTTCCTTGTGGCTTTGCCAGAAGGCGGCGTCGAGCAGGTCGGCATGGTGAGCCATGAAGGCCTCGCGCACCGCCTCGTTGCCGAGCAGGAAGGGGCCGAAGGTCTCGGGGAACACGTCCTTCGGGCCGACCGAGTACCAGACCTCTCCGCTCATCTCGTCTTCCTCGTGGATCGGCGTCGGCACGCGGCGGAAGTTGCAGTCGGTGAGGTACTCGATTTCGTCGTAGTCGTAGAACACGACCTTGCCGCCGCGCGTGACGCCGAAGTTCTTCCACAGCATGTCGCCGGGAAAGATGTTGGCCGCAACCATGTCCTTGATGGCATTGCCGTACTCGATGACCGCATGCTCCAGCTGCTTGCCCGCGCGCTTGGCGTGCTCGGGATGCTCGAGCTGGTCGAAGGCTTCCTGCAGGTAGATGTTGAGCGGGATCATGCGGCGCTCGATGTAGACGTGCTTGAGCACCACCTCCATCTCCCCGTTGCCGTCGCGGTCGCCGATCTCGAGCTGGCTGGGCGCGAACTTCTGGATCTCCTCGATCAGCTCGGGCTCGAAGCGATCGAGAGGGAAGCCCACGTCGCTGTACTCCAGCGTGTCGGCCATGCGGCCCACGCGGTCGTGCTGCTTGACCAGCATGTACTTGCTCTTGATCTGCTCCCGCGTAGTGTCCTTCTGCGGCGGATAGAAGTCCTTGATGACCTTGAACACGTAGGGGAAGGACGGCAGGTCGAACACCAGCATCACCATGCCCTTGATGCCGGGCGCGATGCGGAACTTGTCGGTCGAGTAGTTGAGGTGATAGAGGAAGTCGCGATAGAAGAGCGTCTTGCCCTGCTTGGCCAGCCCGAGCGCGTTGTAGATCTCGGCGCGCGGCTTGCGCGGCATCAGCGAGCGCAGGAACTGCACATAGGCCGAAGGCACCTCCATGTCGACCATGAAATAGGCGCGCGCGAAGCTGAACAGCATCTGCAGGTCTTCCTCGCCGAAGAGCGCTGCGTCGATGTAGAACTTGCCGGCGCTGTCGTGCAGGATCGGCAGCGCGAAGGGCAGTTCGATGAAGCCGTTGATGATCTTGCCGACCACGTAGGCGCCCTTGTTGCGGTAGAACAGGCCCGACAGCACCTGCAGCTGGAAATTGGCGCGCAGCTTGACCTGGTGGAAGCGCCCGAGGATGGCGGCCGCCACGCGCTCGGCGTCGCGCTGCAGGTTGGCGTAGCCGCCCTGCAGCGCGTAGTCCTCGAGCACGCGCTCGACGGTGTCGGCCAACGTCTCGCGCTCGGGGTAGTAGGCGCGGTAGGTGGGCGCATCGCGCGGCTCGATGTACTCGGTACTGATGGCCGGCCGCACGAAGATGAAGTCGTTCTGGAAGTAGGCGCGGTGCAGGATCTTGGTGGTCACCGAGTTGAAGAAGCTCTCGGCCAGCTCGGGCTGGTGGTGGTCGACCAGCAGGCCGATGAAGTGCAGCTTGACCTGGTGCCAGACGTCCATCGGCTGCTCGCCGGCCTTGAACTCCTTCTCGAGCCGCGCCACCGCCTCGCTCACCCGCAGGTCGTAGAACTCGATGCGCTCGCGCTGCGCCCGCTGCTGGCCGTGCCAGTCGGCGGTCTCGAAGCGGTGCTTGGCGCGCGCAGACTCGGCGCGGAACAGCTGGTAGTGGCGGTTGAAGCCGTCGCGCATCGCCTTCGCGATGTCGTAGGCCAGCGGCGAGTCCAGGCGCTGGGGGAACATGGGTCAGGGCGCAGCTTGCTCGGCGTCGGCGTCGGGCTGCACTTCGCCAAGCTTGCTCCACTTGTACCGGATGCGCTGCACGGCCGCCTTGTACATCCCCTCGATCGGCTTGGCGCCGTCGAGCGTCATGCCCAGATCCTGGAGCAGGCCGTCGTGCACGCCGAAGGCCCAGCCATGGATGGACACGGATTGCCCGCGGCTCCAGGCATCTTCCATGACGGTGCTGAGCGCCACGTTGACCACCTGCTCCGTCACGTTGAGCTCGCACAGGGCATCGGCACGCAGCGACTCCGGCAGGCTGTTGAGGAGCACGCGGTGGCGGTCGCGCACGTCCTGGATATGGCGGATCCAGTTGTCGGCCAATCCGATGCGTATGCCCTCGAGCGCAGCCTGGACGCCCCCGCAGCCGTAGTGCCCAACCACCATGATGTGCCGCACCTTGAGCCGCTCGACCGCGAACTGGATCGCCGACAGCGCGTTGAGGTCGGAGTGCACCACGATGTTGGCCACGTTGCGGTGCACGAACACCTCGCCCGGCTCCAGCCCGGTGATCTGGTTGGCGGGCACGCGGCTGTCGGAGCAGCCGATCCACATGTACTTGGGGGTCTGCTGCTTCACCAGGCTGGTGAAGAAGCCGGGGCGATCGCGCTCCATCCGCGCAGCCCAGCTGCGGTTATGGGAGAACAGGTCATCGAGGTTGTCAGGCATGTTGTTGTCCATTGTCGGTGACTGGGGTGGAAGTGGGGCCTTCGGCGGGCCTTCAGCGGACCTTGGGTTTGACGGCACGCGCGAGCGCGGCGCGCGCCTGCTTTTCCTGGGCGCGGACTTCGGCCAGGTTGGCCTCCAGTTCGGCCAGCTGCGCCTCGAGCTGGGCGCGGTGGCTGCCGAGCACGCCCAGAAAGCGCTGCAGCTGCGCGGCCGTGTCGCGCGGGCTGTCGTACATGTCGAGAATTTCCCTGGCCTCGGTCAGCTTCAGGCCGAGCCGCTTGGCACGCAGGGTGAGCGTCAGCCGTGCACGGTCGCGCGCGGTGTAGACGCGCTGCTGCCCGGCGCGTTCCGGGGCGAGCAGCCCCATGTCCTCGTAGAAGCGGATCGCCCGCGTGGTGAGGTCGAATTCCCGGGCGAGTTCGCCGATGGTGAAGGTCTGTGAAGGCATGATGCGGATGCGGGTTGCGGCGGCGACAGCAGGTTCGGGTCGCACTGCCTACAATGTTGGCTCTTCCCCATGACGTTTACGTTAACGTCAATCGTACATGAACCTCCTCGAACGCGAACTCCAATACCCCTTCGGCGACACGCTGCCCGCACCGGGCGAGACCTTCGAGGTCGCACCCGGCGTGCGCTGGATCCGCATGGCGCTGCCCTTCGCGCTCGACCACATCAACCTCTGGCTCCTGCGCGACACCCTCGACGGCGTGGAAGGCTGGACGGTGGTGGACTGCTGCATCGCCCACGATGCCTCTCGCGCGCAGTGGGAGCAGATCTTCGCCACGCAGCTGGAGGGCCTGCCGATCCTGCGCGTGATCGTGACCCACATGCACCCCGACCACATCGGCCTGGCCGACTGGCTGTGCCGGCGCTGGAACGCGCCGCTGTGGATCAGTGCCACCGACTACCACGTGGCGCGCGTGCTCACCAGCGCCGGCGACACCCTGGCCGGCGGCGACGCGGCGGCCGACTTCTTCGCCTCGCATGGCCTGGTCGACCCCGAATCGGTGGCCAAGATCCGCGCGCGCAGCAACTACTACGCGAACATGGTGCCCGCGCTGCCGGCCAGCTTCGTGCGCCTGCTCGATGGCGCCACGGTCTCGATCGGCGGGCGCGCCTGGCGCTGCATCAGCGGCTACGGCCACGCGCCCGAGCACATCGCGCTCTACTGCGAGGAGCTCAATGCGCTGCTCGGCGGCGACATGATGCTGCCGCGCATCTCGACCAACGTGAGCGTGCATGCGGGCGAGCCGGAGGCGAATCCGCTGCGCCTCTTCCTCGACAGCATCGAGCGCTTCAAGACCCTGCCCGCCGGCACGCTGGGCCTGCCCTCGCACGGCAAGCCCTTCACCGGCATCCACCGGCGCGTCGAGCAGTTGCAGGAACATCACCGTGACCGCCTGGCCGAGCTGCTGGAGGCCTGCACGCAGAAGCCGCACAGCGCGGCCGAGGGCCTGCCGATTCTGTTCAAGCGCCAGCTCGACCTGCACCAGATGACCTTCGCGATGGGGGAGACGGTGGCCCACTTGCACCTGCTGTGGTTCGAGGGGCTGCTGCAACGCCGCAGGGGCGAGGACGGCATCTACCGCTTCGGCGTGTTCGGATGAAGGACACGCTCGCCCGGTTGCGTGCGGGCCAGCTGGCCGGCGCCCGGCGGCTGGACCTCTCATGTGGGCTCGCCGAATTCCCGCGCGAGATCTTCGACCTGGCTGACACGCTGGAAGTGCTTGATCTCTCGGGCAATGCGCTCGCCACGCTGCCGGACGATCTGGGCCGGCTGCACCGGCTGCGGGTGCTCTTCTGCTCGAACAACCGCTTCACGCAACTGCCCGACTCGTTGGGGCAATGCGTGCAACTCGATATGGCGGGCTTCAAGGCCAACCGCATCCGCGAGGTGCCTGCCGCCTCGCTGCCGGCGTCGCTGCGCTGGTTGATCCTGACCGACAACGAGATCGAAGCCCTGCCGCCCACCATCGGCCGCTGCAAGCGGCTGCAAAAACTGATGCTCGCGGGCAACCGCCTGCAGTCGCTGCCGGCCGAGATGGCCGCCTGCCAAGGGCTCGAGCTGCTGCGCATCTCGGCCAACCGCCTCGACGCCCTGCCCGACTGGCTGCTCTCGCTGCCGCGGTTGGCCTGGCTGGCTTTCGCAGGCAATCCCTTCGACGACCGCGCCGAAGCGGCGGCGTTGGCCGCAGAGGCCATCCCAGCCATCGACTGGCGCTCTCTCTCGCTGCAACACAAGCTCGGCGAAGGCGCTTCCGGCGTGATTCACCAGGCGGATTGGACGCAGGCCGACGGCCGCATCCAGCCGGTGGCGGCCAAGCTGTTCAAGGGCGCCGTCACCAGCGACGGCTGGCCCCACAGCGAGATGGCGGCCTGCATCGCCGCCGGCGCGCACCCGAACCTGATAGCAGTGCAGGGCCAGCTCCGCAACCACCCCGAGGCCACGCCCGGCCTGGTGCTGGCGCTGGTGGATCCGCGCTTCGGCAACCTGGCCGGCCCGCCCAGCCTGGCCTCGTGCACGCGCGACGTCTATGCCGACGACGCCGGCTGGCCGGTGGCGACCGCGCTGCGCATGGCGCGTGGCATCGCCTCGGCCGCGGCGCAGCTGCATGCACGCGGCATCCTGCACGGCGACCTCTACGCCCACAACATCCTGTGGGACGGCCAGGGCGACTGCCTCCTGGGCGACTTCGGTGCCGCCTCCTTCCTGCCGCTGGACGATGGCATCCAGGCGCAGGCCCTGCAGCGCATCGAGGTGTGCGCCTTCGGCCATCTGCTGGAAGAGTTGCTGGCGCGCTGCCGGCCGGCGGGCGGCGCGGGCGCTGCCTCGCTCGCACGGCTGGCCGCTCTTCAGGCACGCTGCGCGCTACCCGAACCCGCCGCGCGCCCGGCCTTTGCCGAGATCGTGTCGGCGCTCGGGGCCGCCTGAGCGCGCACCCGCCATGCCCACCCTCCTGCCGCTGCCCACCCGCGACGGCGTCGGCCCGAGCTGCGTCGCGCTGCCGCCCGGCCTATGGCCCACCATCGCCGAGTTCCTGGTGCAGCGCTTCGCGGCGATCCCGCGCAGCACCTGGGAAGCGCGCATGCGCTCGGGCGAGGTGGTCGACGAGCACGGCGTGCCCGTCACCGAAACGCGGCCCTACGAGCCGCGGCTGCGCATCTACTACTACCGCTCGCTCGAGTCGGAACGCCGCATCCCTTTCGACGAAGTCATCCTGTTCCAGGACGAGCACCTGCTGGCCGTGGACAAGCCCCACTTCCTGCCGGTCACGCCGGTTGGCAAGTACGTGCAGGAGAGCCTGCTGGTGCGCCTGAAGCGCAGGCTGGGCCTCGACGACCTGGCGCCCCTGCACCGCATCGACCGCGAGACCGCCGGCGTGGTGCTGTTCTCGGTCCGGCCCGAGACGCGCGGCATCTACCACGCGCTGTTTGCCGAGCGCGAGATCGCCAAGCACTACGAGGCCATCGTGCCGTGGCGCGGCGAGCCGGTGCTGCCCGCCGTGCGCCGCAGCCGCCTCGTGGACGACGCGCATTTCATGCGCATGCGAGAGGCGCCCGGCGAGCCCAACTCCGAGACGCGCTTCGAACTGCTGGAAGCCCGCGAGGGCTGGGCCCGCCTTCATCTCGCGCCGCTGACCGGGCGCCGGCACCAGCTGCGCGTGCATTGCGCGGCGCTAGGCATGCCGATTCGCAACGACGCGATCTATCCCGAACTTCTGCCGGAAGGCGACGAGGACTTCGAGCGGCCGCTGCAGCTGCTGGCCAAGGGACTGGCCTTTCGCGATCCGGTCACCGGCATCCGGCGCGAATTCAAAAGCGCAAGAGCACTTTCACTGCCGCTCCGACCAAAGTCTTAGGCCGTTCATTCCGGCCTCAATCTGATGAATACTCGGACCCAGAGGGTACCGATGAACGTATTGATGATTGATGACCACGTGATGTTTCTGCAGGGCATGAAGAACCTGCTGAGCGTCCTGGTCCCTGAACTGCGCGTGGAAACCACGGGCGAAATGACGAATGCCGCGCAGCTGGTGGCGCTCGCCGAGTTCGACTTGGTGCTGCTTGACTGGCACCTGGCCGACTGCGACGGCGAAGAGTCCATCCGCCGGCTGCGCGACGCCGGCTGCATGGCGCGCATCGTGGTGCTCTCCGGCGAGACCGACGCCACGCTGATCCGCAACTCGGTCGACCTGGGCGCGGCCGGCTTCATTCCCAAGAAGTACAGCTCTGAGATGATGGTCGCCGCGCTGCGGCATGTGCTGGCCGGGCGCATCTTCCTGCCGCTGGAAACCCTCAATGCGGCCCCGCCCGATGGCGAAACCCCGCCGAACACAGGCAACGACCCCCGGCTCGCCGGCCTCACCGCGCGCCAGATGGATGTCTACCGCGCGGCCGCGCGCGGCCTGCCCAACAAGCTCATCGCGCGCCAGCTCAACATTGCCGAGTCCACCGTCAAGGCCCACCTGACCGCCGTCTACACGGCGCTCGGCGTGCGCAACCGGACCGAGGCCGCCTACCAGGCATCGCGCGAGGGCATCCGCATTGATTGACACCGCATCCGCGCCGATCCCGCTTGCCGGCAGCGCGCGCGAGGCACGCATCGGGCGACGCATTCTCGAGCGCCGGCTGGCCCTCATCCTGCAGTACTCGCGGCGCCTGCCGCTCAATTACCTGGGCTATATCCTGGTGGCCTTCATCGTCTGGCGCCAGGGCGTGCAGCTCTGGCCCTGGATCTGGCTGGCCCTCACAGGCGCGGTGATGGTGTACCGCTGGCGCCTGGGTCTGGTGGTGGAGCGCGCCGAGCCCGAAACCCAGCTGCAGTACCTGCCGCGGCTGCTGCGCGGCTTTGACGTCAATGGCATCTCGACAGCCGCCATCGTTCCCTTCGCCTTCTTCGCGCCAGGAGACTTCGCGCCGATGGCAGTGGCGGCGGTGCTGATGGCCGGCTGCACCATCGGTGCCGCCTCGGTCGCAGGCTCGCAGCGCGCCTTCGTGGGTTTCTGCACGCTCACCTTCTGCTTTCTGGCCGGCGGCTGGGCCTGGCGCGGCGGCGCTGTCGGCTACATGTTCGCGGCCGGCATCCTGCTCGTCTATTTCATGCTGCTGGCTACGGTCAGGGACCAGGGACGCATGCTGCACAAGCTCATCAGCGTGGTCGACGACAACGCGGTGCTGTCCGATGCCGTGCGTCAGGAGCGCGACCGCGCCACCGCCGCCAGCGAGGCCAAGACGCGCTTCTTCGCGGCCGCCAGCCACGACCTGCGCCAACCGCTGCATGCGCTCTCGATCAACGCGACCACGCTCGACATCCTGGCCCAGCGCGCAACCGATCCGCTGTTGAAAGAGGTGAGCCGGGGCATCGGCAGCGCGCTGCGCCAGAGCAGCGGATTGCTGGACGGCCTGCTCGACATTTCACGCCTCGACGCTCACTCCATCGCTGCGAAGTTCGCATCCCATGACATCGGAGCGGTGCTGCGCGCAGTGCATGACGAGTACGCGGCGCTCGCGGCGCAGAAGGGGCTGTCGCTCCGGGTCGACCTGAAGGACGAGCCGCTGTGGGGCCTCACCGACAGCGACCAGCTGCTGCGCATCCTCGGCAATCTGGTCAACAACGCCATCAAGTTCACATCGACCGGCGGCGTCACGCTCGCGGCCCGACGCACGCTGTCGGGGCGCGTCCTGATCCAGGTTTCGGACACGGGTCCGGGCATTCCGGCGAGCGAACGCGAACGGGTGTTCGAAGAGTTCTATCAGATCGGCAACCCGTCGCGCGATCGCGCGCAAGGCCTCGGTTTGGGCCTCGCCATCGTGCAGCGAACTGCCGCGCTGCTCGCCATCGAGCTGAAGCTCGACAGCGAGCCGGGCCGGGGCACGACCTTCGAACTCGAGATGGATGCCGCGCCGCCGACGGTTCCGGAACTCCCGTTGCCTCTGCCGGTCGCCGCGCGCGACGCCGACGGCACGCGCCTGGCGGTGCTGCTGGTCGACGACGAGGCCGAAGTGCTCAACGCGATGTGCGTCTATCTGCATCAGATGGGCTGGTCGGTCAAGGGCGTCATGGATGGGGACAAGGCGCAGCAGGCGATCGACGACGGCTTCGAGCCCGACGTGCTGGTGGTCGACTTCCGCTTGCGCAACGAAACCGGCATCGACGTGATCGAGCGCCTGCGCCAGGACATGCCGGCCCTGCCGGCGGTGATCGTGACGGGCGAGACGGCGCCCTCGCGTTTCGCCGAGTTGTCGAACGTGGCCGCGAGAGTCCTCCACAAGCCCCTGAACGGCGAACACCTGGCGCGCACCCTGCAAGAGGTGGCGCTTGGAATCAGCCCGCGAGCGACGCCGACCCTGGCGGGAGATGCTTTCCCTTAGCGCGCCTGCCCGGTGCTGCTCAGGGAGAAACGCGCTCCGTGACGTGCTGGAACTGCATCAGGTAGAGCGCCGCCGTGTGGCGCGCGGTGTCGACGATCCGGCGCGCCGCCCTGCCTCCGCCGTCGAGTGCCATCGCCATCTCGACCGCAGCCAGCCAGCGGTTGAGGTGGTTCTCGTCGTTGTGGCCGTGGTACTCGAGGAAACGGAAGGCCTCGGGCGGCAGCTTCAGCCCGGCCTTGATCAGCGGCAGCAGCGCCGGCACGATGCGCTGCCCGGTGCCTTCGATGACGTAGATCGCGCCCAGGAGGCCGATCGGGTTGCGCGTCGCAGCCAGGCCATGCAGGTAGGCGTTGAGCGCTTCGCCGCCGGGGTTGCGCCGCAGCGCATCGATGTCCGCGATGCTGCCGCCGGCCTTGCGGTAGTCGTTGAACAGGATCATGAAGTCGTCCTGCTCCTCGCCGGCATGCACGCCGATCAGCGCGGCCAGCGCTTGGTAGGGATCGGCCAGCGAGGCGGCGCCTTCACGCATCCACTTGCTGCCTTCGCGGACCTGGGGAATCCAGTTCTCCATCCAGTTCAGGTAGTCCGGCAGCGCGAAGCGGCGTTCGCGGATCTGCCGCACCAGCGGCGTGCGCCAGACGCGCGAGCGGTAGTCGTGCCAGATTGAAGCCAGTTCGGTGAGCAGTTCGCCCAGGCCCTCCGGCGCGGCCGCCGGGTCGTGCGGGGGCGCAATGACTTCGGTCGACGCCTCGGCCGCCGCCTCTGCGCGAAGCGGCGCAGGCGCAGCGGCAGCAGCGGCGCCGGCCTCCTCGACCTCGAACAGCATGTACGCCGCCATGAAACGGCCCGACTCGGGCACGTAGCAGAAGATCTGCTCGCCGGCCTTCAGGGTCTTGGTCTGCAGGAACTCGGCCAGCATGATCATGATCGAGGCGGCGCCGGTGTTGCCGCGCCAGGCCAGATTGCTGTACCAGCGCTCGCGCGGAATGGCGAGGCCGGCCTTCTGCATCAGGTCGTCCACCACCGGGATGAACTTCTCCGACGAGTAGTGGCACAGGAAATGGTCGACCCGCGACGGATCGAGCCAGCCCTCGCGCACCAGCCCCGCGTATTCGTGGATGCCGATGTCGAACAGGTGCGGCAAGAGGCGGATGTCCTGCCTGAGCGACAAGGCACCCGCAGCCTCGGCCTCGTCCCAGGAGCCGAAGTCCAGGTGGCCGCGCGCGCGATCCTCGGTCAGGCCCAGCTGCATGCACACGGGATAGTCGCCGGAGAAGGCGCGCTGATGGATCCACTTGAGGCGCAAGCGCAGGCCCGGCGCGCCGGCCAGCGCCGGTGCGCCGTCGGACAGCAGCAGCGCACCGGCGCCGTCGGACAGCATCCAGCGCAGGAAATGCGAGTCGAAGTCGGTGTCGTAACCGCGCGCTGCGAAGCGCGAGCGCTTGAACAGGCGCGAAGGCATCTCGCTCGCCACCGCCAGCGCAGAGCGATGCGCGCCGAGCTCCACGCCCTGCGCCGCCGACTGGATCGCCGACACGCCCGCCGCGCAGATGCCGTGCACCGACAGCGTTTCCATCGGCGGCGCGGCGAGCTCGCCTTGGATCATGTTGGCGAAGCCCGGCATCAGCACATCGCCGCCCGAGGAGCCGCTGGCCAGCAGCGACACGCGCGACAGCTCGGCTGCGCCCTGCTGGAGGCAGTGGCGGATCGCACCGGCCGCGAGCTGCGCGTTGGTGTGCACGGTGCGGCCCTCGGCGTCGATCGCGTAGTAGCGCTCGCGGATGCCGTTCTCGGCCAGGATGCGCCGCTTGATGCGCTCCGACATCCGGTTGAGCGGCGCGATGTAGGCATCCATGTGCTCGTTGGACACCGGCTCGCCGGGCATGAAGTAGCCGGCACTTTCGAGATAGACGCGTTGGAATGAGACGGGCATGGATCAGGGCTGTGGAGGGGAATTCGGAGACATCAGCGAGCGGCTGCGAAAGCGCGGCACGAGCGCACCCAGGACGAACACGCGCGCCATGTACGGAACCAGTCCGCGCTCGTTGAGTGCCGGGTCGACACGCGCGCGATAGCGATCGCGGTGCAGCCGGGAAAGCGCCGTCCAGTGCACCTTCGAGTTCTCGTGGTGCGCCGTGTGCAGGCCGATGTTGAAAAGAAGCGGATTGACCAGCCCTTCGAAGTTGCGCGCGTAGTCGAGCAAGCCGCCTTCCGGCCGCGGCCGGCCGTCCGCATGCGCGTGCTGCAGGTAGTTGGTGGCCAGCAGCCAGTGCAGGCCATGCAGCTGCGGCAGGATGACGAACAGCAGCGCCTTCTGCCAATCGAGCGCCAGCAGCGCGGCCCAGCTGCCGAGCCAAAGCACATACTGCGCCATGCAGTAGCGCCAGGCGCCCGGCCAGTGGCGCCGCAACCGGCCCAGCCAAATCACAAACATCGGGTAGAGCACGGCCGCAGCCTGCAGTGGATGCAGAAGGTAGCCCGGCAGGTGATTGGTGTCGCCGCCGAAGCGATAGGTGCGCGCAGCGTCCTGCGGTCCGTGCCGGTGGCGATGGTGATTGGCCACGTGCGCCGGCCAGAACACGAAGGTCGGATGGCCCTGCAGCAGGGTCAACCAGCCATCGGTGAATCGGTTCGCCCAGCGGCCGCGCCACATACGCAGATGCGCATGGTTGTGATGGATCACGCCGACGCCCAGCGTGAGAAACAGCATCAGACCGTAGAGCAGCCAATTGAAGCCGTGCATCCATTGCCAGGCCGCCAGCGCGGGCAGCGCGCCGAGATAGGCCAGGCTTTGCCAGTCGCGCCAATGGCGCAGGCGGGCGAACCGAAAGTGCTCGGGCGCGTTCATTGCGCCGACGAAGGATTTGGAGATCACGCGCTGGACCGACGAAGAGGGAGAACTGGCCTTGCCGACCGTTGTCGGTGCGGGTGCGGTCGGATTATGAAGTGACAAAACGAAACCGCGCTTGGCAGGTCCCCCGGTCGCGCAGCAAGGCGGTGTCTGGCGCCAAGGTGACGCGAATCGCCGGCACGCCGTACTAAGCTGTGCCGCATCCTCAGGAGACATAACGCATGGACACCACCCGACTCTTTTCGCTCGAGGGCCGCAGCGCCCTCATCACCGGCGGCTCGCGCGGCATCGGCCGCATGATCGCCGAAGGCTTCCTGGCGCAGGGCGCCCGCGTCTACATCTCGGCGCGCAAGGCCGCCGCCTGCGACCAGACGGCCAAGGAACTCTCGGCCTTCGGCCATTGCGTCTCGCTGCCGGCCGACGTGTCGACGCTGGCGGGGGCGCAAGCGCTGGTCGACGCGTATTCGAAGCACGAAGACACGCTCGACATCCTGGTCAACAACGCCGGTGCCGCCTGGGGCGCGCCCTACGAGGAGTTTCCCGAGAGCGGCTGGGACAAGGTGGTCGACCTCAACCTCAAGACGCCCTTCTTCCTGACCCAGGCGCTGACGCCGATGCTCAAGAAGGCGGCAACCGACCACCTGGCGAAGGTCATCAACATCGCCTCGATCGACGGCATCTCGGTCAATCCGCAAGAAACCTACTCCTACGCGGCCAGCAAGGCCGGGCTGATCCAGCTCACGCGCCGCATGGCGCTGCGGCTTGCGCAGGACCGCATCGTCGTGAGCGCGATCGCGCCGGGCGCCTTCGCCTCCGACATGAACAAGGTCGCGCGCGACCACGGGGACGAGATCAAGGGGCGCATTCCGGCCGGCCGGATCGGCGAGCCGGAGGACATGGCGGGTGCGGCGATCTACCTCGCGTCGCGGGCCGGAGACTACGTGATGGGCTCGACGCTGGTCGTCGATGGCGGCGTGACGCACGCACGCTGATGGCGCCGGTTCACCATTTCGGAACCGGCTGCTCCTTGAGCTGCTGCCGCAGCGCGCCGTAGTCCGGCACCACGCTTTCCACCGTTTCCCAGAAGCGCGGGCTGTGGTCCATCACGCGCAGGTGGCTCAGTTCGTGCGCCACCACGTAGTCGATCACCGACATCTTGAAGTGCACCAGCCGCCAGTGCAGCCGGATCGCGCCGTCGGCGCTGGCGCTGCCCCAGCGCGTGGAAGCGTTCGACAGCGCCAGCTTGCGCCAGGCCACGCCGAGGCGGGGCGCGAAGTGGTCGAGCCGTTCGGTGAAGACACGCCGCGCCTGACGCATCAGCCAGGCTTGCGCGGCATCGCGGATCTGGGCCGGATTGGCGTTGTTCGCCAGCGCGAGGCGCAGCGTGTGCGGCTCGACGCCCGCCCCCGCATCGAGCATGGCGCCGATGCCGTCGAAGGCATGGTGCGGATCGAGCCGCACCACCACCGGCTCGCCGAGAAAGGGAAAGTTGACGCCGTCCTTCCACTCGATGCGCGCCGCTTCGAGCTGCGCATGGCGCTGCTGCGTCTCGGACAGCTTGCGCAGGATCCAGTCGGCCTTCTCCTTCACTGCGGCGTCGACGTCGCGCAGCGCCACCCAGCGCGGCGCGCGCACCGAAAGCCCCTCGGCGCCGACCACGAATCCGATGGTGCGCCGCTTGCCGCGCGTGAACTCATAGGCCACGCGAGCGTGGCCCAGCACCAGCTCACGCGTGGCGCGCGGATGGACGAAGCTGGCCGGGCTCATCGCATCGGCCAGCGGGATCGCCGGCGGGAAGACGGTGCCCGCCGGCGCCTGCTCGACGACAGGCGGGGGCGCAGGCGGCGCAGGCTCGTCGAACAGGTCGAGCGTGAACTGCAGCAGGCTGCGCATGGCCGGGCCTCAGGCCGAAACCGTCTCGATCGAGACGTAGGCCTCGGGGTCGAGCCGGCGCATCTCGCCCTCGATCCAGGCCTCGACTTCGCGCATCAGCTCGTCGGGCCGGCGCCCGACGCTCGAAATGGCCGGGCCGATCGAGACATCGACCACGCCCGGGCGCTTGATGAAGGCCTTGCGCGGCCAGACCTTGGCCGAGGTCACGGCGATCGGGACCACCGGCACGCCGGTCTCGCACGCGAGCCGCGTGCCGCCGGTCTTGTAGACGCCCTGCCGGCCGCGCGGAATGCGCGTGCCTTCGGGAAACATGATGATCCAGATGCCCTGCGCCAACAGCTCGCGGCCGCGCGCGACGACCTTGTTGAAAGCCTGCGTGCGCTGGCTGCGGTCGATGTGGATCATGTCGAGCCGGGCCATGGCCCAGCCGAAGAAGGGCACGTAGATCAGCTCCCTCTTGAACACGAAGGCCAGCGGGTGCGGCATCAGCGTGGGCATCAGGAAGGTCTCGAAGGTCGACTGGTGCTTGACCAGCAGCACGCAGCCGGCGAGCTTGTCCTGTGGCAGGTTCTCCATGCCGCTCACGCGCGTCTTGATGCCCAGCAGCAGCCGCGCGCCGCCGATGGCCCAGCCGAGCCAGCGCACGGCCATCCAGTACAGCGGGATGCCGCGCTTCCAGAGCGAGCTGACCACCATGATGATGCCCCAGGGGATCACAGTGACGAGCATCCACAGCGCGTGGACGACGGATCGAAGAAAGGCCATCAGACAGCCACCTGCAGGGCGGCCTGCTGCTCTTCGCGTTCCAGCAGGAAGTCGACGAAGGCCGCCAGGTCGTCGTGCACCTTGGTGTTCGGCGGGTACTCGGGCGGCAACGGCGTCACGCCGCGGCAGGCCGCACCCATGCCGGTCAAGAGCAGGTGCGGCTCGCAGCCGGCGGCCGCGCCGGCCTGCATGTCGCGCAGGCTGTCGCCCGCGACCGGCACGTTGGCCAGGTCGACGCCGTAGCGCTCGCCGATCTGGAGGAACAGGCCCGGCTTGGGCTTGCGGCACTCGCAGCCCTCGTCGGGGCTGTGCGGGCAATAGAACACCGCATCGACGCGGCCGCCGACGGCCGCCAGCATCTTGTGCATCTTGGCGTGCATGGCGTTGAGCGAAGCCATGTCGAACAGTCCGCGCCCGAGCCCGGACTGGTTGGAGGCGATCACGACATGCCAGCCCGCGTGGTTGAGCCGCGCGACCGCCTCGAGCGCGCCCGGCAGCGGCGTCCACTCGATGTCGCTCTTGACGAAGTCCTCACGATGCACGTTGAGGGTGCCGTTGCGGTCGAGGATGACGATTTTCATGGCGTACCGATCAGGTGGCGAGGCGCTCGAGCTGCGCCACGCGGTTCATCGCCGCATGCAGCAGCATCAGGAGGCCCAGGCGGTTGAGGCGCAGGTCGGACTGGTCGGCATTGACCATCACGCCGTCGAAGAAGGCATCGACCGGCTCGCGCAGTGCGGCCAGGGTTTGCAGCGAAGCGGTGTAGTCGCCGGCGTCGAACTGCGCATTGGCGACAGGCACGACCTCCTGCATCGCTGCATGGAGCGCCTTCTCGGCCGGCTCCTGCAGCAGCAGCGCGCTCACGTGCGCATCGGCTTCCGGCGACTTCTTCAGGATGTTGCCGATGCGCTTGTTGGCCGCGGCCAGCGCCGGGGCTTCGGGCAACGCGGCGAAGGCGCGCACGGCGGCGAGCAGCTTCGGCACTTCGCCGAGGCGCTGGGGCTGGGGCGCCAGCACGGCATCGACCTCTTGGGCGCTGGCGCCCTGCTCGCGCAGGCTGCCGGCCAGGCGGTCGTAGAGGAAGGCTTCGAGCGCTTCGGTCGGGTCGGCGAGCGCGGTTTCGCCTGCCTTCGGCGCGAAGGCGGCGAAGGACTGGCCGAGCAAGGCGCGCAGGTCGAGCGGCAGCCGGCGCTCGATCAGCATGCGGATCACGCCCAGCGCATGACGGCGCAGCGCGAAGGGATCGCGGTCGCCGGTGGGCAGGTTGCCGATGCCGAACATGCCCACCAGAGTCTCGAGCTTGTCGGCCAGCGCGACCACGATGCCGACGGGGTTGCGCGGCAGCTCGTCGCCCGCGAAGCGCGGCTTGTAGTGGTCTTCGACCGCGTCGGCCACCGCGGGCTCGAGCCCGTCGTGCAGCGCGTAGTAGCGGCCCATGGTGCCTTGCAGCTCGGGGAACTCGCCCACCATGTCGGTCACCAGGTCGGCCTTGGCCAGCTGTGCCGCCTGCACCGCGTGCGGCGCCAGCGTGCTGTCGTGCGACGCGGCGCCCAGCTGCTCGCCGATGGCGTGCGCGATGCGCATCACGCGCTGCACGCGTTCGCCCTGGGTGCCGAGCTTGTTGTGATAGACCACCTTGGCCAGCGACTCGACGCGCGAGGCCAGCGACTTCTTGCGGTCCTGGTCGAAGAAGAACTTGGCATCGGCCAGCCGCGGGCGCACCACGCGCTCGTTGCCGCCGATCACCGCGCTGGCGTCGTCGGGCCGGATGTTGCTGACCACCAGGAACTTGTGGGTGAGCCGGCCCGCGGCGTCGAGCAGCGGAAAGTATTTCTGATTGGCCTTCATCGTGAGGATGAGGCACTCCTGCGGCACGTCGAGGAACTCGCGCTCGAACTCGCACACCAGCACGTTCGGGCGCTCGACCAGGGCCGTGACCTCGTCGAGCAGCGCATCGTCGTCGATCGGCTGCGAGCCGGTGCCGACCGTCAACGCCGCCTCGGCGAGCTGGCGGGCGATCTCGAAGCGGCGGGCCTCGAAGCCCGCGATCACGGCGCCTTCGTCGGCCAGCTGCACCGCATAGCTGTTGGCATCGCGCAGCACGATCGGATCGACTTGCGCCTCGAAGCGGTGGCCGCGCGTTTCGCGTCCGGCTCGGAGGCCCAGCGCCTCGACCGGGACCACCGTGTCGCCGTGCAGCGCCACCAGCCCGTGCGCCGGACGCACGAAGCTCACGCTGCTCCAGCCGGGCAGCTCGCAGCCGGTCTCGAGCTGGTAGCTCATGACCTTGGGGATCGGCAACTTGGCGATGCTCTCGGCCAGCGCCTTCTGCAGGCCCTCAGAGAGCGTCGCGCCCCTGGCCGTGCTTTCGAAGAACAGCGCCTCGGCCTTGCCGTCCATCGCGCGCTTCAGGCCGGGCACGGCCGAGGCGTCGGCGCCCAGCGCGGTCAGGCGCTTGAGCAGCGCCGGGCTGGCGTTGCCCGAGGCATCGAGCCCCACCGCCACCGGCATGAGCTTCTGCGAGACCGCGCGGTCGGCGGCCAGGCCCAGCACGTTCGTGAGGTGCGCCGCGAGGCGCCTCGGCGAGGCGTAGGCGGTGAGCACCGAGCCGGCATTGGCCAGGCCCTGGGCCACCAGCTGGTCGCGCAGCACGGAAGCGAAGGCGTCGCCGAGCTTCTTCAGCGCCTTGGGGGGAAGTTCCTCGACGAAAAGTTCGACGAGCAGGTTGTTCTTGGAAGTCATCGATCAGGCCGCCTTCTTCGAGATCTCAGCGACCCATTCGCGCGGCGCCATCGGGAATCCGAGCCGTTCGCGGCTTTCGTAGTAGCTCTGCGCGACGCTGCGCGCGAGGTTGCGGATGCGGCCGATGTAGGCCGCGCGCTCGGTCACGCTGATTGCGCCGCGCGCATCCAGCAGGTTGAAGCTGTGGGCCGCCTTGAGCACCTGCTCGTAGGCCGGTAGCGCAAGCTTCTGTTCCATCAGGTGCTTGGCCTGCTTCTCGTGCGCGGCGAAGGCAGTGAACAGGAAGTCGGCGTCGCTGTGCTCGAAGTTGTAGGTCGATTGCTCGACCTCGTTCTGGTGGTACACGTCGCCATAGCTGATGCCGGGCGCCCACTCCAGCTCGTAGATGCTTTCCTTGCCCTGCAGGTACATGGCGAGCCGCTCCAGCCCGTAGGTGATCTCGCCGGTGATCGGCCTGCAGTCGATGCCGCCGACCTGCTGGAAGTAGGTGAACTGCGTCACCTCCATGCCGTTGAGCCAGACCTCCCAGCCCAGGCCCCAGGCGCCAAGCGTCGGATTCTCCCAATCGTCCTCGACGAAGCGGATGTCGTTCTTCTTGAGATCGAAGCCCAGCGCTTCGAGCGAGCCGAGGTAGAGCTCGAGGATGTTGCTCGGCGCCGGCTTCAGCACCACCTGGTACTGGTAGTAGTGCTGCAGGCGGTTCGGATTCTCGCCGTAGCGGCCGTCCTTGGGGCGGCGGCTCGGCTGCACATAGGCGGCCTTCCAGGGCTCGGGGCCGAGGGCGCGCAGGAAGGTGGCGGTGTGCGAGGTGCCGGCACCCACCTCCATGTCGTAGGGCTGCAGCAGCGCGCAACCCTGGGCGTCCCAGTAGGACTGAAGCTTGAGGATGATTTGTTGGAAGGTCAGCATGGTGGGCCTGGTGGCCGGTCGGAAGCGGGCGGCCTCCAACGCGACGAGTGGGCCATTTTAAGAGCGCCCAGACGCAGGAACGGCCGCAGGGCTTGCGCCGCTGCGGCCGGTCAAGGTGCATGCCGCTTCAAGAGGTGAAGTCGGCCGCCGCCGGGCCGCCCCAAGGCGGCCGAGCCTCCCCCTCGGGGGGTGGCGAATTACACGCAGCGAAGCGAAGTGAAAAGCCGGGGGGCCTCAGTACTCCCAGAAGATGCGTTGCAGTTGCTTGGGGTCGTTGGTCTTCGTGAGCGCCACCATCGCCAGGATGCGCGCCTTCTGCGGCTTCAGGTCGTGCGCGGCCACCCAGTCGTACTTGTCGTCGGGCTGCTCGGCATTGCGGATCACGAAGCCGTCGGACACGCGCGAGCTGCGGATGATCTGCACGCCGTCGCCGCGCAGCTTCTGCAGCACCGGCACGATGCGGTCGGCCACCGAGCCGTTGCCGGTGCCGGCGTGGATCAGCGCCTTCACGCCGCTCTTGGCCAGCGCGTCGATCGCGGTGGCAGGCACGCTGCCGTAGCCGTAGACGATGTCGACCGCGGGCAGCGCCGTGATCTCGTCGATGTTGAACTCCGACTGCATCGTGTGGCGCTTGACCGGCGCCCGGAACCAGTAGTTCTTGCCCTCGACGATCATTCCCAGCGGACCCCACTGGCTCTTGAAGGCCTCGGTCTTGATGTTGACGACCTTGCTGACGTCGCGGCCGCTCTGGATCTCATCGTTCATCGTCACCAGCACGCCCTTGCCTCCGGCGTCCTTGCTGGCGGCGACGTTGACGGCGTCGAACAGGTTCAACGCGCCGTCGGCCGAGAGCGCGGTGCCCGGGCGCATCGAGCCGACCACGATGATCGGCTTGGCGGTGCGCACCACTAGGCTCAGGAAGTAGGCGGTTTCCTCCAGCGTGTCGGTGCCGTGGGTGATCACGATGCCGTCGACGTCGGCCTGCTTCGACAAGGCCGAGACGCGCTTGGCCAGCACCATCAGGTTGTCGTTGGTGAAGCTTTCCGAGGCGATCTGGAACACCTGCTCGCCGCGCACGTTGGCGACCTTGGAAATCTCGGGTAGGCCGGCGATCAGCTTGTCGACCGGCACCTTGGCGGCCGCATAGGTGGCGCTGTTGACGGCCGAGGCGCCGGCGCCGGCGATGGTGCCGCCGGTCGCGAGGATCACGACGTTGGGCAAGGCCTGCTGGGCGTGTGCGATGGCACTGGCGGCGAGCAGCGCAGCGGTGGCCGCGAAGGTGCGGAAACGGGGGGCGAAGAACATGGGAGCTCCTGTTGGGATGTGACTAATTTCACGAAGCGGCGAGACGATACAGGAAGCGTGCCATGGCGTCACAGGCCTGAAATGCCTTGTGTGCATGCGTCGATGCAGGCGGCCCGGCAGCGTGCCGCGGGCGAGATCGGACCGAAGCGCTACCATCGCCAAGGCGGCACAGCCCGCCCAAGCGATGACGACCCCGACCCTTTCCCCCGCGCCCGTGGTGGCGCAACAGATGCCGGCGCCCGACGGCCCGCTGTCGCGCGCACGGCCGGGGCGCGAACGCATCCTGGCCGCGATCCGCGGCGCGGCCATCGCCGAATTCAGCCTGCACGGGCTCAAGGGCACCTCGACCCAGGCGATCGCGGCGCGCGCCGGCCTCACCAAGCCCCAGCTGCACTACTACATCGCCGGCAAGGAAGAGCTCTACGAAGAGCTGCTGATGCAGGTGCTGCACGACTGGAAGGTGGTGTTTTCCTTCGAGGAGCATGCCAACGACCCGGGCGCCGTGCTGGGCGACTACATTCGCAAGAAACTCGACCACGCCTTCGACAACCCCGAGATCTCGCGCATCTTCACGCGCGAAGTGCTCGACGGCGGCCGCAACCTCGAGCGCTACTGGCCCAACGCGCAGGCCTGGACGCAAAAGAAGGTCGACATCATCAACGGCTGGATCGCGCGCGGGCAGATGCGGCCGCTGGACGCGCGCCTGCTCTTGATGCACATCTGGGCCATGACCCAGAGCTACGCCGACTACGCGCTGCAGACGCGCGTCATGCTGGGGCTGCCGCCGGATGCGCCGATCGAGCGCGAGCCGATCGCGCGCGAGCTGGTGGCCTTCGTGCTGGGCGGCTGCGGGATCAAGGCCTAGCGCAGCTTGATGTCGCCGTCGAACCCGACCTTGAGCCCCAGCGCCGGGATCTCCAGGGTCATGGTGGCGGCAAAGGTCTCGGCGCCGGTACCGGCGGCAACGGCCTTCGCCACCGCCTGCTCGATCTCGCGCTGCGAGCTGACGCCGACCATCTTGAGGAACTTGCGAATGCTGAGGTTGAGTGTCTCGTCGTCCATCGGGATCTCCTGGCTGGTGCTACCAGAGCGGCTTGCTCATCTGCTGCGTGAACGAAGAGAACATCACGTTGAAGCTGACGCTGATGCGTTCTTCCTCGCTCGGATTGGCATCGACCGAGTGTTCCAGGAAGGAGGGGAACATCAGAAGCGCTCCGTTGCGCACCTTGACCACCACCTGGTCGGTGTTGTCCGCCGTCAACTCCACGACCGGTGGCCTGATGACGGCGGCCTGCCTTCTCGGGTCGTGAAAGTTGATGGCGTCGGCGCCCGGTGGGGTGTGCACGTAGTAGACGCCGCTCAGGAAATTGTTGGGGTGGCTGTGAATCTTGTGCGCGGCGCCCTTGGCCAGAACGGTGGCCCAGCAGGCCGTGATCTCGAAGGCGGCATCGCCGACGCGCAGAAATCGCAGGATGCTCGCGGCGCCGCGACGAATACACGAAACCAGGTCGCCAAAGTCCTCGCGATCATGCAGCGCCTGCCCCGACTGCCAACCGCGGCCGGCTTCCAGCGGCGGCAGTCCGCGCCGCATGTCGGCCAGCGCGGAGAGGATGTTTCGCCCCAGCGCATCGCGCAAGCCGGCCTCGATCTGGATTTTCCAGACCAGGCTGGGAAACATCGGAATGACGTCCGAGGCTTCCATCCAGCGATTCCTTTCCTTGGTCATGGCCGCGCCTCGTCGGCATCACAGGCTGCCGGCGGCGGCGATGATCTGCGCCGCATTCGGGAAGATGCAGAGGCTGTTCGGCCCGTCGGGCGCCTCGATGTGCACCCATCGGACGATGCCGGCCGCATCGACCAGGAAGTGTCCGACCAGCTGAGTGCCGTGGTCCGCGAAGATCGCCAAATCGGTTTCGTCAAGCTCGAAGCCGTCCTTGGCGTTGAGTACGGGGTTGGACGCCATCGGCTGCAACGGCTCCGGCAGCTCGCCGGTCGGATTGACGCGTGCCGCCTCGAATTGCGCCATGCTGGCGCGGTGCGGCCATTCGGGCCGCTCGCTGCTGCCTTCGGGCAGGAACTCGATGTGCGGCACGCCGAAGGCCTGGTGCGAGCGGCAATCCGGGTCGCTCAGCAGCACGATCGGCGTCGGGTGGTAGCGGAAGTACAGGCGGGCGCGTTCCAACGGCGTATTGATCACGGCCAGGGTCTTGACCCCTGCGCTCTGCAGGGCGGGTTGTACGTGGCCAAGCTGCATCACCTGTCGCCTGCAGAACGGGCAGTGCAGGCCGCGAAAAAAGCCGATCAGGAAGGGACGGCCACGCAAGTCGGAGAGAGAGACCGCTCCCTCGAGATTGACCGCGGGCAATGCGAACTCGGGCGCAGCTTCTCCCGGTTGCAACGGGCGTATCGGGTCTCCCACGGCATTCCCCTTCGCGGTGTCGTCGGATGTACGACGGAAGTTCGACCGTAGCACTTGTCGAAGGAGGGCACAACGAGCGACACGGCTCTCTTTTGGTGCGACAGCGCTGGCACGTCGCTTGCGTAACCTGACCACTTGCTCTGATTAAGCGGTCAACAATCCCCATGCGCGTGCTCGTCGTCTACTGCCACCCGGTCGAAACCAGCTTCCACGCCGCCCTGCACCAGGAAGTGCTGCGCAACCTGCGCGCGGCCGGGCACGAGGTAGACGACTGCGATCTCTATGCGGAAGGCTTCAATCCGGTGCTCTCGCGCGAGGAGCGCCTGGGCTACCACGAGGTGCCGAGCAACCAGCTGGCGCTCAAACCCTACATCGAGCGGCTGCAGTGGGCCGAGGGCATCGTGTTCTGCTTTCCGACCTGGTGCTTCGGCCTGCCGGCGATGCTGAAGGGCTACTTCGACCGCCTCTTCATGCCGGGCGTGGCCTTCGACTTGAGCGACCCGGCCAACGTGAAGCCGATGCTGACGCACATCAAGCGCATCTCGGCCGTCGTGACTTACGGCCGCCCGCGCTGGGTGGCCTGGTACATGGGCGACCCGCCGCGCAAGATCGTGACGCGCTACATGCTGCGGCTCACCGGACGGCAGGCGCGCGTCGACTATCACGCGCACTACCACATGAACGTGGCGACCGAGCCCCAGCGGAAGCGCTTCATGCAGCGCGTCGGCAACGCGATGGCGCGCTTCGCCTGAGCACACCCCCCTCTTCCCACACACAGGACGCTCCCATGCTTCACGGCTACATCCCGCCCCACCGCTTCCTGCCCTACCTGAGCTGGACCGAGATCGATGCGCTGCCCGACCGCGAGAACACGGTGATCGTGCTGCCCTGCGGCGCGATCGAGCAGCATGGACCGCACCTGCCCTGCTCGGTCGACAGCGTGATCGCATCCGGCGTGATGGGCAAGGCACTCGAGCGCCTGCCGGCCGAGGTGCGTGCCTTCGCGCTGCCGACCATCACCTACGGCAAATCGGAAGAGCACCTGCACTTTCCCGGCACCATGACGCTGACCGGCACCACCTTGCTCTCGACCGTGACCGAGATCGGCGAGTCGGTCTACCGTGCCGGATTTCGCAAGCTGCTGTTCGCCAACGGCCACGGCGGCCAGCCCCAGGTGCTGGAGATGGCGGCGCGCGAACTGCGCTTGCGTCACGGCGACTTCGTGGTCGTGCCGCACGGCGTCTCGCGCCTGCCCAATGCATCGAGCAGGCAGATCAGCGAGCAGGAGAAGAAGCTCTCGATGCACGCCGGCCATTCCGAGACCGCGCTGATGCTCGCGCTCGCGCCCGACACGGTGCACATGGAACGCGCCGCGGCCAACTTTCCGCCGCCCTTCCCGATCAAGCTGCTGTCGGCCGACGGACGCCCGGCCTGCGCCTGGACCGCGCGCGACTTCGGCCCGAGCGGCGTGATCGGCGACCCCACCAGCGCCACGCGCGAACAGGGCGAAGAGATCCTCGACACGCTCGCCGCCAGCTGGGTGCAGGCGCTGACCGAGCTCTACGCGCTGCGCTGGGTGGTGCGCGAACAAACCACCTGGGAGCGCGGGCACCAGCAGGGCTTCATCCAGTCCGCTTTCCTATCCATTGCCTGAGGCCCGCTACTTGCATAGAGCGCCCCGTTTCCACCCGTCTTTTTCATCGAGAGAGGTCCACACCATGCGCAACCGTTTCGTTCTCGGCACCGGTCACCTGGCCGCGGCCGCCGCACTCGCCTTCGCTGCCGCCGCCCCGGTGCAAGCCCAGGACAAGTTCACCTACATGACGAACTGGTATGCGCAAGCCGAGCACGGCGGCTTCTACCAGGCGGTCGCGCAGGGCATCTACAAGAAGTACGGGCTGGATGTCACCATCAAGATGGGCGGCCCGCAGGTCAACATCACGCAGATGATGGCCGCCGGCCAGGCCGACTGCATCATGGGCTCGAGCGACATCCAGATGATGCAGGTGCGCGAAGGCGGCGTGCCGGTGATCAACGTGGCGGCCTTCTTCCAGAAGGACCCGCAGGTGCTGATCGCGCACGACGACGTCAAGAAGTTCGAGGATCTGAAGGGCAAGACCATCCTGATCGGCTCGCAGGCCAACCGCGGCTACTGGCCCTGGCTGAAGGCCAAGTTCGGCCTCACCGACGAGCAGACGCGGCCCTACACCTTCAACATCCAGCCCTTCGTCGCCGACAAGAACACCGCCCAGCAGGGCTACCTGACCTCGGAGCCCTACGCGATCCAGAAGGCCGGCGTGAAGAGCACGGTGCTGATGTTCAGCGACCACGGCTTCCCGGCCTATGCCACCACCGTGTCGTGCATGGACAAGACCGTGAAAGAGCGCAGCAAGCAGGTGGCTGCCTTCGTCAAGGCCTCGGCCGAGGGCTGGAAGAGCTACCTCGCCGATCCGGCGCCGGCCAACGTGCTGATCAAGAAGGACAACCCCAACATGACCGACGACCAGCTGGCCTACAGCGTCGCCAAGCTCAAGGAGATGGGCATGATCACCGGCGGCGATGCCGCGACGATGGGCATCGGCGTGATCACCGATGCGCGCACCAGGGCGAGCTACGACTTCCTGGTCGCGGCCAAGCTGCTCGATCCGGCCAAGGTCGAGATCGCGAAGACCTACACGACCGAGTTCGTGAAGGACGCCAAGGTCCTGCCCTGACATCGCCATGAATCGCATCGAGCCCGCCGTCCTCGCGCCGCCCGCGGCACCCGCTGTATCCGCCATGCCCGCGGTCGAGGTGCTCTCGGCAGAGAAGACTTACCCGAACGGCACGCAGGCGCTGCTGCCGGTGGACCTCGCCATCGCAGAAGGCGAGTTCGTCACCCTGCTCGGCCCCTCGGGCTGCGGCAAGAGCACGCTGCTCAAGATGGTGGCCGGCATGCTGGAGCCGAGCGACGGCCGCCTGCTGCTGTGGCGCAGGCCGGTGGCCGAGCTCCACACCTGCGCGCACAAGATGGCCTTCGTGTTCCAGTCGCCGACGCTGATGCCCTGGGCCAGCGTGCGCAGCAACGTGCGCCTGCCGCTGGATCTGGCCGGCGTGCCGCGCAAGGAGGCCGACGCCCGTGTCGCGGAGGCGCTCGAGCTGGTGGGCCTGGACAAGTTCGCGCAGGCCCTGCCGCGCGCGCTCTCGGGCGGCATGCAGATGCGCGTCTCGATCGCGCGCGGGCTGGTGACGCAGCCCGACCTGCTGTTGATGGACGAGCCCTTCGGTGCGCTGGACGAGATCACACGCCACAAGCTCGATGCCGAACTGCTCGACCTCTGGCGCAAGAAGAAGCTCACCGTGATCTTCGTCACCCATTCGATCCACGAGGCGGTGTTCCTTTCGAACCGCGTGATCATGATGGCCGCGCGGCCGGGCCGCGTGGTCGAGCAGGTCTTGATCGACGAACCCTATCCGCGCAGCGCCGACTTCATGGTCTCGCCGCAGTTCAGCCGCTATGCGAAACGGCTGCAGGACAGCCTGCTGCGCGCCAGCAATGGCACGCACGAGGAGTCCTCGGTTTGAGCGCACGCATTCCTCTGCTGCAGCAGCCGCGCGTTCAGCGCGTGATCTATCCCGTGCTGGTGGGCGTGGCGCTGGTCGCGCTATGGCAAGGGTTGGTCACGGCCATGGAGCTGCCGCCCTACCTGGTGCCCTCGCCCTACCTGATGATGAAGACGCTCATCGCCGACTGGGTGCCGCTGGGCAACGCGCTGCTGGTCACGCTGAAGATCACGGTGCTGTCCTTCTTGGCGGCCACGGTGGCCGGCGTGCTGATCTCCTTCCTCTTCGTGCAGAGCAAGCGGATCGAGACTGCGCTGTTCCCCTATGCCGTGCTGCTGCAGGTGACGCCGATCGTCGCGGTCGCGCCGCTCATCATCATCTGGGTCAAGAACCCGACCGCCGCGATGGTGGTATGCGCGGCACTGGTCGCTCTGTTTCCGATCATCAGCAACACCACGCTCGGCCTGCGCAGCGTCGAGCCCGATCTGCAAAGCTACTTCAAGCTCAACCGCGCGACACGCTGGCAGCAGCTGGTGCGCCTGCGAGTTCCGAGCGCGCTGCCCTACTTCTTCGGCGGGCTGCGCATCTCGAGCGGCCTGGCGTTGATCGGCGCCGTGGTGGCCGAGTTCGTGGCCGGCACCGGCGGCTCCGGTGCGGGGCTGGCCTACCAGATCCTGCAGGCCGGCTTTCAGCTCAACATCCCGCGCATGTTCGCCGCCTTGCTCCTGATCTCCTTCACCGGCGTCGCGCTGTTCGTGCTGATGGCCTGGCTCACCAAGCTCGCGCTCGGCTCCTGGCACGCGAGCGAACTTTCACAAGACTGATTTCTCCATGAACGCGCCCGCATCCGCCATCGAGCAATTGCACCTCGAACTGCCCGAACTCGACTGGATCACCGACGAAAGCCGCATCGCCCGGCTCTCACAGGACTTCTCGTGGTTCAGCCCGGTGCTGCAGCGCCAGCTGAAGGACAAGCGCGCCGACGCGGTGGTGCGCCCGCGCACCGATGACGAGATCCGCGCGGTGGTGGGCGCGTGCGCGCGTCGCGGCGTGCCGATCACGATCCGCGGCAGCGGCACCGGCAACTACGGCCAGACCACGCCGCTCGCAGGCGGCGTGGTGCTCGACATGACGGGCTACAACGCGATGCAATGGGTGCGCCCCGGCGTTGCGCGCGCGCAAGCCGGCATCCGGCTCGGCGAGCTCGAAAAGCACACGCGGCCCTCGGGCCAGGAGCTGCGCTGCGTGCCCTCCACCTACCGCAGCGCGACGCTCGGCGGCCTGTTCGGCGGCGGCTTCGGCGGCATCGGCTCGATCAACTACGGGCCCCTAGGCGCCATCGGCAACGTGCTGGGCCTGCGCGCGATGACGATCGAGGCGAAGCCGCAGGTGGTCGAGCTGCGCGGTGCCGAGGCGATGCGCATGCACCATTTGTGGGGCACCAACGGGCTGGTGCTCGAGCTCGAGGTGGGGCTGGCACCTGCCCATCCGTGGCTGGAGAGCCTGGTTGTCTTCGAAGCCTTCGACCACGCGCTGGCCTTTGCCGACGCCCTCGCCCATGCACCGGGGATCGTCAAGCGCGAGATCGCGTTCTTCGGAAGCCCTGTGCCCGACCACCTGGCGCAGCTGGCCGAGCATCTGCCGAAGGGTTGCCACGCGGTGCTCTCGCTTGTGGCCGAATCCTGCGAGGCGCCGATGCTGGAACTTGTCGAGGCGCACGGCGGCCGAATGAGCTACCGCAAGACCGCCGAGGAAGTGCAGAAGAGCAACCGCACGCTGATGGAGTTCACCTGGAACCACACGACGCTGCATGCGCTCAAGGTCGACAAGACGCTGACCTATCTGCAAAGCGGCTTCACGCCCGGACAGCATCTGCAGCAGGTCAAGGAGATGGAGCAGCTGTTCGCGGGCGAGGTCATGATGCATCTGGAATTCCTGCGCACTGCCGCAGGCCTCATGACCTGCAGCGGGCTGCAGCTGGTGCGCTTCACGACCGAGGAGCGGCTCGAAGAGATCATCCGCATGCACCGCGAGCGCGGCGTGCACATCAACAACCCGCACGTCAACATCGTCGAGGACGGCAAGGCCGGCGGGCCGCTGCCGACCGAAGTGATCGAGCTCAAGAAACGCTTCGACCCTGAGGGCCTGCTCAACCCCGGGAAGTTGCGCGACTGGCCTGTGGCCGGTTGAGCAACAGCGTCGTCGCGACGATCAGCAGGGCCAGGCCCCACAGCGGCCAGAGCCCGAAGCGCGACACCCACATCGCGTAGGGCGTGAGCCCGGCGCGGCCTTCGATCTCTGCCACGAGCACGCCGCGCGTGAGGCGCGGCAGCGCATGCGTGACGCGGCCGCGGTGGTCGATGACGACAGTGGCGCCGGTGTTGGTGGCGCGCACCATCGGGCGCTGGAACTCGAGGGCGCGCATGCGCGAGATGGCCAGGTGCTGGTCGATCGCGATGCTGTCGCCGAACCAGGCGATGTTGCTCACGTTGAGCAGCACGGTGGGCGCGCTGGCCTCGTCGCGGAAGTTCGCACCGATCTCGTCGCCGAACAGATCTTCATAGCAGATGTTGGGCGCGATGCGCTGCCCCTGCCACGCGAAGGACGGCTGCGCGAGGCCGCCGCTCTTGAAGTCGCCGAGCGGGATGTTCATCATCTCGGTGAACCAGCGGAACATCCTCGGAATGAACTCGCCGAAGGGCACGAGGTGGTGCTTGTCGTAGCGATAGGGCGTGCCCCGGCCGGGACCGAAGCCCAGCACGGTATTGGTGTAGAGCCGGCCATCGCCCAAGGGCAGGCCCACGATGGCGGCCTGCTTGCCGTTCGCATAGCGCGCAGCGATCGCATCGAGATAACCAGGCGGCAATTGCGAAGGCAGCAAGGGCAGCGCGGTCTCGGGCGTGATCACGAGCGGCGCGGTCGCGCTCTGCAGCTGCTCGCCGTACCAGCTCAGCGCGGTCGCGATGCCGCCGCCCGGAATGAATTTCTCGTCCTGCGGGATGTTGCCTTGCAGCAGCGCGAGGCCGAGGCGGCCGCGCGACTGCGCTGCTTCATCGGCCTCGCCGCGTACCGCGCCGATGAGAGCGGGCACGCAAAGCAGCACCAGCGCGGCGCCGACAGGCACCGCCAATGCGCGGCCGTGCGCGTGACGCAGCACCGGCGCCGCGAGCGCCGCGATGCCCGTGGCCAGTGCGCCGACGCCGTAGACGCCGAGCCAGGGCACATAGGCGGCAAGCGGCCCGTCGACGTGCGCGTAGCCCCCGGCGCCCCAAGGAAAGCCGGTGAACAGGCTGTTTCGCAACAGCTCGGCCAGGGTCCACAGCGCCGCGAACAGCACAGCAGCGTACGCCCGGCTGGCCGGTGCGAACGCGGCGAAGAAGGCACAGGCCGCGGCGTAGTACAGCGCCAGCGCTGCAGAGAGCGCCAACACCGCCAGCGCGGCGAGCGGCGCAGCGAGCCCGCCGTAGGTGTGCATCGAGATGAAGAGCCACCAGAAGGTGCCGCAAAGCCAGGCGGTCGCAAACAGCCAGCCGTAGAAAGCTGCGCTGCGCCACGAGGGGCGCGGGCTGGTGCGGACCCGCAGCGCATCGAGCTGCCAGACCAGCGCGGCGAGCGAGATCAATTGCAGCCACCAGAGCGGCTGTCCGTTCCAGGGGGCCGCGATGGCAGCGGCCTGCGCGAGCCCCGCAATGCCGAAGCCCAGCGCGCGCGCGAGCGTTTTCAATCGGTCGCGTCGTCGCCGCGTGCGGGCGAGACCTTGAACCAGCGCACCGCGCCACCCTTCGTGTGCAGCACGACGAAGTCGAAGGCGCCCAGCGCATAGTGCTCGCCGCGCTTGGGCACATGGCCCATCTCGTGCGCGATCAGGCCGCCGATGGTGTCGAAGTCTTCGCTCAGCACTTCTTCGTCGAACACGATGCCGAAAGCCTCTGCCACGCGCTCGATCGGCGTATCGCCCGAGACGCGGTAGGTGCGATCGGCCAGGCCGAAGATATCGCCCTCGTCCTCGGCGATGTCGAACTCGTCCTCGATCTCGCCGACGATCTGCTCCAGCACGTCCTCGATGGTGATCAGGCCTGCCACGCGGCCGAACTCGTCGATCACGATCGCGAGATGGTTGCGGTTGCCGCGGAATTCGCGCAGCAGGTCGTTCAGGCCCTTGCTCTCAGGCACGAAGGTGGCGGGGCGCAACAGCGCACGGATGTTCAGTCCCGGCGCGCGCTGCAGCTTGAGCAGATCCTTCGCGAGCAGGATGCCGATGATGTTTTCTTTTTCGCCCTCGTACACCGGAAAGCGCGAGTGCGCAGTGTCGATCACGAGATGCAGCAGCGCGTCGTAGGGTGCGTCGATGTTGACCAGGTCCATCCGCGGCGCCGCCACCATCACGTCGCCGGCGGTCATGTCGGCCATGCGGAGCACGCCTTCGAGCATCACGCGCGATTCGGCGCCGATCACGTCGTTGTCCTCGGCGTCTGCGAGCGTTTCGATCAGCTCGTCGCGCGAGTCGGGGCCCGGATGAATGAATTCGGCGAGCTTCTGCAGAAAACTGCGCTTGTCTTCGCGTTCGACGGGCGCGCGTTCAGGGTGAGGGTCGGCCACTGCGGGAGGGCGGAGTTGGGGGATCCCAAGGATACCGGAAGAAGCACGCGCCTCCCCCGGTATGGCCCCGCTCAGGGCGAGGACTGGTCGCGGGCGGCACGCACGCCGCTGCGGATTTCCTGCAGGTCGGCCAGGAAGGCCCAGAACTGCTTGGCACGCGTCTTGAGCTGGAAGTCGACCTGCGCGTAGTGCTCGAGCGCAATCTCGCTCATGCGGCTGTCGAAGGTGGCGACGGGTAGCTCCAGGTGCGCCTCGGACTCGGAGCCGCTGCGCACCACGGTCGCGCCGGCATTGCGCGCGATCTTGAGCATGGCGGCGTTCTCGCTCAGCGCATGGATGAACAGCATGCCGATGCCTTCGTTGCGTGCGACCACCACCGCGCGCTCGAAGAGCCGGGCACCATAGCCGCGCCCGCGCGCATGTTCGGCCACCGAGACGCCGAATTCGGCGCAATCCTTGTGCTGGTCTGCCGGGGCGAACGCAAGATGGGCCATCGCGATCAGGTCGAGACGGCGGTTGTAGATGCCGAACAGCTCGTCGCGATCGAAGTCCAGGCCGTCGACATAGCGCTGAACCTGCTCGTCGGAGGCGGCATAGCCGAATCGCAGGTAGCGATCGTGCGGCTTGAGGGAAAGAAGATGCTGCGCGATGCGGTCGCGCTCACGCGGGCCGATCGAGCGGATCGGCACCATGACGGGTGCGGGCGCGGCGGCGCGCGGTTGGGCCTCAACCATCGGCGCTTTCAGGAAGGAGCCGAGGCCAAGCGAGGCTTTGAGGAGTGCCTTGGCGGTTAGCATGCATTCAATATAAGGGTTTTCCCCTAAACGACAAGACCGTAGGGTCGAAAACGTAGGTCATTGGTAAACGAATACCAATCCCGTGGGGTGCACGCAACCAATATGTTGTTACACGGGCACGGCAGTGGTTGCCTTGACGCGGTCGAGCACGAAGCTGGTCTTGCAGTCCTGCACGCTCGGGTGCTTGAGCAAGGTGTCCATGATGAAGCGGCTGTAGTGCGCCATGTCGGCAACGACCACGCGCAAGAGATAGTCCATCTCGCCCGTCAGCGCCGCGCATTCGACCACCTCGGGCCAGGTCTGGACGCTGGCGCGGAACAGATCCATGGGGTTGCGCTTGTGGCTCTCCGTGTGCTTCTCGAGCCGGACGTTGAGATAAGCCGTGAGCCCAAGCCCGACCGCTTCGGGTTTCACGAGCGCCACGTAGCGGTCGATCACGCGGCTTTCCTCCAGGCGCTTGACCCGCCGCAGCACCGCGCTGGGCGAGAGGCTCACCTCTTCGGCCAGCTGGTCGTAGGTGGCGCGGCCGTCGGTCTGCAGGGTGCGCAGAATAAGCCGATCTTGCTTGTCGAGTGCATTCATTCCTAAATTTTCGCAGTTTTCTTGCGTCCAAGCATTGAATCGGGCGCGATAACGCTGAAATCATGATGGCTTGCGCTTTTACAGTTCAACACGGACGCTGCGCATGCGCGGCGCGACACTGAATCCCGCCTTCCATCCTCTCGCCTTCCATTGGAGACAAGCCCATGAGCACCGCCGACGCCCCCGCCTTCACCCCTTGGGAGAACCCCATGGGCACCGACGGCTTCGAATTCATCGAGTACGCCGCACCCGATCCGGCCGCCATGGGCCAGGTGTTCGAGCGCATGGGCTTCAAGGCCGTGGCCAAGCACCGCCACAAGAACGTGCTGCTGTACCGGCAGGGCACGATCAACTTCATCGTCAATGCCGAGCCGGACTCCTTTGCGCAGCGTTTCGCACGTCAGCACGGGCCCAGCGTCTGCGCGATCGCCTTCCGCGTGCAGGACGCCAAGGCCGCCTATGAACGCGCCATCGGGCTCGGCGCCTGGGGCTTCGCCGACAAGGCAGGCCCGGGCGAGCTCAACATCCCGGCGATCAAGGGCATCGGCGACAGCCTGATCTACCTGGTCGACCGCTGGCGCGGCAAGAACGGCGCGCAGTTCGGCGACATCGGCAACATCGGCTTCTACGACGTCGACTTCGAAGCCCTGCCCGGCCTCAGCGCGATCGAGGCGCTGGCGCCCGAGGGCAACGGCCTGACCTACATCGACCACCTGACGCACAACGTGCACCGCGGCCGCATGAACGAGTGGGCGGATTTCTACGAGCGCCTGTTCAACTTCCGAGAGGTCAAGTACTTCGACATCGAAGGCCAGGTCACGGGCGTGAAGAGCAAGGCGATGACCAGCCCGTGCGGAAAGATCCGTATCCCGATCAACGAGGAAGGCAAGGAGCAGGCCGGCCAGATCCAGGAGTATCTCGACCTCTATCGCGGCGAGGGCATCCAGCACATCGCGATGGGCTCGGACAATCTCTACAAGACCGTCGACGCGTTGCGCGCCAACGGCGTCAAGCTGCTCGACACCATCGACACCTACTATGAGCTGGTGGACAAGCGCATTCCGGGCCACGGCGAAAACGTCGAGGACCTGCACAAGCGCAAGATCCTGATCGACGGCAAGAAGGACGCGCTGCTGCTGCAGATCTTCAGCGAGAACCAACTGGGCCCGATCTTCTTCGAGTTCATCCAGCGCAAGGGCGACGACGGCTTCGGCAACGGCAACTTCAAGGCGCTGTTCGAGAGCATCGAGCTCGACCAGATGCGCCGTGGCGTGCTGACCGCCGCACAATAGCCGCCCCATCACACACAGGAGCGCGGAATGCGTCAGACCTTTTGGATTCGCTCGTCATGGATCGCAGCCGCGGTCCTCGTCCTCGGCGGCTGCGCCATGAATCCGCAGCAGCGCGCGGGCGCGGCCTCGTCGCATCTCGATGCGGTGCAAAAGGCCGGCGTGCTGCGCATCTGCACGCCGGGCGACTACAGGCCCTTCAGCTTCCAGAAGCCGGATGCGAGCTATGAAGGGATCGATGTCGACCTGATGACCAGCTTCAGCACCAGCCTCAATGCGAAGCCGGAATGGGTGAAGACGACCTGGGCCAATCTGCTGCCCGACCTCGCAGCCGGCAAGTGCGATCTGGCAGTGGGCGGCGTGTCGGTGACGACCGAGCGCCAGAAGCGTGCCTTCTTCAGCGCTCCTTACATGGTCAACGGAAAGACGCCCATCGCGCGCTGCGCGGACGTTGCCAAGTACCAGAGCGTGGCCGACATCGACAAGCCGGAAGTGCGCGTGATCTTCAACCCAGGCGGCAGCAACGAGCGTTTCGCGCGTGCCAACTTCAAGCGCGCCAAGCTCACGATGCACGGCGAGAACGTGACGATCTTCGACGAGCTGCTCGCGAGGCGCGCCGACGTCTTCGTGACTGAATCTGCCGAGGCCATCACCCAGCAGAAGCTGAAGCCGGGCCTGTGCGCCATCAACCCCGACAAGCCGCTGCAATACGGCGAGATGGCCTGGATGCTGCCGCGCGACGACGTGGCCTTCAAGGCCTATGTCGACCAATGGCTGCACCTGGCGCAGGCGGGCGGCGAGTTCCAGCGCGTGATGGACCGCTGGCTCAAGTAAAGAAAACATCGGAGCTTTTTCATGGAGACGCCAACAGGTGCGGTCATGCCCGCCGTCTACGGCCAGTCCGAGCGCCCGCCGCGCGGCGACTATTCGCGTGGCGGCGCTGTTCTCGCCGACTACACCTGCCCGCAGGACTGGGCCAGCTATACGCCGGCCGACCACGACACCTACCGGCGTCTCTACGAACGCCAAGCCGCGCAGCTGCCGGGCCTGGCCTGCGATGCCTTCATCGCGTCGCTGCCTTCGCTCGGCGTGAAAGACCGCATTCCGCGCTTCGAGGAGATCAACGAGCGGCTCTACCAGGCGACGCGCTGGGAAGTCGTCGCAGTGCCTGGACTCATCCCCGAGTTGCCCTTCTTCACGCTGCTTGCGAACCGCAAGTTCCCGGTGACGGACTGGATCCGCAAGCCCGAGGAGTTCGACTACATCGTCGAGCCGGACGTCTTCCATGACCTGTTCGGCCATGTGCCGATGCTCTTCGATCCGACCTTCGCCGACTACGTGCAGCGCTACGGCCAGGGCGGCATCAAGGCGCACGAGTTGGGCGCCGGCGAGAAGCTTGCGCGGCTCTACTGGTACACGGTCGAGTTCGGGCTCATTCGCCAGCCGGATGGCTTGCGCGCCTACGGCGCAGGCGTCTTGAGCTCGGTCGGCGAGTTGCGGCACGCGGTGCGCAGCCCCGAACCCTACCGGCTGCCGCTCGATCTGCTGCGAACCATGCGCACGCGCTACAAGATCGACAGCTACCAGAGCACCTACTTCGTGATCGACAGCTTCGCGCAGTTGTTCGAGCTGACGGCGCCGGACTTCGCGCCGCTCTATCGCCAACTCGCGACGCAGCCCGACATCGAGGCTGGCGTGTTGCTGTCGGGCGAGGCGACGGCCTAGCTTCAGCGATCGAGCAAGGCCAAGGTTTCGCGCCTTACCTCGAGGTCGAAGGCCATCTCCACGTGCGCGGACCCGTCGGCGAGACGGTTGTCGGCGCCGGGCAGCGTCGCGTTAGACGTAGGAAAAACGATGTTGTCGCAGTTCGAGTACCAGCAGGTGAAAGGAACCCGCCGCGTGCTGGCATGCTCGCCTTCGATCTGCAGCATCCATTCGCCGCCCACGCGCATCTGGCGTCCATTGAGCGTGCGGCCGAAACGCGCGAGCCAGGTGCCGCGATGCGGGGTCCCGATGGTGACGACGCGATGCACACGCGCTGGATCGGCATCGCGCAGCCAGGCCCGGGCGGCGAGTCCGCCCATGCTATGGCAGATCAGCATCGGTGGCAGCGAGGTCGCTGCGGTCACCCGCAGGATGGCGTCGTCGATGGTCTGCGCGTAGTGGTCGATCGAGCCGAAAGCCGGCTCGAGGTTGACCGCGACGAAGGAACGGTCGTCGGCGCGCAACTCGCGCAACCAAGAGGTCCAGAATCCACGGTTGCATAGAAACCCGTGGACCAGCACCACACCCCTTCGACCGTTCGCCGACAGATGGTCAGGCACGGCGCGCGAGCGGAAGGGCTGGTACCAGCAGAAGACACGCGGCGCCAGCCAGCTCTCGGCCAGCCACGCCCGGATGCACTGGGGCACTCGCGCGCGGGAAAGAGGGTCGCGGCCGTTGATGCGGTAGCTCGCCACGAACTCCATCGCAAGAATGGTGGTGTGGGTACAGGTCAACGCGACGAGGCTGAGCACGGCCAGGAGCGGCGACCGGCTCCACCAGAAGCTCGCCCAGACGATCGCGCCAAGAAGACCGCCGAGCACAAGGCACTGCTGGAGACGCGCAACCATGCGGCCAACTATCGCATGGGCGACAGATGGGGCGCTACCCTAGGACAAGCCCGCTGGCGGCAGGGCCGGACCCGCTTCGACAATCCGCGCCAAAGGAGATCGCATGCAATCATCCGCATTGAAGAACTACCCGGCCGGCGTGCCGCACGAAATCCATCCCGAGCAGTACCGCTCGCTGGGGCAGCTGTTCGACGAATCGTTCACGCGCTATGCCGAGCGGCCGTTTTCGGTGTGCATGGAACGATGGATGTCGTATGGCGAGCTCGACGAACTGTCCAAGGCGATGGGCGCATGGCTGCAGTCGCGTGGCTTGGAGCCCGGCGCGCGCGTGGCCATCATGCTGCCCAATGTGCCGCAATTCGCCGTCACGATGTGCGGCGTGCTGCGCGCGGGCTACACCTGCGTCAACGTCAATCCGCTGTACACCGCGCGCGAGCTCGAACACCAGCTGAAGGATTCGGGTGCGACGGCGATCATCATCCTCGAGAACTTCGCAGCGACGCTCGAGCAGGTGATCGAGCGGACGCCCTTGAAGCATGTGGTGGTCACCTCGATGGGGGATCTGCTCGGGGGCCTCTACGGCACCTGGATCACGGTGGCCGTGCGGCATCTTGCCAAGATGGTCCCGCCGTACAAGCTGCCGCTCGACAACGGGCGCACTGTCACGCCGTTTCCCCAGGTCATCGCCGAGGGCAAGGCGCGCACGCTGGCGCCGGATCCCAGCACGCTCGACTCGATCGCTTTCCTCCAATACACCGGTGGAACCACGGGGCTGTCGAAGGGCGCGGTGCTGACCCATCGCAACATCGTCGCCGCAACGCTGCAAGCCGAAGCGTGGTTCACGCCCGCACTGGCGCGGGCGGGCGATCTGTCCAAGGTCAACAGCATTGCGGCGCTGCCGCTGTATCACATCTTCGCGCTGACGCTGTGCCTGCTCGCGATCCGCCAGGGCTCGCACTTGACGCTGATCCCCAACCCGCGCGACTTCGACAAGTTCATTGCCGTACTCAAGAAGCGGCCCTTCCACATGCTGCCGGCGGTGAACACGCTGTTCAACGCCCTGCTGATGCACCCGGAATTCAAGACCATCGACTTCTCGACGCTCTTCGTGTCGCAAGCCGGCGGAATGGCAGCGTCCGAAGGCACCGCCCGCAAGTGGTTCGACGCCACCGGCTGCCCGATGATCGAAGGGTGGGGTATGAGTGAAACTTGCGCGATCGGGACCAACAACCCGGTTTCCAACACCGCGTTCACCGGAACCATCGGATTGCCGCTGCCCAGCATCGAAATCGCAATCAAGGACGACGAAGGCCGCTCGCTGCCTCCCGGAGAGGCGGGAGAGTTGTGCATCAAGGGGCCTAACGTCATGACCGGCTACTACAACCAGCCGGCCGAAACCGCGGCGGCATTCACCGCCGACGGCTTCATGCGCACCGGCGACATCGCGGTCATGCAGGAAGACGGCTACAGTCGGATCGTCGACCGCAAGAAGGACATGATCCTGGTGAGCGGGTTCAACGTGTTCCCCAACGAATTGGAGAACGTCATTTCCTTGTGCCCTGGCGTTGTGGAATGCGCAGCGATCGGCGTGCCGGACGAGAAGCAGGGCGAGGCGATCAAGGTGTTCGTCGTCCGCAAGGATCCCTCGCTGACCGAAGAGACGGTGATGCGCTACTGCAACGACCAATTGACCGGCTACAAGCGTCCGAAGCACATCGAGTTTCGAGAGAGCCTGCCGAAGACGAATGTCGGGAAGATTCTCCGACGCCAGCTGCGGCCAGGCGCGACGGCTTGAGCGCCGCCGCGGGTCTGCCAGCGCAGCTCCAGGTTTTTGAGCGCGGGTGGCTTTCGTCCAACAACATTCTCTTGGTGGGCCGTGACGAGACAGCCTTGGTCGACACCGGCTACGTCACGCATTCCGGCCAGACGCTGGCCCTCGTCGAGGCCGGACTTGGCGGCCGCCCGCTCGACCGTGTGCTGAACACGCATTTGCACAGCGACCACTGCGGTGGCAACGCAGCGCTGCAGCAGCGCTACCCCATGGCACGTACCCTGATTCCGCCGGGAGAGGCAGCGCTGGTGCGAAGCTGGGACGAAGATGCACTGAGTTTCCGCGCCACCGGCCAGCAGTGCCCGCGTTTTCGCTTCGATGGGCTTCTGGTGCCTGGCCAGGATGTTGTGCTGGGTGACCTGGCTTGGCAGGTGCATGCGGCGCCGGGGCACGATCCGCATTCGATCATCCTGTTCGAGCCCGGCTCACGCACGCTGGTATCTGCCGACGCGCTCTGGGAGAACGGCTTCGGTATCGTGTTTCCCGAGTTGGCGGGAGAGCCGTCCTTCGATGAGGTGGCAGCCACCCTCGACTTGATAGAAATGCTCGATCCGGTGTGCGTGATCCCAGGCCATGGAAGCGTCTTCAACGAGGTCGCGGAAGCGCTTTCATTGGCGCGGCGCAGGCTGGAGGCTCTGTCGCGCGATCCCGTCAAGCACGCTCGACATGCGATCAAGGTGCTCATGAAATTCAAGTTGCTGGAAGTCCAGGCGGCAAGCATCGATGAATGGCAAGCATGGGTTCGAAGCACACCGTACCTCGCTGTCATTCGCGCGCGCTTCTTTGCCTCCTGGTCCCTCGATGAACTGGGCGCCGAGGTCCTTGCGGAATTGGTCAAGGCTGGAGCCGCCTTTGCCGACGAGGTGCAGGTCCGAAACGAGTAGCCCATCTTGCTTTTGGAACATCAAAAAGCAAAAAGCCCAACCATTTCTGGTTGGGCTTTTTGGGGCTGTAAGAGCCTGACGATGACCTACTTTCACACGGG
>NZ_JBDGJK010000015.1:0-165116 GCF_057656935.1 Variovorax sp. Soil_C_33
GAGCGAGCGATTGCGCGTCGGCGAGGGCTTCCTGGAATTTGGTTGTGAGTTTGTCTTGGCGCATGAATGACTCCGTTCCTGGATTGACCCAGGACCCTGGTGAGTCTGGTCGGCGGGGCGCCCGGTGAACTTGATCCAGATCAACCGGCGTAGCAGCCACTTTGGCGGAAAAGCGCCGCATCCGAGCTTCGCAAGCATGAAGCCTGCGCCTTAAGGGGGAGTGGGGCGTTCAGTCGACACCCCCCGCGCACGCTACGTGCCTCCATGCCCCAAGACGTGACACCGGATCGGAGCCGACCATTCGGTTCACGGCTGCGACAACACAGGCTGACACTCTCCGAGAAACCGCTCCCGAGTGGGCCTGCGGTGCGGAAGTCACTCCTTGTGGCGCGCCAACATGATCGCGATGGCCTCGGCCGGGCCTCCCAACGCGCAGGGACAGTACTCGAGCGCGTGATCGCGACGTGTCGATACGAAAGGTTCACACAGTGTTGCCGATCGATGCGCTGCGTTGGTGCTGCGGCCAAGCCGCACATCTACATTGAAATCGCGCAGTCGCCTCTGCTTCCCAGTTCCCCGCAGAGTCCGGATGCGAGATCAAGGAGACAGTGATGAACGCATCCCATGCATTCGCCGGCTATGAACTCCGCTTTCGTCCTCTGATGGCCGGAGGCCGTGACTACAGGTTTCCCTGCGACGCCCTTGGTCACGTCGACATGGATTCGCTAAGCGAACGCGCGCGACTCAACTACCTCTACGCGCGCGCAGTCCGCGATCTGGAGGTCGAGAGACCTCATGTGCAGCCATGCCAATTCAACTAGAGCCAATGCCGTTATGGGTGATCGGTCCCGGCGAACCTAGGCCGCTGTGCGAGCCGCGGCACGGCGCGCGCAACCCGACCTCTGCGCAAGCGCGCCAAGGGGCCAGCGCGAGCCTCAGGACGATCCCTCTCTGAACGATTGCGCCATCGATTCACATACTTGCCGCCGCGCAAGAAGCGCTTCGGGCCATCTGATGCGCCGCATTTGATGCAACGCAAGCCACGTCGCGGCGAAACGGCGCAGAGTGAAGACCGAAAGGAATCACATGAAATCCGATACCCAACTCAAGAACGACGTCTTGGCCGAGCTCAAGTGGGATCCGATCGTCAGCGCCACTGATGTCGGCGTCATCGTCAAGGACGGTGTGGTCACGTTGACCGGCCATCTCGCCAGCTATGCCGAGAAGTATGCAGCTGAACGTGCAGCGCAACGCGTCAGCGGAGTGAAAGCACTGGCTATCGAACTCACCGTGAAGCTGCCCGCCCCATACGAACGCACGGATGCCGATATTGCAATGACGGCGGAAAGCGCGATCGAATGGAACGCTAGCGTGCCCCGCGACACGATTCGTCCGATGGTGGAGAAGGGCTGGATCACGCTGATCGGAGAAGTCGATTGGGACTATCAGCGGCGCGCCGCCGAGGCCGCTGTGCGCAGTCTTCTCGGAGTCAAGGGGGTTACGAACCTGGTGAAGATCAAGCCCAGGCCCAGCGTGTCCGATATCAACCAGAAGATCCATGATGCATTGACTCGCCGAGCTGGCAGCGAAGCCAACCGTATCGAGATTTCGGTCGACGGCTCCAAAGTCACACTGCAGGGCTCTGTCCAATCCTGGGCCGAGCGCGCGGCGGCGGTAGGCGCCGCATGGTCGGCTCCAGGTGTGTCCACCGTGGTCAACAACCTGCACCTGGACCTCTGAGGCATTTGCACGTCAGGCGGCGGCATACAGCCAACGCGACGATCGCGTGAAACAGAGTTCGAGGGTGGGGCGGCACAGACGGGATCGGCGAGATGGCGAGGGCAACGCTCGATGCAGGTGATTCCATTTCAAGAGCGCCTGCGCGGAGCACTTGGCTCGTGGAAAGATTCGAGCTTGCGATCAAGGCGCGCGACACCAGGAGGTGTACGGCGGCGGAATTGCGCCAGACGCTTCGCTGTCCCTTGACCACGCCGCAATCCGTCTGCCGCTTCCGCCCGCCTTCCATTCTTCAACGTGATGGCAATACGCAATGAGCAATGTTCTCGTGGTCGTGTACTCATACACCGGCACTTCTCGCAGGGTAGCCGAGCTCTTGTGCAGCCAGCAAGGCTGGCCCATGGGAGAGATCGCAGAGGTCCGGCCGCGGCACGGTCCGCTTGGCCGCCTAAGCTGCATCCTCGATTCCGTGCTGCTTCGGTGCCCGCCGACCCGCTATGACGGCCCGCCGCCCATGGACTTCGATATCGTGGTCCTGGTGACCCCGATCTGGGGAAGGCGCGTCGCCGGCCCAATGCGCAGTTTCGTGACAAGGCGCCGCGACCATCTGCCCGATGTTGCCGTGGTGCTGGTCATGGAGGACCGAGGTGCGCAGTGTGCTGTTTCCGAGATCGACGACATCATCGATCGCTCGCCGCTTCTGAGCACTTCGATCACCACGCGACAGGTCGACGAGGGCAGCTTCGTGTGGCGCCTGAAGCGCTTCGGCACGGGAGTGAGCAAGGCCAGGGATCCGCATTCGATCGCCTGGTCAGTCAACCTGACATCTCAGGCAGCCTGATGGATTCGCGCTCGACCCTTCGCAGGGACGGTATCCTTCGAGCGTGGCGTGCACACAGGCAGGCCCCGGGCGTTCGATGCTTGCCGCGGGCTCACCGGAAGCTGCCGACCGCGGGCACATGCTGGACAGCTGAAGGTTGCCAGACAGAGTCTCCTGGAGCAATGAAGGCGTGCTGCGCGGCATCGAGGCCTTCCTTGATCGAGCGCAACCCGAAACGGCGGAAGCCTCCTAGACTGAATTGCCGACCTTTTGTTGGGTTCTGTGGCCCGAGGCAATGTCCCGCAAGTGGGGATGCACACAGCCAAGGCCCCGAAGGAGACGCCCATGACAGCTCAAGCGACCTACATCCGCTGGTTCTCGGAACTCGGCGCGAATGACGTGCCGACAGTTGGCGGCAAGACGGCGTCGCTCGGCGAAATGTACCGGGCGCTGGCCCCACAAGGAGTGCGCGTGCCCAACGGGTTCGCGATCACAGCCGATGCCTATCGCCTTACCTTGGAAGTCGCCGGCGCGTTGCCGCGCCTGAGGGCAGCGTTGGCCGGCTTGGACGTCGAGGACATCGATGACCTCGCGCGGCGCGCACGGGACGCACGCGAGATCATCTATGCCGCCGCCCTCCCCGAAGACTTGACGGCTGAGATCCGCGCAGCGTATGCACGCCTGCGAACGGAGTACGGTTCCGATATCACGGTAGCGGTACGCAGCTCTGCCACGGCGGAGGACCTCCCGACTGCGAGTTTCGCCGGGCAGCACGAGACCTTTCTGAACATCTCTGGCGAGGCGCGCCTGCTGGACTGCGTGCGCCTGTGCTTTGCAAGCCTGTTCAAGGACCGCGCCATCGCCTACCGTGTCGCAAACGGATTCGACCACTTCCAGATCCTCCAGTCGGTGTGCGTCATGCAGATGGTGCGCTCCGATCGCGCCGCCAGCGGCGTCATGTTCACGCTCGACACCGACAGCGGATTCCGCGACGTCGTCTTCATCACCGGCGCCTACGGGCTCGGGGAGAACGTCGTGCAAGGCACCGTGGATCCCGACGAGTTCTACGTCTTCAAGCCGACCCTGAAGCTGGGCCACCGCGCCGTACTCAGGCGCAAGCTAGGCGGCAAGGAAGTGCGACTGGTGTACTCGAAGGGTGCTGGTCGGGAGACCACCTGCAACCTGCCGACGCCGCCGGAAGATCGCGCCCGATACTGCATCGACGACACCGACGTTCTGGCGCTGGCCGACGCAGCCGTGGCAATTGAAGACCACTACAGCCGTCATGCGGGCCGACCGACGCCGATGGACATCGAATGGGCCAAGGATGGCGTCGATGGGCGCATCTACATCGTGCAGGCCCGACCCGAGACGGTCGCCTCCTGCAAGCCGCTGCACCGCGTCGACGAGTACCGCCTCGACGCGCCTGTCCCGCCCCTGCTCACCGGCCGGGCCGTAGGCTCGACGATCGCGGTGGGTAAAGCCCGCGTGATCTCCGACGTCATGGCGCTCGGCCAGTTCCGGCCAGGCGAGGTGCTGGTGGCCGACACCACGATGCCCGACTGGGGCACTGTGATGAAGATCGCGGCTGCGGTCGTCACCAACCGAGGGGGCCGCACCTGCCACGCGGCCATCGTGGCCCGCGAGCTGGGCATTCCCGCAGTCGTCGGCTGCGACGATGCCACCGTGAGGATCCGCAGCGGCGACGAAGTCACCGTGTCTTGCGCCGAGGGTGCCGAGGGCCGCGTCTATGCAGGCGCGCTGCCCTTCGAGAAAACCGGCGTCGATCTGTCGACGCTCGCACGACCGCGGACTCACCTGATGGTCAATCTGGGCAATCCCGACAGTGCCTTCCAGACGGCACTGCTGCCCAACGACGGCGCAGGCCTGGTGCGCATGGAGTTCATCGTCGCCGAACACATCAAGGTCCACCCAATGGCGCTGGTCCATCCTGAGAAGGTGGACGACCCCGCGGTGCGCGCCCAGATCGCTCGCTTGACGCAATCGTTCGATCGACCGGCCGACTACTTCGTGCGCGAGTTGTCGGAAGGCGTCGGCATGATCGCGGCGGCCTTCTATCCGAAACCGGTGATCGTTCGCATGTCCGACTTCAAGACCAACGAGTACGCCAGCCTGGCCGGCGGCTCCTCGTTCGAGCCGAAGGAGGAGAACCCGATGATCGGCTTTCGTGGTGCCTCGCGCTACACGCACCCCGCCTATGCGGAAGGCTTTGCGCTCGAATGCGCCGCCATGAAGCGAGTGCGAGAAGAGATGGGGCTCGCGAACGTGAAGCTGATGATCCCGTTTTGCCGCCGCATCCAGGAAGCTGAGCGGGTGCTCGAAGCGATGGCCGCCCATGGCTTGCAACGCGGTCTGGACGGTCTCGAGATCTACGTCATGTGCGAGATCCCGAACAACGTGATCCAGATCGACGCTTTCGCCAGACTGTTCGATGGCTTCTCGATCGGCTCCAACGACCTGACACAACTCGTGCTGGGCGTCGACCGCGACTCACGCATCGTGGCCTTCGACTTCGACGAACGCGACGAAGGCGTCAAGACGATGATCCGGCAGACCATCGAAGGGGGGCGACGCAACGGCCGCCACGTCGGTATCTGCGGCCAGGCACCTTCGGACTACCCGGAAGTGGCCGCGTACCTGGTGGAGCTCGGCATCGACGCCATGAGCGTGACGCCGGACACGCTGCTCAAGATCACGCGCGACGTCCTCACCGTCGAGCAGCAGCTGGGGCGTTCGCCGCGCCGGCAAACAGAAGGAGCAGCATCATGAGCCGACCCATCACTTCCCTGATGCAGCGTCCGGTGTGCAGCGTCAGCATGGAAGACAGCGTGGCACAGGTGGAAGCCCTGCTTGCCAGCAAGCACCTGTCGTGGGTGCCGGTCCTGGAGCCGGCACGAGGTGAAGTCGTCGGTGTCATCAGCGCCTGCGATCTTGTCGGCTTCCATGCGCAAGGACGAGACGCTGCCGCGACGCGCGCCTGGCAAATGTGTTCCTACAAGCCGATCGTCGTCGACTCGGAGGCCCCGGTCGCCACAGTGGCGGCGCTCATGGTGGCACGCGGGATTCATCATGTCATCGTGATCGACGGCAAAGGAATCGCCGGCGTGGTGTCGTCGCTGGATTTCGTCCGGGTCTTTGGCTGCGGCGACAACGCTTGACAGCCATCGACAGCAACGCTCAAAGCATTTCCTCCGGGACGAACCGACCCAACAAGCCGGCGACGAACCGGCGCCAACCGCCGGCCAGCGGCTCGCTGCGGTAGCGCACCGGCTTGTCGTCCAAGATGCCATGCCAGATGAGCTGAGCGGCACCGTTGGCGTCCGGCTCTGCAAGCTCGACCCGGTAGGCGAGACCAGGTGAGGTCGCCTCCGCAAACAGGGCTTCGAGTTGTCGGCCCAACGCGTCGCTCTCGATCAACGCCGCGATCTCGGTGTTGGCAGACCGCGATCGGGGATCAAGGTTCATGGACCCGATCAGCACCCACCGCTGATCGACGACGACCGCCTTGGCATGCAGGCTGGCGCCGGACGACAAGCCGGATCGCGCCTTGCCGGGCGACGCCAGGGCCGGACGAAACTCGTGCACTTCAACCCCGCATTCAAGCAAGCGAGGTCGGTAGCGCGCGTAGCCTGCGTGCACCAGCGGAACATCGGTCGATGCCAGGGAATTGGTGAGCACCCTGACCCGCACGGCCTTGCGCGCCAGCGCGCAAAGGACCTCGACACCTCGATCGCTCGGTATGAAGTATGGCGTGATCAGAAGCACCTCCTGGCGCGCCGCCTCGATGATCGGACGCATGCGAACGGCAATTTCTCCGCCACCCGTGGAGCCAACCTCCGACTTGGCTGGCGCATCGTAGAGGGCGGTCCCAGGTGCCGCGACCAGCGCCAGCTTGCCGTCTCGCAACTCGCGCCAGAAGTCCATGGCGCGCACGCGTCGCGCATAGTCTGTCTCGCGAAAGCGCTCTGCTTGCAGCGCCGTCTCGGCGAAGTGCAGCTGTGCCTGCCAGGCCTCAGGCAGATTGCCCAGGAACGCGGCGATCGGTACGGCCGATGCGCTGTTCCAGTAGTCGTCGAAGCTGCGCGAAACCTGCGCGACGATGGGTCCTGCCGCGAGCACATCGAGATCCGCGAAATCGCTCGTCCCGCGCAGGTTGAAATAAATGTCGCCCAGATTCCGCCCGCCAAGCACCACAGCCGCGTTGTCGGCGATCCATAGCTTGTTATGCATGCGGCGGTTCAGCCGCGCGCCGTCGCCGAGGAAGTCCAGCCACTGCAGCACGCCAGGGGGGCCGCGGCGTGGGAAGGGATTGAACACGCGCACCTGCACGTTGGAGTGCGCCGCGAGCGTGGCAAGGTCGAGATCGCGACCAGCCGCATACAAGTCATCCAGAAGCAGGCGCACGCGCACGCCACGTTGGGCTGCGCGCAGGGCCCCGTAGATCAGCATCGTGGCCGTGGTGTCCTGCTCAATGATGTAGTACTGCAGGTCCAGCGACTGCTGTGCCGCGTCTGCCAGCGCCGCGCGCGCCGCAAAGGCCTCCTCGCCGGACACGAGCAATCGATAACCCGAATCCCCTGGCGTCGCCGAGAGCTGGCTGGCAAAAGCGCGACCCAGAAATGTCTGTTCCGGATGTTCAATCGCATGGGATTCGGGCCGTGGCACGTCGATCGGCACCATTGCGCAGCCGCTCAACAACGCGGCAGCCGCAAGGACGATCATCAGGCCTGCATGAAGGCGCTTCATTGGGGCAACCATGAGCCATTGTTTCCACTGGGCCTGCGTCGCGTCTTGCGCAGACTCAAGGCAAGCTGAAGCGCGCACCAACTTGTTGAGCCTGACGAGTTCAAGCGCTGCCAACTGATCCGCTAGCTCGATCTCGAAGCGCATCAGCCCATAAAGAGGATCACGATCTCACCATTGCGGATGCGGCGTCGAAACTGCTTGCGCTAGCGCAACACATCGGAGCTCTTCAGGCCGCATCCTTGGCACCCCTATCAACTTCGGGGAGAGATCTCATGAGATCCAAGAAGCTGCTGGCCCTGCTGGCGATCACAGTCAGCGCGGCGTCCTTCGCCGCCGACAACACGCCACCAGGCCGGCTGAGCCCACCGCAATCCACCGCTCAGAAGGCGAGAGAGGCCGCAAGCAAAGCGGCCCGCGAGGCCGAGAGCGCTGCAAACAAGGCAGTCGAGCAGGCGAAGGCCGCTGTCGAGAAGAGCGAGGCGACCGCCGGCAGGGTTTCCAAGTCCGCGGCGGAGGCGATTCAGCGCGCAGCCCGAAAGGTGGCGCAGGCGGCCACTCGGTTCGAGGCGAAGGCACGGACTTCGGCGGCCAGGGCGATCGACGAGAGCCGCGAAGCCGCGCGTGTGGCCGCGGAGGAAGGCAAGAAGGCCGTCTCCTTTTCCCAGGATGCTTTGGACCGAGCCGACGAAGCGGCGAAGCGCGCACTGGGGTCGAGCAAGGAGGAAGCCGAGAGGGCTGCACAAGCCACCCGCGACGCGCTGAAGAAGGCGGAGGAAGCCACTCGCGCCGCTGCGCGCGCCGCCAAGGATGCGGCCAGCAAGACGCGCGAAGCCGCCAGTCCCCAGGGTCGCCCGCCGGCGGACAGAGACAAGAAGTGACCCCTGTGGCCCGGTGTCGGTCGCGTCCTGCGCCGCCGCGGGATGGTTACCGCGCGGTTGAAGCCGTCCGATCATCCTGGAACGAGCGGCCGGGCTCGCGCAATCGGCACTCGACCGGCGCACGACGACCAGCCAGCGACAGTGGTACGAGCAGCAGCGCACGTCAAGATCCTTGATCCAGCGCAACGCGGCGTTCACCGCGTGGCCGTCAAATGACTTCGCAGCATCGCCAATGCTGCGAAATGGCTGAGCCAAACTTTCCAATGGAAGGAATCTCATGAAATCCGATGCTCAACTCAGAAAGGACGTCCAGGCCGAACTCGACTGGGACCCCGCGATCAAGACTGCCACCGTGGGCGTGATCGTCCAGGATGGCGTGGTGACCTTGACCGGCCACCTCGCCAGCCATGCCGAGAAGTACGCCGCCGAGCGTGCTGCCCAACGCGTCAAGGGCGTGAAGGCGTTGGCGGTCGAGATCACCGTCAAGCTGCCGGCCGGCGACGAGCGAACCGACGCCGAGATCGCTCTGACGGCAGAACGTGCGCTTGAATGGAACGTTCTCGTGCCCGACGGAAAGGTCAAGCCGATGGTCGAAGGAGGCTGGGTCACCCTCACCGGCGAGCTCGAATGGGAATACCAGAGCCGGGCCGCGGAGAAAGCAGTGCGCAATCTGATGGGCCTCACAGGCGTCTCCAACATGATCAAGATCACGCCGCGGCTTCGTCCCTCCGATGTGGAGAAGAAGCTGCGCGAGGCGTTGGCGCGCCAAGCCGATCGCGAGGCCGATCGGATCCAGATCGAAGTGAACGGCTCGCAGGTCAGCCTGCGCGGCAAGGTTCATTCGTGGGCCGAACTCAATGCCGCCCAGCTTGCCGCGTGGTCCGCGCCGGGCGTCTCCTCCGTCGCGAACGACCTGGTGGTGCAGGACTGAACCGTATCCCGACCGAAGGAACGGACCGCCATGAATTCCGATATGGAACTGAGACACGAAGTCTTCGCGGCATTGAACTGGGATCCGGCAGTCTGCGGCGCCTATGTCGATGTGCGTGTCGAGAACGGCGTGGTCACGCTGACCGGCCAGCTCGTCAGTCCTGCAATGCGTCATGCCGTCGAATGCGCGGTGCGGCGAGTGCAGGGAATCAGGTCCTTGGTGAACGCACTGACCGTGCGGTCCGAACCGGAGCAGTCCCCATGACAGCCAAACAGCTTCTCTTCCGCGAAGATGCACGCGAGAAGATCCGGCGCGGCGTAGACACGCTCGCCGACGCGGTGAAGGTGACCCTCGGTCCCCGGGGTCGCACCGTGATCATCGACAGCGAGTACGGGGCGCCGCAGATCGTCAACTCCGGCGTCGTGGTTGCCAAGGCGATCGAGCTTGAAGACCGCTTCGAGAACATGGGCGCGCAGCTGCTGCGCGAGGTCGCGGCCCGTACCAGCGAGATGGCCGGTGACGGCACCACCACCGCCACCGTGCTGGCGCACGCGATGATCCAGGAAGGCCTGAAGTACCTCGCCGCCGGCATGAATCCAATGGATCTGAAGCGCGGCATCGACCTCGCCGTCGACACCGTCGTGCGCGAGCTGAAGACGATCTCCCAGCCGTGTGCGACCTCGCAGGAGATTGCCCACGTGGCAAGCATCTCGGCCAACAACGACCGCTCGATCGGCGACCTCCTCGCCCACGCGATGGACAAGGTGGGTCGAGAGGGCGCCGTGTCGATCGAGGACGGCTCGGGGCTCGTCAGCGAGCTGGAGATCGTCGAAGGCCTGCAGTTCGACCGCGGCTACCTGTCGCCCTACTTCATCAACGACACCGAGAAACAGGCCGCGGTTCTTGAGAATGCGTTGGTCGTGCTGTGCGACCAGAGGCTCTCGGTCATCAACGATCTGGTGCCGCTTCTGGAAGCCGCGGCGAAGTCGGGCGCCCCGCTGCTGGTGATCGCCGAGGAGGTGGAGGCGGACGCTTTGGCCGCGCTGGTCATCAACAGCGTGCGCGGTGTCGTGAAGACCTGTGCCGTGAAGGCGCCCGGCTTCGGCGACCGCCGCAAGGCCATGCTGCAAGACATCGGCATTCTGACCGGCGGACAGGTCATCTCGAGCGAACTCGGGCTGACCCTCGCCAAGGCGACGCTCGACAGTCTGGGCCGTGCACGCCGCGTGGTGATCGACAGGGACAGCACGACAATCATCGGCGGGGCGGGCGACCCCAAGGTCATACGCGAGCGTGTCGCCGCGATTCGCAAGGAGCGCGAGACGCAGACCAGCGACTATGAGAAAAAGCAGCTGGACGAGCGCCTCGCCAAACTATCGGGCGGCGTGGCACTCGTCAAGGTCGGTGCTGCCACTGAGACCGAGCTGAAGGAGCGCAAGCTGCGCGTGGAGGATGCGCTGCATGCCACCCGCGCCGCGGTCGAGGAAGGCATCGTTCCCGGTGGAGGCGTCGCGCTGCTGCGCGCGCGGCGTTCGCTGCCAGATCTTCCAGCGCCCAATCTGGACCAGGCCTCGGGAATCAAGATCGTGCAGCGCGCACTCGAGGAGCCGCTGCGCCGCATCGTGAGCAACGCGGCCGACGAGCCCTCCATCGTGCTGGCCAAGGTCGACGCATCCGCCCAGAGCAGCTTCGGCTACAACGCCGCGACACGCGAGTACGGTGACATGCTGGAGATGGGCGTCATCGACCCCTCCAAGGTGACGCGCCTCGCGCTACAGAACGCTGCCTCGATCGCTAGTCTCGTGCTGACTACCGACTGTATGGTTGCCAACGCGCCGAAGAAGGCAACGAGCGGACTGCGCGCGGACGCCGAGTCCGGCATGTACTGAAGCCGCGTTACTCCCTCCCCGGCCACTTCCCAACATTGCACCAAGAGACACACATGAAGCGTTGTGGAGTTCACCATCCACACCGCTGCAAAGAGAACCTACGAAGTGCAGGCCGGCACGACACACCACTCCTAAGCGGGGCCCATTCCCAAAGCCGGACAGACCATCGTGATCCCCGCCATTCGCCCGTGAGAGTCATCACGCCGTCGAAAGCCCAAGGATGGCTCCGGGCGGCGCCGGCGCTTAGCTTGTGGCTGTTCCTCCTTTTAACTGCAGCCGGCGCAGCCGAATCGGTCTGGCTGGACGCCGCTGGGCGGCCGAATGCAAGTGCGCGCGATGCCCTGCAGATACTGGCAGATGCCCCCGCCGACGGCTTGGTCGCACAGGACTATCAAGCCCGGGACCTCGCCCTTCAGGCCGCGGACCTCACCCGCGCGTCAAAGGCGGCAGCGGCTTCCGCACTGGCCTTCGAACGCTCACTGGACACTGCGATGCTGCGGTTCTTCCACGATTTGCACCGGGGCCGCGTCGATCCGCGTCCGCTCGGTTTTCGCATCGGACAGCACGAGCGCAAGACGGTGGATGTCGCAGCCTTGCTGCACGCTGCTGCAGATGAGGGGCGCCTGTCGCAGGCGGTGGCCGCCCTGCGCCCGCGTCTGGGCCAGTACGGAAGGCTGCGCGAGGCGCTGGGGCGCTATCGCACGCTGGCAGCGGACCCCTCGCCGGGCTTGCTGCCGCCCATCGCACCAGCCAAGGCGCTGAAGGCAGGAGACATCTATGCCGGCACCGCCGCGCTGCATCGACGGCTTGTCGCCCTGGGCGACCTGCCTGCCGAGGCGCAGCCTCCGGCCGACCGCTACGATGCCTCGCTGGCCGATGGGGTCAGGCGCTTCCAGGAGCGCCATGGCCTGGAGGCCGACGGTGCGCTCGGAAGCGCGACCATGGCTGCCCTGAATGTGCCGCTCAGCCAACGAGTCCTCCAACTCGAACTGGCGCTGGAGCGCCTGCGCTGGCTGCCTGAGTTGGACGGCGAGCCCTTCATCGGCATCAACATCGCGATGTTTCGTCTCTGGGCCTGGGATCCCGTTGCGCCCGCAGCCTCCCTGGTTGACATGAACGTCGTGGTCGGCCGTGCACTGAATACCAGGACGCCGGTGCTTTCGGAGAAGATGCGCTACATCATCTTCCGGCCGTACTGGAACGTGCCGCCTTCCATCGTGCGCAACGAGATCTTGCCGGCCATCGCGCGCGACCCGGGCTATCTTCAGCGCCACGACATGGAGATCGTGCGTGGCGCCGGCGACAACGTCCAGCCGGCGGAGACGAGCAGCCCCCAGAACCTGGCCCTGCTGCGCCAGGGGGTGTTGCGCGTGCGCCAGCGCCCGGGCCCGAAGAACTCTCTGGGCCTGGTGAAATTCATCTTCCCGAACGACGACAACGTGTATCTGCATGACACGCCGGCCACGCAATTATTCGGCCGCGCGCGGCGCGACTTCAGCCACGGCTGCGTGCGCGTCGAGAAGCCGATGGCGCTCGCGCGCTGGGTGCTAAGGGATCAGCCCGAGTGGACCCCGGAGCGCATCGATGCGGCCATGGCGGGGCCTTCATCCCAACGCGTGGATCTCACGCGGCCGCTGCCGGTGATCCTGTTCTACATGACGGCCATGGTGACGCCCTCGGATCACGCGCTGCGCTTCGCGCAAGACATCTACGGCCACGATGCCCGGCTGGTGCGGGCACTCGCAAGCCGATACGACGGCCGCCGTTAGCTACCAGGCGCGCACGCGGCCGCAGTCCACATGTACGAAGTTCGAGGCCGGGTAGTAGCCCACGCCACCGGCGCGCATGCCGAGCGCAGCTTTGCGCAGCGCTGGCAACGCCACGTCGGCAAGGCGGATATCGATGGCCTGACCGCGCATATGCAGGCTGCCGGTGGCCACGCCGCTGCTGCGTTCGACCAGCGTCGCGTTCGTGGCCGGCGAACGGTAGCCCGAAATGACCTGCACGGCGCGTTCGCTCCCGGTGAGCGTGACCAGCGCATGCAGCACATCCAGCAGCTCAGGGGCGATCTCGCCGACATCACCCGTGCGGAAATCGCGCAGCACATGGTTGATCGCGGCGAGCGCGCCGAGGTCGTAGCGCTGGCCATGAAAATACTCGACCGCGAGCTTCTCGCCCGTGTGCAAGTTGTCGAAGCGCAGGGCGCGCGGCGCCGCGCCGCCGGCCTTCGCCTCGAGCGGTCTCACGGCGAACGCAGACGCCCCCAACGCGCAGATGAAACGGCGTCGGGAAAAGCTGTTCACAAGTCCCATCCACAAGCAGAAGTCATGCACAAAGCCGGCGAAATCCGGTGACCAGACAGCCATTATGGGTTTGATCTGCGCTGCGCAACAGCGCAGCGCATCGAAGCGCTCCACCGAGCACGCTCGGCACGCCGCTTGATCCCGATCAACCGCGGATCGCGCCTCGATGCCCTAGCATGGGACAGCGAATGCGGCCAACCGACGTTCGCCAATGACCGGACCGATCCCTCAATGTGAGGATCGCGGAGGGGGACGGGCCAGTGCGCTCAACGAGATTCGCTGCCCGCGCCTCTCGACCGTGCAGGCGGGTGCGCTCACGCAATGGGCCTCGGTCCGGAAAGGTACGCCATGTCTGAAGTCTTCGGTTTCGACGCCTTCTCACCGAAGGAAATCGCGGCGCGGGTCGACACGGTCGGCGCGGCCAAGGCGCACCTGCCGTTGCTTTCCACGCTCATGCTGAGCGTTCTCGCCGGAGCCTTCATCGGCTTGGGCGCACTCTATTTCCTGTTGATCAGATCCGACCCGACTCTGGGGTTTGCCGCCAAGCAGGCGCTCGGCGGCGTGGCCTTTTCCCTGGGGCTGGTTCTCGTGGTCGTCGCGGGCGCCGAGTTGTTCACCGGGAACAACCTGCTGGCAATGGCCTGGGCCGACGGGAAGATTTCCACGCGCGATCTTTTGCTGAACTGGACGATCGTCTGCGCAGGAAACTTCGTCGGCGCCACGGGGCTGGCGCTGATCGTCTTTCTCTCGGGCCACCACGAAGCAGGCGGCGGCGCGGTGGGGCAGGAATACCTCCGGGTTGCCGCAGCCAAGGTGGCCCTGCCGTTCTGGACAGCCTTCTTCAGAGGAGTTCTCTGCAACGTGCTGGTCTGCATGGCGGTTTGGATGGCGCTTGCAGGACGAAGCGTCGTCGACAAGGTCGTGGCAATCGTCTTTCCGATCTCCGCCTTCGTTGCGGCCGGCTTCGAACACAGCATCGCCAACATGTACATCATCCCTCTGGCCATCTTGCTGCAGACCTTCGATGGCGTGGCGCCCAGTACCATTCACATCACACTGGAGGGAATGTTGCGCAACCTCGTCCCGGTACTGCTCGGGAACATCGTCGGCGGCGGCGTGCTCGTCGGCCTGGTGTACCACGTCATCTATCGGCGGACGGCGGAACTGAAATAAGCCGTCCCGCCGAACCGATTCAGTGTCGCTTGATGTGCATCAATCTTCTTCGGGCGACCACGCGTACGATGACGCGACAAGCTGCTGAGCACTGATCTCGGCAGCCGCTGATGGACCACGAACACTCTCGCTGGGGAACTGCAATGGCCGATGATGTCCCGCCCGCATCGCCGCTTCGCGATGGCTACCTCCTGTCGGTCCTTGCGTGGCAAAGCGCTCTCGTCGGCTTCCTGATGCAGGCCCAGCGCAATCAGTACCAGGTGCTGGCCGCATGGGAAAAGACGGTTGGCACCGTCAACCAGGATTTGTGGGACCAATGGGTGTGCCGTTACGCCGGCGGCGTACCGCTCGACGGCTGACTGTGCGTGTGGCCGATGCGATCCCAGCGGATGCGAATGGTCGGCGCGCATCAAGCGCTCGGCGATCAGTTGACGAATGTCAAGGTGAACTGGCTCTCCGGCAGCGACGATTACCTTCTTCCCATCTTCTTGTGAGTTCCCCATGAAACATCTGACCGATGCCGATCGCAACCTACTGGCCGACCAACTCCGGGCCATGAAGCGCAGGGCTCTCGATGAAATCCGCGGCGCTTCCTCCGATGTCGAAGCCACCCTTCAGCCTCAGGATCACGAGGTCCAAAGTCACGCCGACGAAGCCGAAGTGGAACGTCTCGGCGACGTGCGCTTCGCCGAGATGGAGATTGATCGAGTCAGGCTGCTCGACATCGAGCAGGCAGAGCAGCGCATGGCCGACGGCCGCTATGGAGTCTGCGTGGACTGCGGAAATGCCATCCCGCGCGAGCGCCTGCTGGCGCAACCCATCGCAATCCGTTGCGCCGCATGCCAGACCGCGGCCGAGAACAAGCTCCGCCGCTGATACGTTCGACAGAAGGGGCTCGGAGCAGGCGCGCAGACAGTGCAATCGGCCAATGCTTGCGCTGGCGCAACCCTGTAGAGCCGCGCGCCACGCAAGATCGCTGAATCTGTCGCCCGGGTGATCGCCATGAACTCCATCAAGTCCCTTCTCGTTCACATGGACGGTACGGCGCGCGCCGAGGCGCGGTTGCGCTTTGCGCATCAGCTGGCTTCCCTCCATCAAGCGAAGTTGACCGCGCTGTTCGCAGCCGCACCGCGCTACCTACCCCTGCTGTCCTTGGCAGAGGGCGCCTCGCCGACGCCTGCGACCACAGGCATCGATCTGAAACATCGTGTCCATGCCATGGCCATGTTCGAAAGAGCGCGGGATGCCGGAGCGCCGGAAAGCGAATGGCTGGAGCTCAGCGGCGAGCCGGTGATCAGCACTTTCGCACGGCGAGCGCTGGCGTCGGACCTGCTGGTGGTTGGGCAGCGCGATCCGACCGATGCAGCTGGTTTCGATGTCCCCGGTGATTTCGTCGAGAGCGTCATCATCGACAGTGGCCGGCCCACGCTCGTCATTCCCTACGCTGGCGAGGTCACCGCCGCGCCGCAGCTCGTGCTGGTCGCCTGGAAGCCCACGCGAGAATCCGCCCGCGCACTTACCACCGCCCTGCCCTTCCTGCAAGAAGCCAAGCAGGTCTACCTGGTCTGCGCCGAGGAGAACGCCGACTACATGGAATCGACACCATTGCAGGTCCCGGAGTACCTGCGCCTGCATGGCATCGAGCACGTGCGCGAGCACCAGTGGCTCTCGGAACGCGATGCCGGCAATGAGCTGCTGGCCCTGGCTGCCGAAACCGGCGCCGAGATGATCGTGATGGGCTGCTATGGACACAGCCGTGCGCGCGAGCTGGTGCTGGGCGGAGCGACCCGCACGGTACTGGAGTCGATGACCGCGCCGGTACTGATGGTGCATTGAGTGCGCGGCCCTGCGTCCCGGGCCGATCAGCGGCTCCGCGCGGGGCGGCTCGCGCAGCCGGCCGCACAGGCAGGCAGGAGAGCAGAGCCAACCGCAATCTGAAGATCGAGCAAATCGCAACCGCGGGGTCCTGCCCGGCGGCTTAAGGCGGCGTTCATCAACAGCGCCGAACATCCACCCGGATCTGCCCGCGGCCTCGAGGGCATCTCTAGGAGTGTGCATGTTCATGGCCCCGTCCCCCGTATATGACGCCGACCCGGCACCTGGCGCAGGCTTGGTGCCGGGACGCTCGGAGTTTGCCATTCATCCGCAGGACGAACCCCGCCGTCACGAGGTCGAGGAGTTCGTTCGGCGCATCTATGCCCGACGCTATGGAGCGCGCGTCTCGGATTTCGCGCCGGTTCTGGTGAGCCTGCGCGACCATGGCGGAAGCATCGTCGCCGCGGCAGGCTACCGGCACGCAGCGCAAGCCCCGCTCTTTCTGGAACGCTACCTCGACGCGCCGGTGGAGTCGCTGCTGGCCACCCACGGCAATGCACAGCCCCAGCGCGAACGCATCGTCGAAGTCGGCCACCTTGCGGCGGCACGCGCAGGCGAAGGCCGGCGCCTCATCTTCCTGCTGGGGCCGTATCTGGCCGCCCAGCGCTTCCAGTGGGTGGTGGGCACGCTCACCGAGGAGCTTCGCCATCTGTTCGTTCGCATCGGCGTCACGCCGCTGGTACTGGGAACGGCCGACCCCGCTGCGCTGGGCGAGGAGGCCGGCCATTGGGGCAGCTACTACGATCATCGCCCCCTGGTACTCGCGGGACATCTTCAGCAGGCGCTGCGGCACCTAGTGCGCCGCGCAGGCGGCCCGAAGGGCCGCGCATGAGGGCGATTGAAGTGGCCTTGGACGATGGACAACGCACTTGGAGCACCACCGAACTCAACCAGGAGGTGGACTCGCTGGTCGACCGCCTCAAAGCGCAGCGCACGCGCGTTCTCGCCACCTTGATGGACAACTCGCCCGCCTGGGTGGTGGCCGATCTCGCCGCCGCGCAGGCGGGTGTGGTGCACGTGCCGCTGCCGCTCTTCTTCACCGGGCAGCAGATCGCCCATGTCCTGCGCGCAGCGGGTGTCGACACCGTGCTCGCACTCCCGGCGCTGGCCGCCCGATGGCCCCAGGCGCCCTCGGCGCCGTGCGAAGTGGCAGGTGAGGCCCTCGCCTGTGTGCGCCCGCCCTGCGAGCGCGTGCCGATGCCGCCGCATACGGCGAAGATCACGTTCACCTCCGGGACAACGGGCGCGCCGAAGGGCGTGTGCCTCGCCGCGGATGGCATGCGGCGGGTATCCGACGCGCTGGTGGAAGCGATGGTGCCGCTGGACATTCGGCGCCACCTGTGCGCGCTGCCGTTCGCCGTGCTGCTCGAGAACATCGCCGGTGTCATGGCGCCGCTGTCGCGCGGCGCCACCTGCATCGTCCTGCCGCTGCAGGAGCTGGGATGGACCGGGTCGTCCAGCTTCGATGCCGCGCGCTTTCAGGCGGCCGTTGCACGGCATCAGCCCCACAGCATCATCCTGCTGCCACAAATGCTGCGCGCCTGGGCCGCTCATCTCATGACAAGCGGGCAGCGCGCGCCCGCCTCGCTCCGCATGGTGGCCGTTGGCGGCGCGGCCGTCGGCGCCAAGCTGCTCCACGGCGCGCGCGCGCTGGGCATCCCGGCCTACGAAGGCTACGGCCTGTCCGAGGGCGCCTCGGTCCAGACACTCAATCTTCCCGGTGCCGACCGCATCGGCACCGCTGGACGCGCCCTGCCGCATACCCGCTTGCGCGTGGCGGCCGACGGCGAGATCGAGATCGCCGGCAGCCTGTTCGCAGGCTATCTCGGCAGCGCCGAACCCACGCCGCCGTGGTGGCCCACCGGCGACCTCGGCACGATCGACGCCGATGGCTTCGTCCACGTCCAGGGGCGAAAGAAGCTGGTGCTCATCACCGCGTTCGGCCGCAACGTTTCGCCGGAATGGGTGGAAACCGCCCTGCGAGATGAGAACGTCATCGGCCAGGCCGTGGTGTTCGGCGACGCGCAAGCAGCGCTGAGCGCCGTGCTGTGGCCCGTGCAGCCGAGCGTGCCCGACGCGGCGCTACAGGCCGCGGTGGAAACCGCCAACGCAGCGCTGCCCGACTACGCGCGCGTGCAGCGCTGGACACGCGCCCGCGCCGCCTTCAGTCCCGAAACCGGGATGGCCACCCCCAACGGGCGCCCGCAGCGCGCCGCGATCCTGCAAGAACACACCGATGCCTTGGGCATCGGGGCCCTCTGACCTTCTCCCCTCTCACAGGACTTCTCATGAGTTTCCATGCCCGATTGCTCGAACAGACCGCCGACGCCCGCATGGGGCTGCTCGGCACACCCATCATCCAGGGTTGCCTGCGCGGTGAAGTGTCGCTGCCGAGCTACCTGGCCTTCCTGCGCGAGGCCTACCACCATGTGCGCCACACCGTGCCTTTGCTGCGAGCCTGCAAGGCTGCGCTGCCCGCGCGCAACGACTGGCTGCGCGAGCCGCTGGACGCGTACATCGATGAGGAGCAGGGTCACGACCAGTGGATCCTGGACGACATCCGCGCTGCGGGCGGCGATGCCGAGGCCGTGCGCGAAGGCCTTCCGGGCCACGCCACCGAGGTCATGGTGGCTTATGCGTACGACACCATCGCGCGCCGAAATCCACTGGGTTTCCTCGGCATGGTGCACGTGCTCGAAGGCACCAGCGTGTCGCTGGCGCTGCTCGCAGCCGACCAGATCCAGCAGCCGCTGCAACTGCCGGATGCGGCCTTCAGCTACCTGCGTTCGCACGGCACGCTCGACCAAGAGCACACCGCGCATTTCGCGCTGCTGATGGATCGGATCGAGGATCCACAGGATCAGGCCGACATCGTGCATGCCGCACGTGCCTTCTACCGCCTGTACGGCGATGTGTTCCGCAGCTTGCCCCTGCCGCAGGTCCTGCCGGGCCTGGCGGCGGCCGGTTCCATCGGGGCCACGGCATGAAGGCTAGCGAGGCCCGCATCATGCTCACCGGCGCCACCGGCGGCATCGGAACGGCCGCGGCCGCGACCTTCGTCAAGGCCGGCGCGTCGATGATGCTCGTCGGCCGATCGCCGGCGCGGCTGTCGACCCAGGCACGCGCTCTCTCACGCGACTGCGACATCCGGACGCCGCGCGTGGCGTGGCACGCCGCCGACCTGAACAAGGTGGCCGGCCTCGCGGAGCTGAGCGAGGTCGGGTCGACCTGGGGATGCAACGTGCTCGTGCACGGCGCGGGGGTCCCGAGCTTTGGTCGGCTGGAATCGCTGAGCCCGGACGATATCGCCCAGGTGCTGCACACCAACCTGCTCGCCCCGATGCTGCTGACCCGGGCGCTCCTGCCTCACCTGCGCAACCTGCCGCGCGCCCAGGTGATCTGCGTGGGTTCGGTACTGGGACGCATCGGCCTGCCCGGCTACAGCGTCTACAGCGCCAGCAAATTCGGCTTGCGCGGTTTTGCCGAGGCGCTGCGCCGCGAGCTGGGCGGCAGCAGCGTGCGCGTGCAATACCTCGGCCCGCGCAGCACACGCACCGCCTTCAACGCGGCCGACGTGGAGGCCTACAACCGCGCCACCGGCACCGCGATGGACAGCCCCGAAGTGGTGGCGCACGCCATGCTGCAGCTGATGGAGAGCGAGGCTGCCGAGCGCTTCCTCGGCTTTCCGGAAGGGCTGGCCGTGCGCCTGAACGGGCTCGCGCCCATCCCGATGGACAGCGCCTTCATCAAGCACCGCAACTGCCTGCCCGTCGCCTCGCAGGCGGGCACCAAGCCCGACTCCCCTCCGCTCAATACCGCTCTCTGAGGACCACCGAATGACCCGCACGCCCAAGACCGCCGCCGCGCTTTCCCGCCGCGGCATGACCGCCATGCTGGCTGCCGCCGCCTTCGCACAGCTGCTGCTGCCGCTGGCAGCCGGCGCCGCCGGCGTCGAAGAATCCGTCGCCACGTTGCAGCGCGAGTGGGAAGTCATTCGCTACCAGACGCCGCCCACCGAACGCGAGAAGCGCTTCGAGGCGCTGGCCGCCCAGGCGCGCAAGGTGAGCGAAGCCAGCCCGGGACGCAGCGAACCGCTGGTCTGGGAGGGCATCATCGTCAGCTCCTGGGCCGGCGAGCGCGGCGGGCTTGGCGCGCTCGGCCTGGTCAAGCAGGCCAAGGCGCTGTACGAAGAGGCCATCCGCATCGACGGCGACGTGCTGGACGGCTCGGCCTACAACAGCCTCGGCGTTCTCTACTACAAGGTGCCCGGCTGGCCGGTCGGCTTCGGCGACAAGGCCAAAGCCAAGGAGTTGCTGCAGAAGGCGCTGGCCCTCAATCCCAAGGGCATCGACCCCAACTATTTCTATGGCGAATACCTGCTCGAAATCAAGCAGCCCGACCAGGCCGTGACTTATCTCGAGCGTGCGATACAGGCGCCTGCCCGCCCCGGCCGCCAGGTGGCCGATGCGGGGCGGCGCGAAGAGGCGCGCGCACTGCTCGAAAAAGCGAGAAACAAGTAGACACTCAGCGGCGCGCCGCGTCGAAGCGCAGCACGACGCGCACGCCCTTGCCGTTCGCGCCGGCACCGAACATCACTTCCAGTCCGTGCAGCTCGGCGATGCGCCGCGCGATCGACACCCCCAGGCCGCTGCCGCCTTCCTGCTGTCCGGCGGGCCGATAGAAGCGCTCCCCCAGTCGAAGAAGTTGTTCGGGTGACAAGGATTCGCCCCCGTTCTCCACCTCAAGCTGCTCCTCTGCGACTCGCAGCGTCACGGCCGTCCCTCGCGGCGCGTAGCGCACAGCGTTGTCCAGCAGATTGCGCAACAGCACAGTCAGCAGGTTCTCGTCGCCCAGCAACGGCATCGGATGCCGGCCTCGCGGGGGCCATTCGCAGGCCAGGTCGATCCGGCGGCGTTCGGCCAGGACCAGGCAGTCGTTCACCGCATGCTCCACGATGGTCGGCCACCGCACCTCCGTCGTCATCGATGCCGCGTGGGTCGATTCCAGGCGCGACAAGGCCAGCATCTGGCTGACGAGGCGGCTCATGCGTTCCATGCCCGCGGTGAACTTGGCTTCGGCCTGGGCGCGCTCGGGCCCGTTTGCCGCACGGCGCACCACGTCCCATTGAACGCGCAGCACGGCCAGCGGCGTACGGAGCTCGTGCGCGGCATCGGCCGTGAAGCGGCGCTCGCGCGCCAGCATGGCCTCGATGCGCGCGAACAGGCCGTTCATCGCGTCCACCAGCGGCTTGAGTTCGGCCGGCGCCTGGCCCTCGGGCACGGGCTGGAGATCGTCCGCGCGCCGGCCCCGCAACTCCGCCGTGAGCTGGCGCACGGGGGCCAGCGCCCGCCGCACGGCCCAAGCCATGATCACCAACAGCAGCGGCAGCACCAGCAACCAGGGCACCACCTGGCTCGCCGTCAGGCTGAAAACGAGTTCGTCACGCTCATAGGCTTTTTGCCCCGCTGCGACCATCCCTTCCCCGGCCAGCGACCGCAGGTAGTAGACACGCCAGAGATTTCCATTGATGCGCTCGTCCACAAAACCGGCGCCGTCGACCCGCGGGAACTGAGCGCCCTCTCCGTCAGCCACCATGAGGCGCCCGTCGGCGTCCCACACCGCGATCGCAAGGTCGCGCACGTCGGCTTCGCCCGATCCCTCGCTACCCGGTGCCGGCGCAGGCGGCAGCACAACGGGCGCTCCTGGCAGCCTCGTCTGCACCTGTCGGGCCAAACGGATCAACTCGGTATCGAAAAGCTCGTTGACTTCGTGTCGCGCCCGGTCGACGGACACGATAAGCGCCACGGCCCATACCAGCGGCGCACACACCACCAGGTACGTCAGCAAGCGGCGTTGAAGGCTCATGGGGAGGCTTCCCCCGAGCCAAGCGCGTAGCCGACACCACGCACCGTGCGCACGATGCCGGGATCGATCTTGCGCCGCAGGCGATGGATGTGGACCTCCAGCGTGTTGCTTTCCGGTTCCCCACCGCTCCAGTCATAGAGCTTTTGCTGCAGATAGGCCTTGGACAGGACGCGCTGAGGATCCGTCAGCAGCGCCTCCAGCAGGGCCAGCTCGCGGCCGGTGAGGTCGATCGGCATCCCCTTCCAGCGCACCTGCTTGGCCGCCGGATCGTATTCGAGCGCGCCGTGCTGCCACACCGATTGGGCATGCCCGGACGCACGGCGCACCAGGGCGCGCAAGCGCGCGGCGAGTTCGTCGATGGTGATTGGCTTGACCAGGTAGTCGTCCGCCCCCCCGTCCAATCCGGCGATGCGCTGGTCGACGCCATCGCGCGCGGTCAGGATGAGCACCGGAAGCTTCAGGCCGCGGCCGCGCCAGCGGCCCAGCCAATGCATGCCGTCGCCGCCGGGAAGGCCGAGATCCAGCACCACCGCATCGAAGGGCGCATCGGCCAGCGCCGCGTCAGCCTGGGCGCCGCTGTCGAACCAGTCGACCACCTGGCCCAGTTGACGCAGCCCGGACGCCAGGGCATCGCCAAGCAGGATGTCATCTTCGACGATGAGAATGCGCATGGGTGGCCTGGCGTCGTGCGATCGAGGGCGTGCGATGGAGCATTATGCAAACCAGTCCGCCGACCCGGCCCCTGTTGATGGTCCGTGGCCACCCGACTAACATCACCCGGGTGACCACCTCCATCCATCTCGCAGTTCTCGACGACGAAGCAGACATCACGATGCTGCTCGCCAACTACCTTGCAGGCCACGGCTTTCGCGTCAGCCAGCTGCATTCCGGTACAGCGCTCATGGACCTGATGGCAAGCGATGCGCCCATGCTCGTTCTGCTCGACCTGGGCCTGCCCGGCGAGGACGGCTTCGCCATCGCGCGCCAGTTGCGGGAGCACTGGCGCTGCGGGCTGGTGATCGTCACCGGCCGGGGCGATTCAGTCGACAAGGTGGTTGGCCTGGAGGTCGGCGCCGACGACTACGTCACCAAGCCTTTCGATCTGCGCGAACTGTTGGCGCGCATTAAGGCGGTGCTGCGCCGCCTTGCACCTGGTGAACAGGGCCAGGGAAAAGCGAACGCAGAAGGCGCAGCGACGCTGTTGCGCTTTGCGCAGTGGGAGCTCGACACCGCCGCGCGACGCCTGCTGGATCCGGGCCGCAACGAGGTTTCCCTGACCACAGGCGAGTTCGATCTGCTGAACACGCTGGTGACGCACCCGGGCCGCGTGCTGTCGAGGGACTTCCTTCTCGAACACACCCGTGGCCGCGACGGCGGACCCTTCGACCGCACCATCGACGTCCAGATCGGGCGGCTGCGCAAGAAGCTGGAAGCCGACCCGAACAACCCACAGATCATCAAGTCGGTGCGCGGCGCGGGCTACATCCTGGTTCCCAAGGTCGAGGCGGGTTGATGAAGCAGAAATCCCTCGTTCCCGGATTCGACGATGGGGCGGTATTCCGTTCGCTCTTCGCCGCCTATCCGGACGCGCTTCTGCTGGTCGATCTTCAGGGCGTGATCGGACTCGCCAATCCGGCAGCGCTCGACTTGTTGGGCTATTCGGCAGACGAACTCGTCGGGCTTTCGGTCGACGAGCTGGTGCCCGATGCGATCCGGCCTCGCCATGCGGCCTACCGCAACGCCTACGCAGCCCATCCTCGTACGCGCCCGATGGGCATGCAAATGGACCTGGTCGCCAAACGGCGCGACGGCAGCACGGTGATGGTCGAGATCGCGCTGAGTCCGTTGCAGGATCACGGCCTGCCGTACGTGGTGGCTGCCATCCGAAGCGTCGGCGCGTATCCGCGGGTCAAGCAGGCCATGGAAAGAGCCCGATATGCCGAGCATCTCGCCCAGTTCGGCCGCTTCGCGGTCGATGCGCGCGAACCGCAGGAACTTCTGGAGCGCGTGCCGGCGATCGCCGCCGAAGCGCTCCAGGTCGAGACAGCCGAGATCCTCCTGCTGGAGCAAAACGGCCTCGAATTCCGGGTCGCTGCCATCACCGGCGCCTTGCAGGATCTCGCCGTCGGGGATCGAGTTCCCAATTCGCCCACCTCGCCTGCCGGCAGCGTAGCGGCCGATGGCAAGGCGGTTCTGGTGGCGGACCACGCGCGGGACACCCGCTTCGAGCTGGCATCACGTGCCATGGAACGCGGCCTGCCAAGCGAGCTCACCGTGCCGCTGCTGGATCGCGGCCGGACCATCGGTGTCCTGGCCGTGCACTCGAGCACGCCGGGGCGATTCGGCGACGACGAGCTTCGATTTCTCGATTCGCTCTCGAGCCTGCTGGGGACCGTCCTGCAGCGCGCGCAGAGCGAAGAAGCGCTCAACCACGCCCAACGCCTGGAGACTGTCGGCCAGCTGACCGGCGGCGTCGCGCATGACTTCAACAACTTGCTGACCATCATCTCGGGCAACCTGCAGGTGCTCGAAGACGCTCCTGCGTGCGCCGGCGACCCGTTCATCCAGCAACTCGTCGGCGCCGCCGCGCGTGCCACGCGCCGAGGCGCCGAGCTGACGGGCAAGCTGCTCGCGTTCTCGCGTCGCCAGGTGCTTCAACCCACGGTCGTCGACACGGCTGCGCTGCTGCATTCGCTGACCGACATGCTGCGCCGTACGCTCGATCAACGCATCGTCATCACACTCGATGCCGAAGAGGCCCTGTGCCTGGCGGACCCGGGGCAGCTCGAATCCGCGCTGTTGAACGTCGCCATCAACGCGCGCGACGCGATGCCGCAAGGCGGCACGTTGGTCTTTGGCTGCCGCGCCATCGCCTCGCTGCCGGCCAGTCTCGATGCCGAGCGCGGGCAGGCCAACGAGGCCGGCTATGTGGCAATCTCCATCGCGGACACGGGCTCGGGCATGCCCGAGGCCGTCAAGGAGCGTGCCTTCGAGCCCTTCTTCACCACCAAGGAAAGTGGCCGCGGCACCGGCCTCGGCCTTTCGACCGTCTACGGCTTCGCCAAGCAATCGCGCGGCGCCGTCGCTCTCAGCAGCGCGCCCGGCGCCGGCACCACGGTGACGCTCTATCTCCCGCGCGTCGACGAGGATGACGCTGCCGAGGATCTCGACACTACTGCGTCGGGCAGTGTGCCCGCCAACCTTCGTGTCCTGCTGGTCGAGGACGATCCCGAGGTGCGAAGCGTGGTGGAGAAGTTCCTTGCTGCGATGGCGTGCGAGGTCGTCGCCTGCGCGAACGCCGAAGAAGCGTTGAGCGTGCTCGAATCGGACCCGGGCATCGGGCTGGTGCTTACCGACATCCTGCTCGGCCCTGGCATGCGCGGTACCGAACTGGCTGAGACGGTGCGCACGCAGCTGCCCCGCCTGCCGGTGCTGCTGATGTCGGGTTATTCCAGCCAGCTGCTCGATGAGCCCCAGGGCTGGGAGCTGCTGCGCAAGCCGTACACGCGCAGCGAGCTCGAGGGCGCCATCGTGAGGGTCCTTAGCGCAGCTCAGTGAAGCAGCTCAGTGAAGGGCGGCGGCGCTCATGGGTGCGGCAAGGCTCTGCATGAAGCTCGTGAGCGCCTCCACCTGCGGAATGTGGATGTCGCGCCGACCCTTCTCGGTGAAGCGGATCACGTCGCCACGCGCCAGTCGGGAGAGCGCACGGCTCACGCTCTCCAGCGTCATGCCGAGGTAGTTGCCGATCTCGGCGCGCGTCATGCGCAGCGTGATCTGGTCGGTGCGCAGGCCGCGCTGTGCGAGCGCGTCGGCCCAGTAGCGCAGGAAACCGGCCACGCGGGCGTCGGCGGGCAAGGTGCAAAGCGACAGCATCGAATCGTGATCGCGCATGAGTTCGCGGCTCATGGCCTCATGCAGCGCCGTCAGCAGCGCAGGGGTGCGGACCGCCGCCTGAAGCAAGGCGTCATAGCGAACGGCCCAGATCTCGCCGGTGTCCATCGCGACCGCGTCGCAGCCGTACTGTGACGTGGCGATCCCGTCGAGGCCCAGCCAGTCGCCCTTGAAATGAAGTCCGACCACCTGCTCGCGGCCTTCGCTCGACAGGTTGACCATCTTGAAGAAGCCCGAATTCACGATGTAAAGGCACCCGAACTGCTGGCCCGCCTGATAGATCGTTTCCCCCGTGCGCACGACGCGACGCTGGATCGGAAGGGTGTCCTGCAGCAGTTGCAGCATGTCTGCAATGCGCTGGACGGTGGACCGGGTGCACCTGGGAACGCTCGTCGTTGTCACTTTCTTGCTCCTTGCGAATCGATGGTTGAAGCTTAGAAAGCCAGTGCAACAGCGACGCCAACGTGACGGCTGTCTCGGTAACAGTGGGTGAATGCTTTGTGTCTCGTTGGTAGCAACGCCCACAGAACGCCTGATCGTTGACGGCGATCAAGGTCAGGATGGCGACAGGCTATACCTTCGCTGTGTGCAATCCCGCCTCTCCCTCCCTACGCACTGCTTGTCGCCCGGTGAGCCGCTGCGCGCCGGCCATATCCTGGCGGTCTTCGCCGCCGCCCGGCGCCTGAGGACCGCGGCGAAGGCGGGCACGGTCGGCAAGCCCCTGCGAGGCAAGAACATCGCCCTGCTGATCGGCACGTCTTCCGAAGGAGAAAGGTCGGCGCTTCATGGCGCTGCGCTGGAGCTTGGGGCACGCATCGCCGAGGTAAGGTTCGCCGAGCCCGCAGAATCAGCGCCTTCCAACGGCGACATTCGCCCGCTGGCACGGATGCTGGGCCGCATGTACGACGCGATTGACTGCGGAACGATGCCTTCGGCAGCCGCCCGCCAGTTGGAAAGGGAAGCCGGGGTGCCCGTCTACCAGGGACTGGGGATGGACGATCACCCAGCCCGGGCGCTGGCGGATCTCATGGCGCTGTGCGAGCATCGGCCGCCGACAACGACCCGCGCGTCGATCCTCTTCCTCGGCGATCCGCGGACCCTGCGGGGCCGCGCTTTCCTGTCCGCCGCCCGTGAAATTGGTTTCGAGGTGGAGATGGGCGGCCAATGCCAGGCGGCTTCGAACGATGCAACTTGCGTAGTCGATGCGACGAACCCCACGCACTGGTCGCTCTTTGCGCAGAGCGGGCCGCTGGACCAGGCTGGGCTTTCCGCGAATCACCGCTTCGTGATGCAGACGGTGCTGCTCGATACCATCGCCGACGGTTGACGCGGCATGTCGGCGTCCGCTGCTTCCCGCGTGCTCATGACAGAGCCTCGATCTGAACGACAGGCAGCTGCGAACGCAGAAAGCGCAAGGCGTACTGGAGCGCCCCAGGGCTGCCGGCATGTAAGGTGAAGAGCGGCTGTCCCAGCTCGACGTGGTCGCCTGCACGAACATGCATTCTTGCCCCGGCCGCCGGATCGCGCGGAGCGCCAGCCAGCTTGGCCGCGCGCGAGATCAGCCGGGTGTCGATCGCAGACACCGTACCGCACGCATGCGCAATCACGTCCTCGGTGTGCGCCGCCCTGGGTGGCACGCGCAAGCCACCCTGCGCTTCGCAGATCGCGAGGAACTTGGCCAGCGCGCGCCCATCGTCCAGCACCTCGCGCGCCAGTGCCTGCCCGCTGCCGAGGGCAGTCTTTCCGGCCATTTCCAGCAGCAAGCCGGCAAGCAGCAGTGCACGCTCGCGCAAGTCCTGCGGCGCATCGGCGCTGCGTTCCAGCACGGCCATCACGTCCATCGCCTCCAGCGCGGGCCCGATGCCGCGACCCACAGGCTGCGTGCCGTCGGTGAACACGGTGCGCACCTGCAGCCCCAATGCTGCACCCACGGATACCAAGCTGCGCGACAGGAGCTCGGCGGCGGCCGTGCTGCGAACCTTGGTCAGCGGGCCGACCGGCAGATCGATCAGAACGCGCTGCGAGCCCGCCGCCGCTTTCTTCGAAAGGATGGAGGCCACCAGCAAGCCTTCGCTATCGAGATTCAGCGGGCGCTCCACGCGAATCAACATGTCATCGGCGGGACTGATCCGGGTGGCGCCGCCCCATGCAATGCACCCCCCTTCCCTTGCGACGACGCGGCGCAGCGCCACCAGGTCCAGCTCGACGGGCGCCAGTGTCTCCATCGCATCGGCAGTACCGGCCGCGGAGGTGATGGCGCGCGAGGAAGTCTTGGGCATCAGCACGCCGCACGCGGTGACGATCGGCACCACCAGCAGCGTGGTCCGATTGCCCGGGAGGCCGCCGATGCAGTGCTTGTCCATCACTGGCGAAGCGCCCCAGTCGATGCGTTCGCCCACATCGACCATGGCCTGCGTCAACGCCACCGTCTCGTCGAGATCGAGTCCGCCGCCGGCACAGACCGTCACCAGGGACGCCAGGTGAATGTCGGAAAGCCGGCCACGGCTCACGTCTTCCATGAGCTCGCGCAGGGCGGAGTAGCCAAGCCTGCCGCCGTGGACCTTGGCGCGCAGGTGCGCAAGCGAGGCAAGCACCGGAGGATGGCGCACCTCCACTTCATCGCCTGCTGCCGCGCCCAGCAAGGCCCACGCGACCTCCGACAACGCGATCTCCTCGCTGCCAAGCCAGTCGCTGCTCACGTGGTGCAGGATCGCGAGCAGATGGCGTCCGTTGGCGATTACCTCGACCTGCGCCTGCGCTTCGAAGCCTTCCGCCCGGCAGACAGGGCAGTCGCCGCGCATGTACACCACGGGCTGCTGATAGGTGTCGATGCCGGCCCGGCGTGCCTGCAGGCGTTCGAAGGACATGGCGTGGATCGTTCTTCAGAGCTTGCGGGATTCGAGGTACTCCGGCACTGTGACCGGCCAGCCGTGACGCTCCTCGATGGCAAGCCGCAGCGCATCGGCAGCCACCGGCTCGCCGTGGGTCACGAAAACCCGCTTCGGCCTACGCAGCGCGCCTAGCCAGGCCAGCAGCTGTTCGCGGTCCGCATGGGCCGACAAGGTGTCCAGATTCGCCACCTCCGCATGCACCGGCACATAGGCGCCATGGATCTTGACCGCCTCCGAGCCGCCCACCAGCGCGGCTCCGCGCGTTCCCGCGGCCTGGAAGCCGGCAAACAGGATCGTGTTCCTCGCGTCAGGCGCATACGTCTTCAGGTGATGCAGCACGCGCCCGCCGGTCGCCATGCCGCTGGCGGAAACGATGATCGAAGGAAACGTCAACGTGTTGAGCCGCTTCGATTCCTCGACCGTGTTGACGATGGTGACCTCCTTGCTCATGGCGGCGCACTGCTCGGCGCTCAGCCGGTGCTCGTCGAGGTGATGCCGAAAGATGCGCGTGGCATCGGCCGCCATGGGGCTGTTCAGGTACACCGGCATGTCGGGAATGCGGTGCGCCTTCTTGAGCAGGTGGATGCAGTGCAGGATGGTCTGCGCGCGCCCGACGGCGAAGGAAGGGATGACGACAACGCCGCCGCGCGCCGCGGTGCGATTGACCACGTCGGCCAGCGCCATGAGCGTATCGACGTCGCGATGCCGGCGATCGCCATAGGTGGACTCCACGACGACATAGTCCGCCTGCTCGGGAGATTCGGGCGGGCGCATCACCAGGTCGTCGCTGCGGCCGAGGTCGCCGGAAAACAGGATGCTGCCCCCCGTCCAGCTGATGTGCGCACTGGCCGCGCCGAGAATGTGCCCGGCGCGCTTCAGACGCCACGACCAGCCCGGCCACGGCGAATGCTCCTTGTCGAAGGGAATGGTCTCGAAGCGCTCCAGCGCTGCGCTGGCCTCCTCTTGCGTGTACAGCGGCAGGGCCGGCTTGTGCTTCGAATGGCCGTGCCGGTTCGCAAAATCGGCCTCCTCCTGCTGCAGCCGTCCCGAATCCGGCAGCAGCAGCTCGCAAAGGTCGCGCGTCGCCCCGCTGCAGTACACAGGGCCCTTGAAGCCGAGCTTGACAAGCCGCGGCACATACCCGCTGTGATCCATGTGCGCATGCGTGAGCAGCACCGCATCGATCTCGGAGGCCTTGATCGGCAAAGGCTCCCAATTGCGCAGCCGCAGCTGCTTCAGGCCCTGGAACAGGCCGCAGTCGACCAGCAGCCGGCGGCCGTTGTGCTCCAACAGGTACTTGGATCCGGTGACGGTGCCTACGCCGCCGAGGAACTCGATGCGCATCGCTTCTCCTTGGTTGTGTCCGGAGCTTGGCAGCGCCGCGCCGCCCAGACTTGATGTTCATCAAAGGCCCGCGATATCACGCCGCGCATGATCGTGCTTTCTCTCGGAGGTTCCCTTGACGATCCGCCACCTCGACCGGCTCTTGTCGCCCACCTCGGTAGCCGTTATCGGCGCGTCCAACCGTCTGGGCAGCGTCGGCACCATGGTCTGGCGCAACCTGCGCGCCGGCCACTTCCAGGGCCCGATCTACGCCGTGAACCCCAAGCACACGGCGCTCGACGGTGTGCCCGTCTTCGCCAAGGCCGCCCTCCTGCCCGCCGCCCCGGATCTGGCCCTCCTGTGTACGCCTGCGCACACCGTCGCGCAACTGGTGGCCGAGCTCGGTGCCCTGGGAACCCGCGCCGTCATCATCGTGACCGCGGGGCTGAGTGCCGCGCAGAAGCAGGCGGCGCTCGACGCGGCCAGACCGCATCTGATGCGCTTGCTCGGCCCCAACTGCATCGGCCTGCTGAGCCCGCACATCGGACTGAACGCCGGTTTCGCCCACACCGACGCGCTGGCGGGCGAGTTGGCCTTCGTCTCGCAATCGGGAGCGCTGGTGACCGCGATGCTCGACTGGGCCAAGAGCCGCGGCATCGGCCTGTCGCACCTCGTGTCTCTCGGCGAGCACTGCGACGTCGACTTCGGCGACCTGCTGGACCACCTGGCCAGCGACGCGCGCACGCGATCCATCCTGCTCTATGTCGAATCGATCGAGTCGCCTCGCAAGTTCATGTCAGCCGCACGGGCGGCAGCGCGCAACAAGCCGGTGATCATCGTGAAGGCCGGGCGCGCGGGCAACGGCGTGCATGCCGCCGCTTCGCACACCGGTGCGCTGGCCGGCTCGGACATCGTCTACGACGCGGCCATCCGCCGCGCCGGCATGCTGCGCGTCGACACGATGCAGGAACTGTTCATGGCGGCCGAGATCCTGGCGCGCTTCCGGGGCAACCGCAGCGACACGCTCACCATCATGACCAATGGCGGCGGTGCCGGCGTGATGGCCGCCGACGCGGCCGCGCAGGCCGGCATCACGCTGGCGCAGCCCCGCAATGCGCTGCTGGAGCGCTTGGACGACGCACTGCCATCCAATTGGTCACGCGCCAATCCGATCGACATCATCGGCGACGCGCCGATCGAACGCTACACCGCGACCCTGTCGGCCCTGCTCGCCGACGAGTCAGCCGGCGCCGTGCTGTTCGTCCATGCCCCGACGGCCATCGTGCGCAGCGACGACATCGCCCGGGCCTGCCTGCCGCTGGTGCGCGAGAACGGTCAGCGCGTGATGAGCGCCTGGCTCGGAGACGCCGCTGTCGCCCAGGCGCGCCAGCTGTTCGAGCAGGCTGGCGTGCCCGACTACCGGACGCCCGAGGAAGCCGTTCGCGCCTTCGCGATGCTGCAGACCTACAGGCGCAATCAGGAGATGCTGACCGAGGCGCCGAGCGCGAGCGAGAACGCGGCACCCGATCTCGCCGCAGCGCGACGACAGCTCGATGGGGTTCTTGCCGAAGGCCGCGAATGGCTCGATGAACAGGAGGCCAAGGAAGTGCTCAAGGCATACGGCGTGCCGGTGGCGCCGACCATCGCTGTGGCCGCGTCGGCCCAGGCCATCTTTGCTGCCGCGCAAGAAGTCGGCTATCCGGTGGCGCTGAAGATCGTCTCGCGCGACATCACGCACAAGTCCGACGTGGGTGGCGTGCGCCTGGATCTGCGCGACCAGGCGTCGCTGGACCATGCCGTCAGCGAAATGCTCCAGGCCGTGCGCACCGCGAGGCCCGATGCGCACGTCGATGGCTTCACCGTGCAGCGGATGGTGCGCCGGCCGCACGCGCAGGAGGTCATCGTTGGCGCCAGCATCGACAGTGTCTTCGGTCCGGTGATCCTCTGCGGCCAGGGCGGCACCGCGGTGGAGGTGACCGCGGACAGCGCCGTCGCCCTGCCTCCACTCAACCGCAGCCTGGCGCGCGAACTGGTCTCACGCACCCGCGTCTCGCGCCTGCTCGCCGGCTACCGCGACCATCCGCCGGCCCGGATGGACGCGCTCTACGACGTGCTGATCGCCGTGTCGCAGATGCTCGCCGATCTGCCGCAGCTGGCGGAGCTGGACATCAACCCGCTGTTTGTCGACGAATCGGGCGCCATTGCCCTGGATGCCCGCATTCGCGTCTCGAGACAGCCAGTCGCTGGGGCCGAGCGCTTCGCGATCCTTCCCTATCCTTCGCAATGGGCTCGCAGGCTGACCTGGAGCAGCCGCGAGATCACCGTACGGCCGATCCGTCCCGAGGACGAAGCGCAGCACCGGCGCTTCCTGGAACGGCTCGACCCGGAAGACATTCGCATGCGCATCTTCCAGACCAGGCGCGAGCTGCCGCGCAGCGAACTGGCCCGGCTCACCCAGATCGACTACGACCGGGAAATGGCATTCATTGCCGAAGCGCTCGACGCGCAGGGCGTGCACGAAACACTAGGCGTGGCTCGCACCGTGAGCGACCCCGACCGGGTGGAGGCCGAGTTCGCCATCATCGTGCGCTCCGATCTCAAGGGCGCGGGACTTGGCAGGCTTCTGTTCCAGCAATTGATTGACCACGCGATCAGCCGCGGAACCGGCCGTCTCGTGGGCATCGTGCTGCGCGAGAACAAGCGGATGCTGAATCTCTGCCGCGATCTGGGCTTCGAGGCGGACCCGACGGAGCCGGCCGGCTCGGGCGTGCGGCGCATGGTCAAGACCCTGGGCAGCCCGGTCGCCGATCCTTGATCCAACGCAAGCACGCCGGGGCGCGACTGAAGCACGATGCATGCACTCGAATTCCATGGAGAACACGCAATGAACCGGAATGTCGGAAACGCCGATCGCCTCCTTCGTATCACCGCGGGTGCCGCGCTCATCGGCATGTCGGTTGCCGGCGCGATCGGCCCATGGGGGTATTTCGGCATCGTGCCCCTGTTGACGGGCCTGCTGGGTGCGTGTCCCGCCTACACGCTGTTCGGCGTCAGCACCTGTGGCAGCCCCGGCTCCCGAGACCGGCCAGGACGGCCGTGATGCCGCCCCATCGAAGCGCCTGGGAAGACCTGCCATGTGGATGATCGTCGCGGCATTGGTGCTGCTCGGTGCGGCGGCGCTGTGGCTCTTCTTTCAGGCGCTGATTGCCTGGATCACCCTGGACTGATGCCACTGCGATGTCCCTGGCGCGGCCGCCTCGTTCGCACTGCGTTGAAGGGGGGCCGCCGTCAAGGCGCGGTCACGGCCGAATCACCTTGCAGCGCCTGCTTTCTCGCTCTCCACGATGCTTCGGCAGCGCCGTGGCTGACCCTCGCCGAGCTACGCAAGGCCTCGCGCGCAGTCCCCAATGCCTCGTAGGCCGTTGCTGCGGCTCGCTTGGCCTCCGCCCTGTTCGCCCCAGGGGTTCGCTCGGACGCTGCTTCGAATTGTTCGAGTGCCCGGGTCCAGGCCATGGAGGCTTGCTCGCTTGCGTGCGCCGCCTCCCGGGCCGCGATCTCGGCGCGGCTGGTCGCGAGAGCGGCCGCCACAAGCGCCGTTTGCCAGGCGTGGTGCGCAGACGACTGGGTCTTCCGTGCCGCGCGGCGCGCCGCTTGCGCGTTGCGATCGGAGGGCGAGCGTGCATAGCTTCTGGCCTTCACCAGCGCGGCACCGCCGTCCCGTGAGGCCTTCCGCGTTGCCGAAACGGCATCGAGCGCCGCCTGGTACGCGCGGTCATGCATCGTCAAGCGCTGCGTCTGCGCCGGGAGTTGCGCCCGTGCTTGCGCTGGCGGGGGCGCCGCGCCCTGCTGGGCGGCGCAGGGAACTCCCAGCGCGATCCACGCAGCCGACAAGACGAAGAGCGTGACGGCGCGATTGTTCATTAATGCTCCCCTTTCTAACGGCACCAGAGCGCAATCTGATGACTCAGATCGGTCCACAGCGCTTGCAGCGCCACCGCTGCGAGCAGTCCGCCCGCAATCCGGGTCCCCCATTCCCTGCGCGCCATGCCGACCCCCAGGCGCAGGCGCTGCCACAGCCAGGGCGCAAGAACCAGCGACACGGTGCCACCTGCGGCGAAGAGCGCCATGACCCAGGCGCCTTGCAGCGGCCCGTTGGCCAAGCTCGCGAGCATGAGTGCCGAGTAGAGCAGGCCACAAGGCATGGAGACCCAGAGCGCGCCGGTCACGAGCAATCCACCGAGCGAACCGGTGAGTGGGCGAAGGCGCATCGAGAGCGTACGCCCGATGCCTTGCGCCCAGAGCGGTTGGCGCCCCAGGGCGGCAAGCCCCAGGCCCCAGGCGAGGACGAACACGTGAAGCAATACCCACAGAGGCCGCAACGCCGCAACCTGTTCGCTCGCGAAGGCCAGGCTCTGCACCGCCGCCGCGGCCAGCGCACCGGCGGCCGCATAGCCGGCCATCCGGCCCGCGTGGAAGACCACGGATACGGAAGGATCTCGCGCATCGGTCGCCAGCATCGCGGCGCCGCTCGCGGGCGCGCGAACGATGCGGATCACCCCGGAGCAGGCGGCACCGCACATCGCGACGCAGTGGGGTCCGCCGATCAATCCCATCAGGAGCGCAGTGCTGGCAAGTGCGGTCTGCATGGTCAGACGAAGTGGTCCATGCCGATGTAGACACAACCAGCCGCCGTGAGAGCGGCGATCGAGCGCGACAGCATCTCGACCTTGGCTTTGGCGTCGGCAGACGGCAGAACGAGCGATGAGTCGGCGGGGGCGACGGCAGGAGAGTTCATTTGCGGCGGTCAGTCTGCGGGCGGTGACCCACTATGCGGCCAGGTCGACCCGCCATCCTTGATGTGCGTCAAGCCCGCACGGTGCACCGCACCACAGAATGGCCACAAACCCCGACACCATCATGAAAGCCGAACACATCAAGGTCGCCTGCTCCAGCTGCACCCTGCGCGAACTGTGCATGCCTGCGGGCCTGGAGCCGGGCGAGCTGAAACGCATCGACGAGATCGTGGCCACGAGGCGCAAGGTCAGGCGCCGCGAGACGCTCTTTCGCAACGGCGAGCCCTTCACCTCCCTCTACGCGATCCGCACGGGCGTCTTCAAGACCCGCGTGGCGACCGAGGACGGGCGCGACCAGGTCACCGGTTTCCAGATGGCCGGCGAAATCATCGGCCTGGACGGCATCGTCAACAACCAGCACACCTGCGACGCGGTGGCGCTCGAGGATGCCGAGGTCTGCGTGATGCCCTTTCACCGTATCGAGGAACTCTCGCGCGAGGTCGCTGCGCTGCAGCGCCACGTGCATCAGATCATGAGTCGCGAGATCGTGCGCGAGCACGGCGTGATGCTGCTGCTGGGGAGCATGCGGGCCGAGGAGCGCCTCGCGGCCTTTCTGCTCAACCTCGTGCAGCGCCTGCATGCGCGCGGCTTCTCGCGCTCCGAGTTCGTGCTGCGCATGACGCGCGAGGAGATCGGAAGCTACCTCGGGCTCACCCTCGAAACGGTGAGCCGGACGCTCTCCAAGTTCATGGAGGATGGCATCGTCGAGGTGGAGAAGCGCAACCTTCGCATCGTCGACGCCGAGGCGCTGCGGCGCATCGTCAATCCTCCGGGTTGTTGATCTCGGAGGCTGGCCTGGTCAGAAGCAGCGTCAACGCGCTCGACCCTGTTGCCAGCACCCAGAAGGCGAAGAAGCCGGCCGCGTAGACCGCATGGCGCGACAGGCCGACGGCCTCGCCGCGCCAGTGAAGGTCGCCCGGATCGACCAGCGCGAACACCAGCAGTTCGGCCACGCTCGCCAGCAAGAAGGCGGGCCAGAGAATCGACATCCAGTCGCGCGTCTTCATGGCCGTCAGCGCTTGGGTGCGGGCAGGTCGGCGTCAGGCGTCGCCGCGTGGTTGCGCCCCGCCAGAGCGGGCATAAGCTTCTTCTCGACCGGTGGCTTGTTGATCTCGATGCCTTTTCGGTAGTAGTCCGGCGCCACCACCGGATCGGGCGTGCGCAGGGCGAGCCAGAGCGTCACGAAGCTGGCGACGACGACCAGGGCGGGCCCGGCCATCACCATCCACAGCAGCGGGAACTGCCACCAGGGGTCGCTCTTCGGGGAAGTCATCACGTGATCGTTCATCTCGTTTCCTTTCAGCGAACTCAACGAGGCACCAGGAAGGTCGCCTTCTCCGACACCTGCGCGCTGCCGTCGGCCGAGCGCACGTCGAAGTGCACGACGTGGGAACCCGCGGTGGCACTGCCATAGGGAAGCTGCAGGCGCACCGCGACCCAACGCGATTGCGCCGAACCGACCTCGACCGGTTCAGGCGGCGACACGCTCAAGCCCTGCAGTCCCGTAGCTTCGATGCGGTAGCGCTGCACCTGCTCGGTCGCGTTCATGATCTGCAGCCGATAGACGTTCTCGAGTTGGCCGCCCTCGACGATGCGCGCGAGCGAGGCCCGGTCGCGCACCACGTCGACCTTCAGCGGCATGCGCACGACCAGGCTCGCCAGCACGCCCATCGTCAGCGCAGCGAGCAAGCCCGTGTAGATCAGCACCCGTGGGCGCAGCACGCGGCGCAGCACCTGCCTGGGCGTCCAATGGCCGGCCATGCCGTTCTGTGTCGCGTAGCGGATCAGACCTCGCGGCGAGGCCATCTTGTCCATTACCGTGTTGCAGGCGTCCACACAGAGGCCGCAGCCGATGCACTCGTACTGAAGCCCCTTTCGGATATCGATGCCGGTCGGGCAGACCTGCACGCACAACGAACAATCGATGCAGTCACCAAGCCCCTGAGCCCGGGCGTTGCTGCTCTTGGAACGCACCCCACGGGGTTCGCCACGCTCGCTGTCGTAGCTCACGATCAGCGTGTCGCGATCGAACATGGCGCTCTGGAAGCGCGCATAGGGACACATGTACATACAGACCTGCTCGCGCATGAAACCCGCATTGCCGTAGGTCGCAAAGCCGTAGAAGAAGACCCAGAACACCTCCCACGAGCTCATGCGCGTCTGCAGGAACGCGAGGCTCAACTCGCGAATCGGCGTGAAGTAGCCGACGAAGGTGAAGCCGGTCCACAGTGCGATGCCGAGCCACACGATGTGCTTGAACCATTTCTTGACCAGCTTCTCCAACGAGAGATCGCCCTCGTCCAGGCGCATGCGCGCGATGCGGTTGCCTTCGATCTTGTGCTCGACCCACATGAAGATCTCGGTGTAGACGGTCTGCGGACAGGCATAGCCGCACCACAACCGCCCCGCCACCGCGGTGAAGAGGAAGAGCGACAGCGCCGAGATCACCAGCAGCCCGGTGAGGTAGATCAGATCCTGCGGGTACAGCACCAGCCCGAGGATGTAGAAGCGCCGCGCGCCCAGGTCGAACAGCACCGCCTGGCGCTGCCCCCATTCGAGCCAAGGCAGGCCATAGAAAACGAGCTGCGTCAGGAACACCATCGCCCAGCGCCAGCGCGCGAAGACGCCGAGCACCGTGCGGGGGTAGACCTTCTGGTGCGCGACGAACAGGCCGCCACCTTCCTTGGCGGCGGCGATCGGGATCACCCGACGCCTCACCGGGGTCGACGCGGAAGCGGCATCCTTCATGACAGCCTTAGGGAGCAGCGCCAGGCTTGTTCGACAAGCCCCAGACATAGGAGGCCAGCACATGGATCTGGGCCTCGGTCAGTCGGCCCTGCTGCCCCGGCATCTGATTGGTCCTGCCTGTGTTGATGATCGAGACGATAGCCTCCTGGCCGTATCCATGCAGCCAGACTCTGTCGACAAGGCTGGGCGCGCCAACCGCCGGATTGCCTGTTCCCGCGACGCCGTGGCAGGCCGCGCAGGCGCTGAACTTGCTCTTGCCCAGGCCGGCGCGGACCGAATCGTGCGGGCTGCCCGAAAGGCTCAGCACATAGTTGGCGACGTTCTTGACATCCTCGGGGGTGCCGACCGCCTCGGCCATCGGCGGCATCACGCCCTTGCGACCCAGGGTGATCGATTCCTTGATCTTCTCCGGCGCACCGCCGTGCAGCCAGTCGCCGTCGGCCAGGTTCGGGAAGCCCTTGCTGCCGCGCGCGTCCGAGCCGTGGCACTGCGCGCAGTTGTTGAGAAACAGGCGTTCCCCGATCGCAGTCGCTGCGGGTTCGCTCGCGACGCGCTCGATCGGCATGGCCGCATAGGCGGCATAGACGGGCTCGAGTTCGTGCGTGGCCCTGGCAAGGTCCTTCGCGTACTCGTTCTCGGTACTCCATGCGAGCTCGCCCTTGTAGCTGCCCAGACCAGGGTAGGCGACCAGGTAGGCCAGGCCAAAGACGATCGTGATCACGAAGAGGCCGACCCACCAGCGCGGCATCGGGTTGTTGGCTTCGCGCAGGTCCTCGTCCCAGACATGTCCGGTCGTTCCATCGGTCCCGCCCGGAACCTTCGCGCGGGCAACGAGCCACAGCAGCAGCGCACACAGCACGATGCTGCCGAGCGTGGCAAGGGCCACGTAGTTCGCCCAGAAGTCGCTGAAGAAATCGCTCATGTTGTTCTCTCAGTCCTGTTCGAACGGCAGCTGGGCTGCGCCCTCGAACCGTTTCGCGTTGCGGCGCGAGTAGGCCCATACGAAGATGCCGATGAAGGTGGCGAAGGAAGCCAGCGTGGCCACGATCCGCAAGGTGGTGATGTCCATGGCGTGCTTCTTACTTAACGGCGAGGCCGAGCGATTGCAGATAGGCCACCAGCGCGTCCATCTCGGTCTTGCCCTTCACCTCGGCCGCCGCAGTGGCGAGCTGCTCATCGGTGAAAGGCACGCCCACGCGGCGCAGGGCACGCATGTGCGAGACGGCCTGGGCGCCATCGAGCGACGCCTTCTCGAGCCAGGCGTAGGCCGGCATGTTCGACTCGGGAACCAGGTCGCGGGGGTTATTCAGGTGGATGCGGTGCCACTCGTCGCTGTACTTGCCGCCGACGCGCTGCAGATCAGGGCCGGTGCGCTTGCTGCCCCACTGGAACGGGTGGTCGTAGACGAATTCGCCGGCGACCGAGTAGTGGCCGTAGCGCAGCGTCTCGGCCCGGAACGGCCGGATCATCTGCGAGTGGCAGTTGTAGCAGCCCTCGCGCACGTAGACGTCGCGGCCCAGCACCTGCAGCGAACTCGGCGGGTGCATGCCCGTCACGGCCTGCGTGGTCGATTTCTGGAAGAACAGCGGCACGATCTCGACCAGCCCGCCGACGGCGACGACCAGCAGGATCAGCACGATCATCAGGAAGTTGTTGGTCTCGATCTTCTCGTGCGAGAAGCCGGACTTGGGAGCGTTGGAACTCATGCTTTTCTTTCTCAGGCGTGAGCGGCTGCCGGCAGCGGAATGGATGCGCGCACCGAGCGTCCCGCGATGACAGTCATCCAGACGTTCCACGCCATCACCAACATGCCGCCCAGGTAGAGCAGACCGCCAATCAGGCGCACCACGTAGTAGGGATAGGTGGCCTTGACGCTCTCGACGAAGGTGTAGGTGAGCGTGCCGTCCGGGTTGATGGAGCGCCACATCAGGCCCTGCATGACGCCGGCGATCCACATGGCGGCGATGTAGAGCACGATGCCGATGGTCGACATCCAGAAATGCAGTTCGATCGCCTTGACGCTGTGCATCTCGGTGCGGCTGTACATCCTCGGGATCAGGTAGTAGAGCGAGCCCATCGAGATCAGTCCCACCCACCCGAGCGCGCCGGCGTGCACGTGGCCCACGGTCCAGTCCGTGTAGTGGGAGAGCGCGTTGACCGTCTTGATCGACATCATCGGACCCTCGAAGGTCGCCATGCCGTAGAACGAGAGCGCCACGATCAGGAAGCGCAGGATCGGATCGGTGCGCAGCTTGTGCCAGGCGCCCGAGAGGGTCATGACGCCGTTGATCATTCCGCCCCAGCTCGGCGCCAGCAGGATCAGCGAGAACACCATGCCGATCGACTGGGTCCAGTCCGGCAGCGCGGTGTAGTGCAGGTGGTGCGGTCCTGCCCACATGTAGGTGAAGATCAGCGCCCAGAAGTGAACGATGGAGAGCCGGTATGAATACACCGGCCGGCCTGCCTGCTTGGGGATGTAGTAATACATCATCCCGAGGAAGCCGGCCGTGAGGAAGAAGCCGACCGCGTTGTGGCCGTACCACCACTGCACCATCGCGTCCTGCACGCCGGCATAGGCCGAGTAGCTCTTCATCAAGCCGGCGGGCATCGCCACGCTGTTGACGATGTGCAGCAAGGCGACCGCGATGATGAAGGCGCCGTAGAACCAGTTGGCCACGTAGATGTGCCGGACCTTGCGCGTGCCGATGGTGCCGAAGAACACGACCGCATAGGCCACCCACACGAGGGCGATCAGGATGTCGATCGGCCATTCGAGCTCCGCATATTCCTTGCCGCTCGTGTACCCCATGGGCAGGCTGATGGCCGCGGCCACGATGACGGCCTGCCAGCCCCAGAAGACGAAAGAAGCCAGCGCCGGCGCGAAAAGGCGCACCTGACAGGTGCGCTGCACCACGTGGAAGCTGGTGGCCATCAGCGCGCAACCGCCGAAGGCGAAGATCACCGCGTTGGTGTGCAGCGGCCGCAGCCGGCCGTAGCTGAGCCAGGGAATGCCGAGGTTGAGCTCGGGCCAGGCCAGCTGCGAGGCGATGATCACGCCAACGAGCATGCCGACCACCCCCCACACGACCGACATCAGGGCGAACTGCCGCACGACGGTGTCGCTGTAGACCGCTGCGGGAGGATTGGATACTTGCATCTTCTGGCCTTCTCGTGGATTGCGGTCAGTGTCCCGGCGCGGCATGAGAGGCGGTTTGATGCAGATCAATCGTTGCGCAGAATGCGCTCGCCCTCGCCTTCGACGTCGTCGAATTGGCCACGCTCGACGGCCCACCAGAGCCCGCCCAGGATCACCAGCACGAGCACGACCGAAAAGGGAATCAGGAGAAACAGGATGTCCATCAGCGTCCTGCCTCCACGGGCCGGGCCAGGCGCGCCGCATTGAGCACCACGACCAGCGAACTCGCCGCCATCCCGAGCCCGGCAAGCCAGGCCGGCAGCCAGCCTGCGGCGGCCAGCGGCACGCAAAGCGCGTTGTAGCCGGCGGCCCACCAGAGGTTCTGCCGCACCACCCGCAGCGTGCGGCGCGCCTGCGCGGCGGCTTGGGCAATGACGGCGAGCGAGCCGCCCAGCACGACGAAGTCGGCACGCGCCTGCGCCAGCGGAACGGCATTGCCGAATGCGAAAGAGACATGCGCGTGCGCGAGGACCGGGCCGTCATTGAGGCCGTCACCGACCATCGCGACGCGCCGGCCCTGCGTCTGCAGCGCCTGCAGGACACGAAGCTTCTCCTCGGGCGCGCAGTCGCCCCTGGCATGCTTGATGCCGGCACGGGAGGCGACCTGGCGCGCGGCCGCGTCGCGGTCACCCGAGAGAAGCTGCACCGACACGCCCTGCCCTTGCAGCGCAGCCACCGCGACGCTCGCATCGGGGCGAAGATCTTCGGCCAGCACGAAGCTCGCCAGCCAGCCCTGTGCGTCGCTCATATGCACCTGCGGGGCGTCGATCTCCAGTGCAGGCACCCCGCAAAAAACTGCCGAGCCCAGGCGCACGCAACGGGCGGTGTCGTCCATCGCCGCTTCTCGGCGAACACGTGCCTCGAGTCCGAGCCCACCATGCTCGGTCAGTTGAAGGACCTCCCATGCCGGCGCGGCACGGAGCTGGGCACTCCAGGCCGCGACGAGCGCACGGCCTGCGGGATGCAGCGACTGCGCGGCGATCGCCGCGGCAAGCTCCACCGCGTCGCCGGGGCGCATGCCTTGGCGGCAATAGGCGCGGTCAAGTCGGGGCACATCGCGCGTCAGCGTGCCGGTCTTGTCGAAGATCACGGTGTCGATCGAGGCGAGCGCCTCGAGCGCCTGCAGATTGCGCACCACGACGCCGCGACGCGCCAGGAAGCCCGCACTCGCGAGCATCGCCGCCGGCGTGGCGAGCGACAACGCGCAGGGGCAAGTGACGATCAGCACCGCCACCGCGACCATCAGCGCCCGGCCCGAGTCGACCGGCCACCAGAATGCCGCGGCAAGGACGGCGGCAGCCAGGACGGCCACCAGGAAGGGCCGCGCCGCGCGATCCGCGAGCCGGGCGAGCCGCGGCTTCTGCAGCGACGCGCTCTCCATCAGCGCCACGATCTGCGCGAAGCGCGTGTTCCGGCCCAGCGACTCAACCTGGATCTGTACCGCGGACGACAGGTTGTGACTGCCGGCCAGAACGCGCGTGCCGCATGGGCGCGGCACCGGGTGCGATTCGCCAGTCAACAAGGCCTCATCCGCCGTGGTGTCGCCCGCGGTCACGACGCCGTCGGCAGGAAAGGCCTCGCCCGGCAGCACGCGCACGATGTCTCCAAGCGCAAGCCGGCGCACGGCCACGCGAGCGAACATGCCGTCGGCGCCGAGCCGCTCCACGCTGTCGGGCAGCCGGTTCATCAAGGCTTCGAGAGCGCCGGCCGTGCGGTCGCGCAGGCGCGTCTCCAGCCAGCGGCCGGTGAGCAGGAAGAACACGAACATCGTGAGGGAGTCGAAGTACACCTCGCCGCCCAGCGGGCCAGAGGCATCGAAGGTGGCTGCCGTGCTGACAACGAAGGTGATTGCGATGCCGAGCGCAACCGGCAGGTCCATGCCGATGCGCTTTCGGCGCAGATCGAGAAGCGCGCTGCGAAAGAACGGGCCGCACGAGAACAGGATCACCGGCAGGGTGAGCACCCAGGAGGCCCAGCGCAGCAGCTGCGCGGCATCGGGCGTCATGTCGCCGGGCTCGGCGATGTATGCCGGGTAGGCATACATCATCACCTGCATCATGCAGAAGCCCGCGACCAGCCAGCGCCAAAGCGCGAGCCGCGCCTCACGCGCGCGCCGTGCACGCACGAACATGTCGCCAGCCGGCACAAGCCGGTATCCGGCTGCCGCGCAGGCCGCAAACCAGCGAGACGGCTTCACGGCCGCGGTCAACCACACGATACGAGCGCGCCGGGCTGCGGCATTGACTTCGACCTTCTCGACGCCCGGCACCTGTGCCAGCGCCGCCTCGACCGTGAAGGCGCAGGCTGCGCAATGCATGCCTTCGACCACAACATGCGATTCCCAGCGGCCGGTGGCACGCTCGTCATCGAGAGGGCGACCGAACGCCGGCCACTCAGCCGGGTCGTCCAGCAGTGACCAGTTCGTCTGTGCCGCGTCACCGGCGGAATTGGTCTCCACGCGGGCGGACGGGTTGAACGCAGCTGCAGCTTGCATCGTGCAAGGCTATTGGCACGCACGCATCCCGGCCTTGATCTGCATCAAGCTCCAGCCACACCCTGATGCGTACGCTTGGGACATTCATCCGCATAGGGGAAAGTTCATGTTCAAACGCATCCTCGTCGCCACGGACGGCTCCGCGCTCTCGAAGAAGGCCGTGAAGAGCGCCGTCGAGCTGGCGGCGCAGAACAATGCCGACCTCGTGGCAGTCACGGTCATACCTCGGTATCCGAAGAGCTATTTCGACGGCGCGATGGTCTTCTCGCACGACGAAGTCGCGCGCATCGAGCGGCAGTGGGCCGAGAGCGCGCAGGGCACGCTGGATGAAGCCACTACGCTGGCAGAGGCGGCAGGCGTCAGGAGCAAGACGGCAACCATCAACTCGGACCTCGTGGGGGACGCAGTGATCGCGGCCGCGAAGAAGCACAAGAGCGACCTGATCGTCATGGCATCGCACGGCCGCAAGGGCATCAAGAGGCTGTTGCTCGGGAGCGAAACCCAGCACGTGCTGACCCATTCGGCGTTGCCGGTGCTGGTGCTTCGCTGATGAGGAGTTGACCCGATGACCTCGAGGCACACACGCACGCTGAAGGCGCTGGCCTTCGTTCTTGCAACCCTTGGAGCCACCGGCCTGCTGGTGGCCGCAGGTCTTGCCGAAGAGCCGCAGCCGGCGGCCGCGAGCGCTTGCATCGTCTGTCTGCCGGTCAATGCCCGTTGAGGGCAGAGCGCAGCCCTGCCAACGCACCGCCCGTGGGACGACGAGCTTTCAAGACGCGGAGGGTTCCCCCCTCAAGGGGCTCGCAGTTGCCCCGGGGACTTCTTCGCGCTTGCGCCGTGCCGCTTGCGCCTGGGTGATGTTTCCTTCGTTTGAGCCTTGATCGCATCGTCATCGCGCGACCGTCCGCCGGCGTCCAGCGACAGAACGCCGCGTTCACCGTCTCGAAGCTCTTGCAGCAGCGAAGCCGCAGCCAATCTGAATTTCAATGATGGTCGTGCCATGACGTCTCCGTGGACAATGGCCGAGACTAACGCGCCGCCGGGACGGGGCACTTGCGCTCAATCAAGCTTTGCCACGCCGGCCGACAACGCTGCATCGATCGAGCGCGAGCCACAGCTCAGGTTGGAAATCTAGGCGACGTGGGGTTGTTGTGCTGTTGTTGTCCGCTCTCACCGGTACCCGCCCTCGGCCGACTGCAAAGGAGATCCCCATTCAAGCCGTCATGCACAGCGGCCCAGGTCGCCAGACGCTGGAAGTCGGCCCCAAGCTGATCATCAGCAAACGTACTGGTCCTGGAGGGAACCCATGACCCAGGCGGCGTGACGCCATGGCAAAGGCAGCACGCCTGGATGAGCCGGCCACGAAGGACATCGACGATGTCGCGCGTGCGCTCGGTGCCGATCTCGACAAAGGGCTCACATCGCAGGAGGCGTCGCGCCGACTTTCGGAAAGCGGTCCGAACGAACTTCGCGCCAGCCCGCAGACGCCGACCTGGCGCCGCATCCTGTCGCAGTTCCAGGATCCGCTGATCTACCTGCTGCTGGCTGCCATCGCCATCGCGCTCATTGCCTGGGCGATCGAAGGTCGGGAAGGCTGGCCGGTCGATGCGATCGTCATCGCGACGATCGTCCTGCTCAACGCCGTGTTGGGCTACCTGCAGCAGGCCAAGGCGGCGAACGCCGTGGCGGCACTGGCCCGGATGACCGCCGCGACTTCGGCCGTCCTGCGCGACGGACAGTCGATGCGCGTTCCCAGTGCCGAACTGGTGTGCGGGGATCTGCTCGTCCTCGGCGAGGGCGATGCCGTCGGGGCGGACGCGCGCCTGGTGCAGGCGGCGTCGCTGCGCGTGCAGGAAGCCTCTCTCACCGGCGAGAGCGAAGCCGTGCTCAAGGATGCCGCCACGCTACACGAATCGGCTGCGCTCGGCGACCGCCTGGACATGGTCTTCAAAGGAACGGCCGTCGCGCAGGGAACCGGGCGCGCCATCGTCACGGCGACCGCAATGGACACCGAGATCGGCACGATTGCCGAAATGCTCGAGGCCACCGCCCAGGAGCCGACGCCGCTCGAGAAGGAAATCGGGCGCATCGGGCGCATGCTGGGCATCGCGGTCGTCATCATCGCCGTCATGGTGGTGGGGACCATCCTGCTGATCTCCGACATCCGCAGCGCCGCAGACGTCATCACCGTCCTGCTGCTCGGCGTCTCGCTGGCGGTAGCGGCCGTGCCTGAAGGGCTGCCGGCGATCCTGTCGGTGGTGCTTGCCCTGGGCGTGCAACGGATGGCAAAGCACAACGCGATCGTCAAGAACCTGTCGTCCGTGGAGACGCTCGGCTCGGCGTCGGTCATCTGCTCGGACAAGACGGGAACCTTGACCCGGGCGGAGATGACCATTGAGCGGGTGATCACCGCCTCGGGCAGTTCCCGCATCACCGGGGTGGGGTACGCGCCGCAGGGACGGGTCGAGCACGAGGGCCTCGAACTTGTGCCCGGGGCGCTGCGCGAGGAGCACATCGTGGTGCTCAGCGGCGGCAGCCTGGCCGGCAATGCCGACCTGCGCCAGGGGCCAAGCGGCCAATGGGAGATTCAGGGCGATCCCACGGAGGCAGCCTTTCTGGTGGCCGAGCGCAAGCTGGGCGTCACCGGGCGGCGTGAGCGACGTTTCGAGCGCGTCGGAGAAATCCCCTTCACGTCCGAGCGCAAGATGATGTCGACGATCGAGCGCGACCACGAGCACGGCGACGAAGTCGTCCTGATCACCAAGGGGGCTCCCGACGTCCTGCTTGATCGCTGCACCCGGGCGCGGGTGGGAATGGATGCGGTCGTTCTCGACGCCACACTTCGGGCTCGGATCCTGGCCGACGTCGAAACGCTTTCCGACGCAGCGCTGCGGACCCTGGCCGTGGCCTACCGCCCGCTCGGCCCCGAGGAAGATCCACTGAAGACGGAAGGGCTCGAACGCGATCTCGTGTTCGTCGGCACCGTGGGCATCATCGACCCGCCGCGCGAGGAAGCGGCCGTGGCCATTCGCGAGGCCCGGCGCGCGGGCATCCGCGTCATCATGATCACAGGTGACCATCCCCGCACGGCTATACGCATCGCCACGGATCTCGGGATTGTGGAACCCGGCGCGACCGCGCTGACCGGCATTCAGGTCGATGGATTGGACGATGCCGCCTTCGCCGAGGCAGTGCGCACGACGTCGGTTTACGCCCGGGTCGCGCCCGCGCATAAGTTGCGCATCGTCGATGCGCTGCAGGCCGATGGAAACGTCGTCGCGATGACCGGCGACGGCGTCAACGACGCCCCGGCATTGAAATCGGCAGACATCGGAATTGCAATGGGTGTGACCGGGACCGAGGTGACGAAGGAGGCCGCCAAGATGATCCTCGTCGACGACAACTTCGCCACCATCGTCGCGGCCGTGCGCGAAGGGCGCGTCATCCTCGACGACATTCGCAAATTCCTGCGCTACCTGCTGTCCTCGAACATGGGCGAGGTGCTGACCGTCTTCCTGGGTGTCGTGGGAGCCGGCGTGATCGGCCTCACGGGTTCCGGAGAGGCGGTGGTGCTGCCGCTGCTGGCGACGCAGATCCTCTGGATCAATCTGATCACCGACTCGGGCCCCGCACTGGCGATGGGTGTCGACCCGCCCACCGACGATGTCATGGCCCGTAGGCCGAGGCGGCTCGCCGAACGGGTGATCGACGCGCAAATGTGGGCAAGCGTGATCCAGATCGGCGCCGTGATGGCCGCGATGACGCTGCTGACAATCGACATCTACCTGCCCGGCGGGCTGGTGGAGGGCACGCACGATCTCACCACTGCGCGCACCGCGGGCTTCACGGTGCTCGTCTTCGCCCAGCTGTTCAACTGCTTCAACGCACGCTCCGAAACCACGAGTGCCTTCTCACATCTGTTTGTCAATCCGTGGCTTTGGGGGGCGATCGCGCTTTCGGTCTTGCTGCAGGTCGCGGTTGTCCATCTCGACTTCCTCAACCTTGCCTTCGGCACCGTGCCCCTGGCTGTCGATCAATGGCTGACGTGCGCTGCAATAGCAAGCATGGTGCTGTGGTTCAGCGAGCTTCGCAAGCTGGTGAAACGCACACGGGGCCGATGAGAACCGGATTGCCACTCGATCCTACAGACGGCTTCGGACTAAGGATTGACGGGTCACGTGCACAGATGGATCTCCGCGGTCTGCATACACGAGTCTTTGTCGCTACTTGGGCTGCATCAGTTTTTTGATCTCGTCCACGTGCTCGGCGGCACGCTGCGTAATATGGGCCATCGCATCGGACTGAGAGCGGCGTGCCATCTCGGCGAGTTCTTTCATATCGGCGATCGTCTTTTCGAATGCGCTGCGAACCACTTCAGTTTGCTTTGCCGGGTCTGTGCCCCCGCTGGCAGCGCCCTTGGCAACTTCCTGCATGACTTGCATCGCCTCGGCCATCATCTCGCTTTGCTTGCGGACCATGGCCTGCATGGATTCATAAGCTGCCTTGTTGGCCTCTACCAATGCTTCCACGTCCTTGCGTCGCGCCTCGACGATGGCCGTCATGTCGACGCCCGGCATCTTTAATTGCTCGAGCATTTTCTTCATATCGCCAAACGGATTGATCTCTGTTGCCATAGCGTCTCTCCTGGTGATGGAGCCGGAACAAAACCTGCGCCGGCGCAGCATCATTGCATATGGTGGCCGCTGTGGCATCCCCCGTCCGCCCTCGGTGTGGTGCCGCTGGTGCCACCAGTCGCACGGGGTGAATCGTCTGGATCGCCGGTCGCGCCAAGTATGCGTTCTTGTCGGTGTTCGAATCCTGTGGAAAGCATCCTGAAATCGCTTTCGGAAGGCGTTCGGCCGCACTTTCCCGATCCCGAAGAACTGACTTCATCGAGGTGTCGCCGGAGTAAGGAATGCAGATGCAAGTCGTCGCCTGGTTCAACCAGCATCTTTGACAGTCAACGCAACGACACGATGCGCCGATGACTCGCAGAAGAAGACCCTTAACCTCGAGCTTCAGCTCGCGCTTCGCGGCATGAAAAGCGGAGTCGTCGATCGAGGCGGCCATCCAGCGAGTGCGCGCCGAATCGCAAATCGACCCCGATCGGGGTCGCCGAGTATCAGCTCCAACCCAGGCTGCCGGTCGAGATGCGCGGAAAGCTCCCTTCTGCGCGCCAGCTCCAGGACATTGTCCGCGCCGCCCTGCCCCGCCGCGGCTGAGTCACGCACCTGCTCCGAGACCCCGCCACGATGCCTCCTCCCCACCCTCTGTCCCCCACCGGGCTCGCCTTCGGGCGGCGCCGCCCGCTCAGGCCCTGATCTTGTCCAGGGCCTGCCAATCGAAGTCGATTCCGTGACCTGACCTGTTGGGCGCGACCGCCATGCCTTCTTCGATCCGCAACGGCTCGGCGACATACTGGTCCAGGCCGAACCCATGGGCCTCTAGAAAGATCCGATTTGGGCAAGCGGCCAGTAGATGGACGGTTACCTCGTGCGCACCATGTGATGTCACCGGCATATTGAAGGCTTCCGCCAGCCGCGCGATCTTCATGAAGGGCGTCACGCCGCCGCAATTGGTGACATCAGGTTCCGGGTGGGTCACAGCACCGGCGGCGATGTATTGCTTGAACTCCCACAGACTGCGCAGATTCTCCCCGGCTGCAACTGGCAACCCCCCTTCCCGGATGATGCGCACGTGACCCGCAGGATCGTCCGGAATCGTGGGCTCTTCGAGCCAGCCGAGATCAAAGGGCTGCAAGGCACGTGCCGCACGAATGGCCTCGTCGACGCCCCACTTCATGTTGGCGTCCACCATCAGCGCAAAACCTTCACCCAGGTGTTCGCGCATGGCGCGGACGCGCTCGACGTCTTCCGCGAGACGCGCACGGCCCACTTTCATCTTGATCGCGCGGAAGCCCTTGCCGAGATTGGCGTCAGTCTGGCGCAGCAAGTCATCGAGCGGCAGCTGCAAGTCGATGCCGCCCGCGTAGCAGGGCACGTGGGGATCATGCCCGCCGAGCAGGTTCCACAGCGGCAGGCCGACGCGCCTCGCCTTCAGGTCCCACAACGCCATGTCGCATGCGGAGAGCGCCAGCACCGTCGGCCCGCCGCGGCCGCCGTAGTGCAGCGCCCACCATGCCTTCTGCCACAGCCGCTCGATGTGATCGGCTTCTTCGCCATTCACGATGTCGGGAAACTCACGTTTGAGAATCGCATCGATGGCCGCTCCGTTTCGCCCGACGGTAAAGGTGTAGCCCACGCCTTCGGCGCCATCGGCGTCGCGCACGCGCACGGTGTTCAGTTCGAAGGCACGGATCTCCCCGTGCGTGGAGTCCGTGAGGACGATCGGCTGGGGAACGCGGTAGAAGCCGCTTTCTACAGAGGCAATGCGTGGCATGGCTGTGTGGGGCGTCGCTAGAGAAGAAGCATAGCGCCGGGCCGAGCGTCGAGCGAGCATTGTCTGGCGGTCGTCGTCCTCCCCGAGGATAGGTTTGCGCGGCAATGTCGCGAAATGGGCATCCGGCACCCAATCGGCCGGGCCACAGGTGTCGACGCCCACCTCATCTCGCATCTCCCCAACTACCAAGAACGGTAGTGGCCCCTCGTGTCGCCTCAGCTGAACATGATCTGCTCCAACGCTCGAGGGATCCGAACATGAAGACGCTCCTGATCGACAACTACGACTCCTTCACCTACAACCTCTATCAGTACCTCTGCGCCTGCAATGCCGAACCGCCCCTCGTGGTGCGCAACGACGAGATGACCTGGAACGAGGTGGAAGGCCTTGCTTTCGACAACATCGTGATCTCGCCGGGTCCCGGCCGCCCTCAGCGGGCCGAGGACGTCGGGATCTCTGCCGACGCGCTGCGCTCCTCGTCCAAGCCCGTGCTCGGCGTGTGCCTGGGCCATCAGGCTATCGCCCACCACTGCGGCGCAACGGTCGATCTCGCGATGAGACCGATGCATGGCCGCATCGATCGCATCTCCCATGCCCAACGCGATCTGTTCCGGGGGATTCCGGATCGCTTCCAGGCGGTGCGCTACCACTCCCTGGCCGTGACGCAGCTGCCGCAATCGCTCGAGCCGCTCGCCTGGACCTCGGACGGCACCCTGATGGCGCTGCGGCACGTCTCCCTTCCCTGGTGGGGCGTGCAGTTCCACCCGGAATCCATCTGCACCGAGTTCGGCGCCCGGCTCCTGCGCAATTTTCGGGAGCTCACCGAAGAGTGGCACGCGGGCCGTCCCCTGAGAAGCACCTTTGGAAGCTTCGGGGCGCCGGATCAGTCCACCAGCGAGCCGCCACAGCGCTACCTGCATGCGGAGTGCGTGGAGACGCAAGTCGAAGCACAGGCCTTGTTCGAGATTGCCTTCGCGACCGCAGAGTGCTCGTTCTGGCTCGACAGCAGCCTCGCGGCCCCAGGACAGGCACGTTTCTCGTTCATGGGCGATGCGAGAGGTCCGCTCGCCGAAGTCGTGAGCTACCGCAGCGCCACGCAGGAGCTCGTGATCCGCCGCGGAAGCCTGGTGCAGACGCGTTCGCAAAGCATCCTGGACTACCTGCGCGAACAGATTCCCAGACAGCATCCGATCGGGACGCCGGTGCCCTTCGACTTTGCGGGCGGCTTCGTCGGCTACCTTGGCTACGAGCTCAAGCGCGAGCTGGGCGGCCGACGCATGCACGACGCCAGTACGCCCGATGCGTTGTGGATCATGGCCGACAGATTTATCGCCTTCGACCATGCGCAGGCAGAGACGTGGATCGTCTGCCTGGATGGGCCGGCGCTGTGCGAGGACAACCTGCAGTGGATCGCTTCGATGCGGCACCTCGCCACGGCCCACCACGCAGCACCTGCTTCCAGCACCACGTCCACCGCGCAGGGCGCAACGCAATCCGACGCGAAAGTGCCGGACGAAGGCGCGGATCGCGCACTGGGCGACCTGCACTGGCAGATCGATCTGAAGACCTACCGTGATCTCATCCTGCGTTGTCAGGAGGAGATCCTGCAAGGAGAGACCTACGAGATCTGCCTGACGAACCAGCTCGTTGGCGAGGGCCGGATCGACGCGTTCGGGGTGTACCGCACGCTGCGTTCGCACAATCCAGCGCCCTACGCCGCCTATCTGAGGTACGGCGAGCTCGCGGTGCTCTGCGCGTCGCCGGAGCTCTTCCTGCGAATCGGCCTGGATGGCACCGTCGACTCCAAGCCGATCAAGGGCACGGCGCCCCGCGGCGCAACGCCCCAGGAGGATGCCGTCTTGGCGCAGGAACTGCTCGACGACGAGAAGACGCGCGCGGAAAATCTCATGATCGTCGACCTCCTTCGCAATGACCTGAACCGCGTCTGCGAAGTCGACACGGTGCACGTCCCGGCGCTATTCAAGGTGGAGACCTACGCGACCGTGCATCAGCTCGTCAGCACCATCCGAGGCACGCTGCGCGAGGACCTGACGGCCGTGGATTGCGTGCGGGCGGCGTTTCCGGGGGGCTCCATGACGGGTGCGCCCAAGATCCGCACCATGAAGATCCTCGACGAGCTCGAGGTCGGCGCGCGCGGCGTCTATTCCGGCAGCATCGGCTATCTCTCGCTCAGCGGCACCGCACAGCTGAACATCGTGATCCGCACGATCGTGTGCGATGGCAGCAAGATTTCCATCGGCGCAGGCGGCGCGATCGTCGCGCTCTCGGATCCGGACGCCGAGGTCGAAGAGATCGTGCTGAAAAGCCGCGCACCCCACGACGCCCTGCGCCGGTTCGGCGCGCTCGTCGACAACGCGGCGGGCTGAGCCATGGCCACCCCCCGCGCCAACCGCCGTGGCGCTCTGCTCATGGTGGCGGCCATGGCCTGCTACGTTGTCAACGATGCGCTCGTCAAGCTAACGGCAGCGCACCTGCCGCCCGGACAGGTTCTTGCCGTGCGCGGCGTCTTTGCGATTGCATTCCTGCTGGCCCTGGCGAGCGCCCTGTCGGGATTGCGCGGCGATTGGCGCGCGATCGCAAGCCCCATCGTCGGCCTGCGCTGCCTGCTGGAAGTCGGCACAGCCACGGCCTCCGTCATCGCGCTCACCCTGGCGCCGCTGGCCGTCGTCACTGCACTCATGATGACCGCACCTTTGATGATCTCGGTGAGCACCATGGCGCTCGGCTGGGAGCGATGGCACGCGAGATCCATCGCAGCCGCGCTACTGGGCCTGGCGGGCGTGGTCGCCGTGGTGCGCCCGGAGGTCGCGACAGCTTTTTCGGCGTGGGGCGCCGCGAGCGCGCTGCTGTGCGCAGCCATGCTGGCCGGGCGCGAACTCGCGACACGGCGCCTGCCGCCTCACGTTCCCTCGTGGCGGGTGGCGCTCGCTGCAGCTGCAGCGGTGTGTGCGGCAGGCGCCTGCATGTCTTTTGCGGAGGAATGGCAGCCCTTCGGCGCTCGCGAAACCGCTTTGCTCGCTGCCGCAGCAGCAGCCGCAACGCTTGGGAACCTGGCCCTGATCGCCGCTTGCCGCGCCACCGATCTCTCGGTGGTGGCGCCGTTTCGCTACAGCATCGTCGTCTGGGCGCTGATCATTGGCCAGCTGATCTGGGGCGACGCGTTGCCGCTCCTTGCGGTGTTCGGCGTTGCGCTGATCGTCGCCGGCGGAGTCTTGTCCTCAACGGGAAGCGCCCCGAATCGGCCGTCTTGAGGCCGCCCAAACGAGCGGGCCCGCGCCGAGCATGCGTGTTCCACGACGATCGCCTGAGTCAGCTCAGCAGTCGCAGGTATCTGGCAGGTATCTGCACACGCAAGAAGGTGTCGGTAGCTGTGCATGCCGGGCCGTGAAGGCCGCATGGTGAATCGCCACCTTGAAGAAGTCGCCCAAGCGCTCGTCGACTGTACTCGCGCGGCAAGATCCAAAGGGGCTTCCGCGAACTGGCTTCCAGATGCAGAACATGCCGCCTACACCGCATTGAATCGCGCCAGGCGCGATTGGCTTGAAGCTGGCTATTGAATGGCGCCGAAAGCCGTGCTGCCAGTGTGCGGTCGCGCCAGGTAATCAGCTATCCATAGCCGAGCCTTGACAGCCAAGAGGCGGCGAGCCTCGTCTTCCGATCGTGCTCCGGTGATGACGAGGCGGCAAACATGGTTGCCAGCGCGCTGGACGTCTGCGAAGTAGCAAGCGCTCTCCCCTTCTCCATCAACCCCAAGGGCCATGGTCCAGTCGGCGGGCGCTGGCGGGGCGCCCAGATCCTCGCCGGTGGGATAGAGATTCATGACGTCCCTCGCTCACGCGTTGTGTCGGATCACCGCACCGGTGTCCACTTTCCGTCGAATGTACGACAGGATCTAGCGCGACGTGGTCGTTTCACAGACAACAGGAGGGAGTCCTCGCCGGACGAACGCTTTAGCTCGCGCCTGAGAAGGGGATAGCGGCTTCCGGCCGGCCGGATGGGCTGAGGCAGAGGCGCGGCGGTGGTGGTTTGAGCGTCTTGGGCGCGTTTGGACTTTAGTATTCATCCACGCTCGAATCGCCTTTGCTTCGATCAATAAGCGAAAAGTTCACATATGACAGAAGTCGCGCGGTTGCGGCCGTCGAAAGGGGCGGACTTTCCTGGTGCGTGATCGCAAAATGCGGCTAAGTTGAAAGTATTACTGACGAGGGCTTGCATGAACACACGACGCAGCATTCGGCTCAATTGGTGGATCGAAAAACCCGCGCAGGAGCGCACGCGGGTTGAAAGCATGTGGGCCCGCCAATGGGCCAGCCCGCCGTCCGAAGGCTTCGTGTTGCAGTGCTCCGTGCTGACGGCCGCGCTGCTGGTTGCCTTCGGAATCTCGCTCGGTTTACTGGGCGGCTGGTGACGGTGGCCCCTGCCAACGGTGCAGCAGCCAACACGTGGGCCGCGCCGACCAGCCCACCACCACCGGAGAAACCGAAACCGTGACCTGGACGAATGCCTTTGGGATCGCCGCCGCGATCGTGATTTCCACACAGTCAGCGGCCTGCGTTCTCGGTGAATTCGCAGGGAGCGCCCTCCAGCCCCGCCTTGAGACCTTGTTTCACTGACCCCGCCCACAGGAGATAGACGCATGGCCTCGACCCCTGACCTCTTTGGCGACGACACAGCTCTATGGAAGGACTCTGTGCCCGAGCAGACGCACGGACAGGAACTTCATACTTCTGCCTTGGCGCTGGTGCGCTTGAGCCGCCAGGCCGGCATGAAGGAGCTCGTGAGCAGCGCTCTGCGCCTGTCGGCTCTTACGCTGGTCCTGATGGGAAGCCATGGCCTGGTGCTGGCCCAGCAGCAGCCGTCCAGCTCGGGGCTTTACACCTGCAAGGACGCGCAGGGTCGCACACTGACTTCCGATCGACCCATTCCCGAATGCCTTGATCGCGAACAACGTGAACTGCGCAGCACAGGCGGCACCTTGCGCCGGATTGAACCGACCTACACCGCCTTGGAGCTCGCGGACCGCGAGGAGCGGGAGCGCAAATCCCAAATGAGCATGGCGCGGCGCACGGAAGAGCAACGTCGCGAGCGGGCGCTTCTCGTGCGCTACCCCAATCCGGCCGCGCATGAGCGCGAGAGCGCCGAGGCTCTTGCATCGCTCGATGCCATCCTGAGGGTCGCCCGGCAGCATCTGCGCGATCTGGCGAACGACCGCGACAAGATCGAAAACGAGCTGGAGTTCTATAAAGGAAACCCTTCCCGTGCGCCGGAGGCCTTGCGCCTGCGGATCGAAGACAACCGGCGCCGCGTTGAGGCGCAAGGCCGCTTCATCGCTGCACACGAGAGCGAGAAAGAACGCCTGCGCGAGCGCTTCACGGAAGAGCGCTCGCGCCTGACGCCGCTTTGGAGTCCTGCTGCAGCGCGCTCGCAAACCTAGCGACTCGCGTCGCTAGGTCTGGCGCCTTACCGGAGACGTCGGCTCGACAAACTGCTGCACTTTTGCTCGTTCGCCATCGAAATGGGGGTGGTTGGTGAACGCCGTACATCTTGCGTCCCAAGATGAGGTACGCCAACGCCTTTGCATTGATGGAGTGCGCCAGCTGGCTCTCCTCTCAGGCTTTCCTCTCAACTCGCAACGATAGCGATCCCCCGCAACTGACCTGCCTGCACCCCCGCCGCCGGCCTCGGATAGCGTCCCGGCGCGAAGCGGTGCATAAGCTCGGCCTCGCGGGCGCGCGCCAACGCCAGGTTGGCCAGCTTCACATGGCCGTAACCGCGGATCGTCATGGGAGCGGCCGCGATCTGCGCCGCGAGCTTCTGGTTGGAGGGCGACAGCTCTGCCAGTAGCTCGTCCAGCCGCGCATTGAACTGGTCGATCAGCGCGCGCTCGAGCCGGCGTTCGGCCGTGTAGCCAAACAGATCGAAGGCCGTTCCGCGCAAACGCTTGCCATGGGCCAGCCACCTCATGGCGGGCAGCATCCAGCCGCCGAGGCGGATCTTCGCTGGCGGCTGTCCGTTCCTCGGCCGCGACAGGAACGGCGGGGCCATGTGGAATTCCAGCTTGACGTCGCCTTCGAACTGCTCGGCCAGCCTCGCCCGGAAGCTGCCATCGCTGTAGAGGCGCGCGACTTCGTACTCGTCCTTGTAGCTCATGAGCTTGAGCAGGCTGCGAGCAGCGTTGCGCGTGACCGGCAAGGTCGTATCGCCCCCGGCGAGCGCCGCCTCGCGCTGCTGTACGCTGCGCACGCGCGCCTCGAAACGCCGCGCCCAAGCCGGGTTCTGGTAGCCGGTCAAGTGGGCGCGGCCCCGGGCAATCAATGCCTCCAGCGACTCGTCCTGCGGACCCTGCGCGGTGGCGCCGCGCAGCCCCTCGATGGCATGCGGGGCGTCCGCAGCCAGCCGGCCGAGCGAGAAGGCCATCTGGTTCGATTCAACCGCCACACCGTTGAGCTCGATCGCGCGCGTGAGCGCCTCCAGGTTCAGCGGAATCAGCCCCCTCTGCCAGGCATAGCCGGCCGCGAGGATGTTCGCCGCCAGGGTGTCGCCGAGGAACTCTTCCGCGAGCGCCTGCGCATCGAAGGTCTCGACCTGTTCGCTGCCGGCCACGAAGCGCATCTTCTCGAGCAGCAGCTCGACCTTCAGGTCGGCATCCGGATTGCGCAGCGATTCGGCCACCGGAATCTCGTGCGTGTTCGCGAGGATGCACGTGCGGCCATGGCGTACGGTCTGTAGCGCTTCTGCAGAAGCGCCGACCACGATGTCGCAAGCCAGGATCGCGTCGGCCTGCTGGGTGTCTATGCGCACCTGGTTCAATCGCTCGGGCACGTCGGCGAGACGCACGAAGCTCAGCACCGCACCGCCCTTCTGGGCGAAGCCCATGAAGTCCAGCACGCTGGCCGACTTGCCTTCGAGGTGCGCGGCCATGGCGACTACCGCGCCCACGGTTACCACGCCGGTGCCGCCGACGCCGGTGACGAGCAGGTCGTAGGGCGCATCCCAGGTGCGCTGCGCAGGCCGCGGCAACGCGGCGACATGTCGCAGGAAGGCATCGCGGCCCGCGGCCAGCGCCCCGCTCTTCTTGCGCAGCGCGCCGCCCGTCACGCCGACAAAGCTGGGGCAGAAGCCCTTGGCGCACGAATAGTCCTTGTTGCAGCTGGTCTGGTCGATCCTGCGCTTGCGGCCGAGCTCGGTCTCGTGCGGCAGCACCGCCACGCAGTTGCTCTGCACGGTGCAGTCGCCGCAGCCCTCGCAGACAGCCTCGTTGATGAACAGGCGCGTGGGCGCATCGGCCATCTCGCCCTTCTTGCGCCGACGGCGCTTCTCCGCCGCGCAGGTCTGTTCGTAGATCAGCACGGTCACCCCGGGCACCTCGCGCAGGCGCCTCTGCACCGCGTCGAGCTCGCTGCGGTCGTGGAACTCGGTGCCGGCCGGGAACTTGCCCTTGATCTGTGCGTACTTGCCGATCGCATCGCTGACGACCACCACCTGCTTCACGCCTTCGGATTCCACCTGTCGCGCGATGGCGTCGACGCTGATGACGCCGTCCACCGGCTGGCCGCCTGTCATGGCGACCGCGTCGTTGAAGAGGATCTTGTAGGTGAGGGTCGCATTGGCCGCGACGGCCTGCCGGATCGCGAGGTAGCCCGAGTGGTAGTAGGTGCCGTCGCCGAGGTTCTGGAACACGTGCGGCGTGCGCGTGAACATCGAGTGAGAAACCCAGTCGACGCCTTCTCCGCCCATCTGGATCAGGCCCGCCGTGCTGCGCTCCATCCAGTTGGCCATGAAGTGGCAGCCGATGCCCGCGCGTGCGGTCGAGCCCTCGGGCACCTTGGTGCTGGTGTTGTGCGGGCAGCCGGCGCAGAAGTAGGGCAGGCGCTTGACGCTGTCGCCATCGTTGCTCAGCAGCTCGGGGGGCGTGAAGTCGCGCACGTGCTGGAAGTGGTCCCCGAGCTCGGCGTTGTCCGGGAAATGCACAGAGAGCCAATGCGCGACCAATTCGATCAGCCGCGAAGGCCGAAGCTCGCCGAGCGCCGACACCAGTGGCCGGCCGTCGCGGTCGTGCTTGCCCACCAGGGTTGGACGTGCATCGGCCGGTGCGTTGTAGAAGAGGTCGCGCAGCTGGCTCTCGACGATCGCGCCCTTCTCCTCGACGATCAGGATCTCGTCCAGACCTCGTGCGAAGGCCCGGATGCGCGTGGGCTCGATCGGGAAGCTCAGGCCCACCTTGTAGAGGCGCACGCCCACGCGAGCCAGGCTCTGCGGTGTCACCTCGAGACGGCGCAGCACCTCCATCAGGTCGTAGTGCGCCTTGCCGCAGGTCACGATGCCGACCTTCGCATGCGCGCTCTCGATCACGTGCCGGTCGATGCTGTTGACGCGCGCGAAGGCGGCGACCGCCTGCAGCTTGTCGGCCAGGCGCGACTCGATGCGCAGTGACGGCAGGTCGGGCCAGCGATAGTGCAGGCCGTCGGGCGGCGCGACGTGACCGGTGGCGGCGCGCACCGTGTCGGCACCGGCCCAGTCGGCAACGCGGGACTCGACCAGGTCGAGGTCCACCGTGCCCGCGCTTTCGACCACTTCGGACAGGGCCGCCATGCCGACCCAGGCGCCGCAGAAGCGCGACAGCTCGTAGCCGTACAGCCCGAACTCCAGGTACTCGGCCACGCTGGCCGGCTGCAGCACCGGCATGCTCCATGCGACGAAGGCATGGTCGCTCTGGTGCGGCATGGACGACGAGACGCAGCCATGGTCGTCGCCGGCGACCACCAGCACGCCGCCGTGCGGCGACGAGCCATAGGCATTGCCATGCTTGAGCGCATCGCCTGCGCGGTCCACGCCCGGGCCCTTGCCGTACCACATCGCGAAGACGCCCTCGACGGTACGCTCGAGGTCCGACTCCACGCGCTGCGTCCCGAGCACCTGCGTGGCCGCCAATTCCTCGTTGATCGCGGGTACGAAGCGGATGCCCGCATCCTTGAAGCCACAACCGGCTTTCCAGATCGCCTGGTCGACCATGCCCAGCGGCGAGCCGCGGTAGCCGCTCACGAAGCCCTGAGTGTCGAGCCCGCGAGCCGCATCGCGCTGGCGCTGCATCAGGAGCACGCGCACCAGGGCCTGCGTGCCGGTCAGGAAGACGACGCCCGAGCGCGCCCAGAGACTGTCTGAAAGCTGGTAGTCCGGGCGCCGCAGCGCAGGGGGAGTCGTGATCAAGTGCATGGGAGGATTGTTCTTCGCCCGTTGGAGGAATATCCTCTGCAATGCACCCGGACCGACCCTGATTCCGAGAATGCTGTTCTCATTATCGCCAATGAACGACGATTTCATTCCTCTCGACCACCACTCCCTGCAGATCCTCCTCGAACTGCAGCGCGACGCTCGCCAGACGGTGCAGCAGATCGCCGAGAAGGTCGGGCTGTCATCCACGCCCTGCTGGCGCCGCATCAAGGAGATGGAGGCCGCCGGCGTGATCCGCGGCTACACAGTCGTCGTCGATCGCGAGAAGGTCGGCCTCAATCTCGCGGCGGTGACCGAGGTCAACCTGGACCGGCACAGCGAATCGAAGGTGCGCGATTTCGAGAAGGCGGTGGAGGCGAGCCCGCAGATCGTGCGCTGCGTCTCGGCGACTGGCCCGGCCGACTACATCCTCACCGTGCTGGTGCCCGACATCAAGCACTACGAGAAATTCCTGCACACCACCTTGTTCGAGCAGGCCGGCGTCACGCACGTGCGCTCGGCCATCGTGCTGAGGGAGGTGAAGTCCGAAGGCAGCCTGCCGGTCGACTTCGGGCCGACCAAGCGGGCGCGCGCCTGAGCGCGAACAGGCGTTGCCATTCATCCCTTCGTGGTCGGCGAGATCGCGTGTGGAAGCCTGGCCGACCGGCCGACAATCCTGGAACTGCTTCAGGATCTGACCAACCCGGTGCGGATGGCCGCGATTGTTCGACTCAGCGCGCGTGCCTTCTTGCATGCGCGTTGATCCGCGGCAAAGCCGCTTCCACGTCTCCTCCACGGCTTCGAGCCGGCCCGGGTGGTACAATTCATCCTTGCTCAAGTTGCTGAGCAAATGCCTGCGCAGGCAAGCCGGATCTCACAACGGCACGTCGAACAAGAGCTGCCACGACGAGAAAAACACAAGGTGGCTCCTGCAAGTGAACATGCCGTAACGTGGACCGCGTAAGTGTCCACGGCCAAACAATCGAAAGCCGCCCATTGAGGCGGCTTTTTCATGTCTGACTGATCGCGATAGTCCGCGATAGTCGCTGGCATCGAGGAACGAGGCCGTTGCGTTGGCCCCTCTCCTCGTCGCAGTTTTTGATGATGCAGTGCGTGTTGCGCCCCTCGTAGGCCGCGCGCGCGGACGACCTCAAGCACGAGCTCCTTGAGTTCCTGGTCTGGATAGTCATAGTCGAAACGCTCAGCCGCCGGGCCCGCGCCTTTCACGTTGTATGGGTCCTCATTTCGGCCATGCAGACGCACCAGCGCGTAGTCGGGGTTCGTGCTCTGCGCCAGCAGCGGCGCGCTGTTCGCGAAGCCCTGCGGGCCATCGACGACCGCGTGACGTGGTCGTGGCTCTCTCGATCGCACACCAGCCAGGACGGGAACTGGAAGTGCACTCCGAGCTTGCCGGCGTCGTTCAGCGCTGCCAGCGCGCCGGTGAACGATCCGCGTCTTGTCAGTCCAGGACGCCCTGCCAACCAGGAGGTACATCGAGGAGGTACATCGCGACATGCCCGGGTTCAGAATCGTCCGTGGCCTGAGCACTCGGGCCCTCGGCGCCCGTGAAAACCCTCACGTCCAACTTAACCCATAAGTACTACTAGTAGCTACAATTAGCTACATGGACGAAGACTCAGATACAAACTTCGGTTGGTGGACGGACAAGCCGGAGCGGCCGCGCCGCCCCGCCCTCTATCGCACGCGGCGAAGTCTGGATCGACCTCGAGGTGCGTCCGTCTGGACGCATGTCGCCTTGGTCGTCGCGCTCATGGCCGCATTCTCATGGTCCTTGAAGGTCCTGGCTGGCTGGTGACCATGCCGCATTACGCCGTTTTGCGTCAGGTGGTGCAAGGTCCGCTTCCTCTGACTTTCAGAGCCGCAGAGGACATCGAGTCCATCGAGGTTCTCAAGGATGCCGAATGGATCAAGGCCTCTATCGCGCTTTGCCCTGGAGCGGGCCAGGAGGCGATCGTGACGGAGATCACGCCTTTGGGCCAGTGGGCGTTCCGGCATTGGCTGGAGGAATAGGCAGCTCCCGACGCCCGGGTACAGCGGCGCCCAGCGGCCGGAGCGGTGGCGAAATCCACATTTCGCCGGGCCGCGGACCCTTCTTTGCGGTAGTACTTTCGCGGTAGGTGGTCAGCGCCCGCATACCGTGGCACTCTCGGCGCTTCATGCAGAACAAGAAGCGCGGCACCCTCGAGATGGCCGCCGCCATGGTGATTTCCGGAACCATCGGATGGTTCGTCGTGGAATCGGGCCAGCCCATCATCGACCTGCTGTTCTGGCGCTGCGCCTTCGGCGCGGCGACGCTCCTGATTGTTTGCGCGGCCAAGGGCATGCTGCGCGGCCCGCTCTCGCTTCGCCTCTTCTGCTGGGCGGCGCTGGGAGGTGCGGCCATCGTGCTCAACTGGCTGCTCATCTTCGCCTCGTTCTCGCGCGCGTCCATCTCCATCTCGACAGCCGTCTACAACACGCAGCCCTTCATGCTGCTCGCTCTGGGCGCGCTCTTCTTCTCCGAGAAGCTGACCGCGACCAAGCTGATGTGGCTGGGCCTGGCGTTCATCGGCGTCGTCCTCATTGCCCTGGCGAAGTCCGACGCCGACTACATCGGCGCCGACTATGTCGCCGGCATCCTGATGGCGCTCGGCGCGGCCTTCTTCTACGCGCTGGCCGCCATCATCGCCAAGAAGCTCAGCGATACGCCGCCGCACATGATTGCCCTGGCCCAGGTGTGTGTCGGCGTCGTCATGCTCGCGCCCTTTGCCAACCTGTCGACGCTCCCCACGGACGCCCGGACATGGGGAAGCTTCGTTGTCATGGGCGTTGTCTACACCGGGCTGGTGTTCGTGCTGCTCTATGGCGCGATACAGAAGCTGCCGACGCACATGGCAGGCGCGCTGTCGTTCCTGTACCCCATCGTTGCCATCGTGGTTGACTTCGTGGCCTTCGACCATCGGCTGCATCCGCTGCAGCTCGTTGGCGTAGTCGCCATCCTGCTGTCGGCCGCGGCGATGAACCTGGGCGGTTCATCCAAGGATGCGAAAACCCCGGCAGTCTAGGTTGAGAAATATTGATCTCGCGCTCGCACCCTTGCCCAACGGCCGAACTTCGCCCGCCGCCTCGTCCCCCTTCCTTCAACGCGGCAAGAAAAATGGCATTGCGAAGACGCTTTCAGCGCGCTTACCAGCCATAGTCAGATGCTGGCTGGCCCATGGAGTACCTATGGCAACCCAACCGCTAGATCACTCGTCGCGAGCGCAGGCGCTCCAGTTCCTCTGGCCCGACGCCGACGGCGCCGAACACCGCCTCGTTGTCCTGCCCGGTGCGCGGCCCGACTGCCGGCACGCTCGACGCGCGGCCGACGAAGCGGGGAACCACCGCGGGTGCGGGGATCGAGCCGAGTTCGGGGTCCTGAAGCTCAATGAGCGCGCCTCGAGCGCGCAAATGCGGGTCTTCCATCACGTCCACAATGGAATACACCTTGCTGAACGGCACGTCGTGGCGCTCAAGCCGGACAGACAGCGCCTGCAGCGGCAGGCTCATGCACCACGCCGCAACGATGTCGTCGATCTCCACGTGGTGCCGCGTGCGATCCACGTTGGTGCTGAAACGCGGATCGGTTGCCAGCGCCGGCTGCTCCATTGCCGAGCAGAGGCGCACGAAGATCGGATCGGACGAGCCGACCAGCGTCACCCACGCGCCGTCGGCGGTTCGGTACACATTTGAAGGGGCGGTGTACCCGGCGCGGGAGCCGGTGCGATCGCGCGCCGCCCCGGAAAATCTGTACTCCGCCGCCAGCGGATCGAGCAGGCGCAGCAAGGCTTCCGTCGCCGAAAGGTCGATCTCCGCGCCGCGCTGTTCCTCGCGCGGCATGGCATTGCGCTCGGCCAGCGCCGTGGCGATGGCAAACGCGCCGAACAGGCCGGCAATCGCATCCCCTAGCGGATAGTTCATGTGCTGCGGCGGTCCGGCGACCTCGCCGCTCAGGTGCGTGAATCCGCTCATGGCCTCGAAGATGCGCGCGAAGCCCGGCTTGCGCGCGTAGGGCCCCGTCTGACCGAAGCCGGTGAGCCGCAGGACGATCAGGCGCGGATTGCGCGCGTGCAGCGTCGCCAGGTCAAGGCCCCAGCCGTCCAGGGTACCGGTGCGGAAGTTCTCCACCAGCACGTCGAAGCCCTCGACCAGACGCAAGAACAGATCGCGTCCCTCGCCTTGTCGCACATCGAGCGAGATGCCCCGCTTGCCGCGGTTGGCCGTCTTCCAGAACAGCGCGTGACCTTCGTGCACGGGCGCCAGGCCTCGCAGGGCGTCGTTGCCCTGCGGCAGTTCGAGCTTGACGACCTCGGCGCCCATGTCGCCGCAAAGCGTGGCCGAGAAAGGCGCCGCCAGTACGGTCGCCATGTCCAGGATGCGGACCCCCCGCAGCGGATAGCCGGTCTGCTGCATCAGTTCGTCTTCAGTTCGAGCGTCTTGAGCACCGGGTCCCATGCCCCCCGATCGGCCTTCAGGCGTTCCTCGAAGGCGGCCGCGCTCGGGTTGAGCGTGGTCGCGCCGAGCTTCGCCAGCTTCTCCTTCATGGCAGGCGTGGCTAGGACCTTGACCAGCGCCTGGTTGAGGGTGTCGATCACGTTCTTCGGCGTGCCCTTGGGTGCGACGAGCCCCAACCACAGACCCGCATCCAGCGCCGGCAGTCCCAGCTCAGCGAACGTTGGCACGTCGGGCACCGAGGCCGAACGCGTCTTGCCGGTCTGCGCCAGGATGCGGATCTGCCCGCTCTGCATGTACGGGAGGGTGCCGCCGAGGTTGTTGCACATCACCGGGATGTGGCCGGCCATCAGGTCGTTGACCGCGGGCGCGTTGCCCTTGTACGGCACGTGCTGCAGCTTGATCTTGGTCTGGTGGTTCACCATTTCGCACACCAGGTGCGAGGGCGTGGCAACGCCGGCGGAGCCGAACGACAGGGATCCGGGCTTGGCCTTGTCCGCGGCTACCAGGTCGGAAAGCTTCTGGTACGGCGTCTTGGCGTTGACCGCGATCACGTTGGGCAGGTCAGCGACGAGGCCGATGCGGACGAAGTCGTCGACCGGGTTCCACTTGAGATCCTTGTGCACGTAGGGCAGGAACACGTTGGTGAGCCCGGCCATCAGGATGGTGTAGCCGTCCGGCTGCGCCTTGGCCACGAACTCCGAGCCGATCAGGCTGCCGGCACCGGCCTTGTTCTCCACCACGATCTGCTGGCCGAGTGCCGTCCCCAGGTCGACCGCGAGCGTGCGGGCCACCAGGTCCGTGCTGCCGGCCGCGGGGAACGGGACGATGAGCTTGATCGGTTGCTCCGGATAGGCGCCCAGCGCGGCGCCGGCACCGAGCGTGGCGGCCAGCGCGACGATGGCGCTGCGGATGCGGTTGGGTTTCATCGAATGTCTCCTCGGGTGGATGAGAGAAATCGGCGCCCGAGCGTGGCCCTGTGCAGCTCGGAGGCGCCGTCGTAGATGCGGAAGGGACGCAGCTCTCGCAAGATGAGCGCGACGGGCGCGTCCTCGGACATGCCCAGCGCCCCCATCAGCTGCGCGGACCGGTCCGCCACGCGATGGAGCGCCTCGGACACGAACACCTTCGCCATCGCCGATTCGGTCTTGACCGGCACGCCGGCGTCCATGCGCGCGGCGCAATCGAGAGTCATCAGCCGGCTGGCGTGCAGGTCCATGTGGCAATCGGCCACCATGGCCTGCACCTGCTGCAGATCAGCCAGGCGCTCGCCGAATGAGCGCCGCTCGTTGACGTAGTCCTGCGCGAGTTCGAGGGCGCGGCGCGCCCGTCCCAGAAGACGCATGCAGTGCGACAGCCGCGCAGGCTCCAGCCGTTGCTGCGCATAGGCCAAGCCCTGGCCCACTTCGCCAAGCACGGCGTCATCGGCCACGAAGCAGTCCGTCATCTCGATCTCGCCATGGCCGCCGATCGCATAGGGATCGAAGGCCGGGATGGCGCGCAGGAGGCGAAACCCCGGGTTCGACGTCTCGACGATGAACTGCGTGGGGCCCAAGTCGGCCTTCGCGAGCACGATGGCGAATCGCGCGCCGACCGCGCCGGTGATGAACCACTTGCGGCCGTTGATCACCCATCCGCCCGGGCGGCGTTCGGCGCGCGTGGCCAGCATCGACGGATCGGACCCTGCGCCGGGCGCCGGCTCCGTCATGGCGAAGCAGGAACGGATCTCCCCGGCGGCGAGCGGGCCGAGGTAGGCGCGCCGTTGCTCCGGGGTGCCCTGGCGCAGCAGGCTGATCATGTTCGGCTGGTCGGGGGCGGCGCAGTTGAGCGCGCCGGGTCCCAGGTAGCTGCGGCCGGCCTCCTCCAGCACCACGGTGCGCTCGACCCAGCTGAGGCCCAGCCCGCCGTGCTCGCGCGGCAACTGGGGAAGATAGAGGCCCAGCTCGCGGGCGATGGGCCGCAGCTGCGCCAGGGCGGTGTCCAGGGCCTGCGGGTTGTGCACATGGGCCCGCGTCTCAAGAGGGATGGCGTGCTGCGCCACGAAGGCCCGTACGCGCTGGCGCAACTCGGCCAACACAGCGTCGCGTTCCACGTCCAGGAGGTTCATCGCAGGCCCGCCTCGTGCTCGCGCAGCGTCAGCTTGGCGATGTTCAACTGGTGGATCTGGCTCGTACCCTCGTACAACCGGAACAGGCGCACGTCGCGGTAGTAGCGCTCGATGGGACTGAAGTCCGCGATGTAGCCGGCGCCGCCGAACATCTGCACGCAACGGTCGGCCACGCGGCCGCACATCTCTGAGGCGAAGTACTTGCACATCGAGGCGGTCAGCGCCACGTCCTCGCCGCGGTCGCGCGCTCGCGCCGCCTCCAGGATCATCGATCGCGCGGCAAAGATCTCCGTGCGGCAGTCCGCGATCAAGGCCTGCACCAGCTGGAAGCTGGCGACGGATCGGCCGAACTGCTCGCGCTTGGAGGTGTGGGCCACCGCGAGGTCCAGCATGCGGATGGCCGGTCCCGTGCACAGCGCGGCCAGGTGCAGCCGCTGCTTGTTCAGCACCTTCATCACGGTCCGGAAGCCAACGCCTTCCTTCTCGCCGATGACGTGGTTCGCCGGCACGCGGCAATCCTCGAAGACCACGTCGGACACCGGCGAGCCGGCCTGGCCCATCTTGCGGTACGGCTCGCCGGTGCGCAGGCCTGGGCCGCGCTCCACCAGGAAGGCGCTCAGCCCTGCGTTTGCGCGCGTGCCCTCCTCGGTTCGCGCAATGACGGTGAACACGTCGGCCACAGGCGCGTTGGTGATGAAGCGCTTGGTGCCGTTCAGGACGTAGTGGTCACCATCCCTGCGTGCTGTGGTCTGGATGTTGGTGGCCTCCGAACCCGCGTCCGGCTCCGTCAGGGCCAGGCAGCCTGTGAGCTCGCCACGCGCCATGCGCGGCAGCCAGCGGGCCTTCTGCGCCTCGGTGCCGTCGGCCACCAGTGCCTCGGATCCGATGCCGGTGTTGGTGCCCACGCGCGCGCGCAGCGCCACAGAGGATTGCGAGAGCTCCATGGCGCACAGGACCAGCTCTTCGGCCGTCAGGCCCAGCCCGCCGTACGCCTCGGGAATGCTCCAGCCGAAGAAGCCCTTGCGACGCAGCTCGTCGACGAAAGCGGCGGGGATCTCATCGGTGCGGTCCACCTGGTCTTCAAGGGGGTGCCAACGCCCGCGCACGAAGCTTCGGGTGTCGGCGAGCAAGGCGTCGAGACGGGCAGGATCACGAATCATGCGGCGCACTGTAGGTCGAGAGTCGCCAATACCGAACACGCGTTTCAAATATTGAAACAACGATTCGCTTTTCCCGCGAATGGCCGAGAATTGCTCGATGCGACAAGCCCGCCCCGTACACCAGCTCAAGGACCAGCAGGATCTGCGACGCGTGCGCGAGGACGATCCAAACTTCTCCGGCACTCTGGCCAAGGGACTGATGATCCTGCAGAGCTTTGTCAGGGATCCGCGGGCGCACGCCAACAGCGAATTCGCCGAACGCCTCGGCCTGCCGCGGCCGACGGTAAGCCGCCTCTGCCGAAGCCTGCAGGCGCTGGGATTTCTCGACCACGATGACCGCCTGGATCGCTACTTCATCGGCCCGGCAGCCGTGACATTGGGCTATCCGTATGTGATCAACACACCGCTGCTCGCAGAACTGCGCCCCGCGCTGCAATCGACGGCCGACCGCTTCGAAGGCGCGGTGTCCGTAGGCGTGGCCATGGACCTGGACGTGGTGTACGTCGAGACGTGCGCGCATGAGCACGGCACGCTCAAGCGGCCCGGCGTCGGAGCCGTGCGCGGCATCGCGGAGACGGCGATGGGCCGCGCCTGGCTCGCCCAGCTCACGGCGGCGGAGCGCAACCGCTTCCTGGTGCGCGCGAGGCAGGAGCGCGCCGACGAATACACGCGCAGCACCCAAGGCCTGAAGGACAGCCTGGCGAACTACGGCAAGCGCGGATTTGCCATCAACATGGGCGACGCCGGGCTCGGCGTGCTGGCGGTGGGCGTCGCGTCGAACATCCGCTACGGGTCGAGGCGGCTGCTGTTCAACTGCGCGGTGCCGGGCTATCGCGCGAAGCCGGCGGACTTGCTGAAGACGATCGGTCCGGCGCTCGTGCAATTGGTGAACATGGCGGATCGGCAGGTGGGCTTGAGGTAGCAGCCACAAGGCCGCACGCGCACGCGGCTGAACAGGTTTGCCTTGCAATCATGGCAGTGCGAGGTGATCGTGCTCTTCGGCGATCGGGTGAATCCGTCGGACGTCGTCGACGATGGCAGTTCACAGCCGCTACAGGCGCACGAGGATCTTGTCATCGAACTGCTGGATGAGACGGGCGCCGGAGCCTCCCCCGTCCATCTGACGAGGCCTGCCAGGCGCGCCAGGAACGTGGTCGAGGAACACCCATCACCGCGTTCGAACCCCGCCGGAACAATCCACGCTGCGGCCGGCCGCCCCGCCCGACTCCCATTGCCGCGCTGAGCCGGAAGTCGAAGTGAAAGGTAGGAGAAAGCGGCGCGTCGCCCGGCGCTTCTGCACCACGAACTGGCGGACATGCGACCTTCCTCGCGGCCTTCCTCGCCGCCTTCCTCGCCGCCTTTGACCGCCTCGGGAGCGATCGCGAAGTTGTGCTTGGCCTTGTGCTTGGCCTTGTAGTGGGTGAGCGCGTCGCTCTTGGCCATGCGACAACGTAGCGCACCGACCGCGCCGCCGCAGTCCGCCGAAGACGACGAGCAGCAACGGAGGGCGCCTACAAAGCGGCCTGCCGCGCAATGCGCAAATCGCAAGCATGGAGCTGCCACTTCGCTTGAGCCTGATCCAGATGCTGTCGGCATCGGAGCGGCTCTGGCAGCCCCATCCCGCAGACTGGCTTAAGGAGCACGACAACATGGCAGACGACAAGACGAAGGTGGGCGGCCAGGACCGCAAGCGCATCAATCTCAGCGAGGACTACGAAGTGAGGGACTGGTGCAACTCGCTCGGCGTGAACGAGGAGCAGCTGCGCATGGCAGTGGCGGCCGTGGGCGACGAGGCCGACAAGGTTCGCGAGCACCTCGGGAAGAAGTGAAGCCGCCACCTGGCAAACACCGTGACGCCAGGTTCGGCGCCGATGCGCAGATGCTGATCCAGTCACCCAGGGCTCGGCGGCCCGAAGCCTGCGAAACGCGCGCCATCGAAGCCAGCCGCGAAGGCGAGCATGGCTGGAAGCAAGGTTTCGAGTCGCTGAAGATCAGCGCCCCACGGCGTCACGCGAACTGCCAGGTCTGCGTCTTCGGACACCCGAGGGACGCCCCCAGGGTTCGACGGGAACGTCGCTTCTTTCGCCCGAAGCACGACTCGTTTGTGCAGCGACAATCCGCGAATGGCTCAAGGCAAGCGCATCTCGGCAGACATCGGTGGCGGCGCCCTGCAGGCGATCAAGGACATGGGTGCCGCGGCCAGGCTGGCCCGCACCACTGCCGGCGACGGCCAAGCCGCCGCTGCCGCCCGATTGGGCGTGCATGTCCAGACGATTGCCCGGATTGAATCAGGTGAACCGGGCGTGGCGATCGGGCACGTGCTCGGCATGCTTGCGCTCTACGGCATTGCAACGAAGTTGCAGCAATCAGACGGCGACCAGCTCCCATCCTGAGCTGTTTCAATCGGCGGGCGCCGGTACACGTAGCATCCGCATAGGGCCCTCTTTCGCGGCCCTCAGCAGCACACGCCCGAACCTCGGCTTCGCAGGCCTCGGCTTCGCAGGCGGACCGACCCTGCGACGCTTGCTGCACGAGCCGCCGCAGTCGGCCAGACCCAATGGGATATCGCCCGACCATAATCGGGCAAAGCTTTCTTCGATGTCCTCCGCATCCCACTCCCTTTGGTCCCCGTTGCGTCTTCCCGCATTCCGGGGCCTGTGGACCGGCAGCGCCATCTATTTCACCGGAAACGCCATGCAGGTCATGGCGGCTTCATGGCTCATGGTGGAGCTCACGGGCTCCTCTTTCCTCGCAGCGTTGGTGCAGACCGCCGTGTTCTTGCCGATGTTCCTGCTGGCACTGCCGGCCGGTGTGCTGGCCGACACCACGGACCGGCGGCGGCTGATCCTGAATGCGCTGGCCGTTCAGGTGGCCGTCGTCGTCGTCCTGTCCCTGCTCGCACTGGGAGGCTGGGCGGGACCGGCGACCTTGCTGCTGTTCACATTTGCCGCCGGCTGCTGCACGGCGCTACTGTCACCAGCCTGGAACACCAGCGTGGCGGACACCGTCCCACGCGAGGACATGCCACAGGCCATCACGGCGATGTCGATCGCCTGGAACAGCGCGAGGGCATTGGGGCCTTCAGTGGCGGGCTTCTTGTTCGCATGGCTCGGTGCGGGCTGGGTGTTCGCCGTCGCGGTGCTGAGCGCACTGGTGATGATGCGGGCGGTGCGGCGCTGGCCCCCTGCCGCGCATGCGCAGTCACCCCTGCCGGCGGAGCGGCTGTGGAGCGGAACCGTCGCGGGCCTGCGCTATGCAAGACACTCGCCGATGATCCTGGCTCAGTTGCTGCGCACCGTCGCCTACAGCGGCGCAGGCTCGGCGCTGTGGGCGCTGTTGCCGGCCATCGCGGCGCAGCAACTGAAGTTGGGCGCCACCGGATTCGGCTTCCTCATGGGATGCCTGGGGACAGGCGCAGTTGCCGCAGGCCTGGTGCTGGGCAGGTTGCGTGCGCACCTGGGGCTCGAGCGCCTCGTTGCCCTGGGGTGCATGGTCTTCGCAGCCGTGATGCTCATCGCTGCGTTCGTGCGCATTCCCATCGTGGTATTCGTGGCACTTGCCATCGGCGGCGCAGCCTGGATGGCGGTCATGGCCACCTTCAATACGGCCACGCAGTCCAGCGCGCCGCCCTGGGTCCGTTCGCGCGCCGTGGCACTGCACACGGTCAGCGCGCTGGGCTCGTTCGCCATCGGCTCCGCATTCTGGGGCGCGGTTTCCGGTATCACCGGGCTGGCGTTTGCCCTGAGCATCGCAGCCCTCACCATGGCAGGCGGCATCTTTCTCGCCCGCTGGCTGCCGCTGCGCATGGGCGCGTCGACCGAGGTCACGCCCGTCGCGCTCTGGGAAGATCTTTTCATCAAGGATCAGCCTCTTCCGGATGATGGCCCGGTGTCGGTGGAGATCGGCTATCGCATCCGAGCCGGCGAAGCCGAGGAGTTCTTGAACGCCGTGACCCAGCTGCGCGCCTCGCGCCGCCGCGACGGCGCCACCCTATGGCGCGTCTATCGCGACCTCGGCGATCCGTCGCGCTATGTCGAGCGATTTATCGTCGCCTCCTGGGCCGACTACCTGCACCAGCGCGCCCGCGCCACGCTGGCCGACCAGGAGGTGGATGCTCGTGTACGGATGTTCCTGCGCGACGGCGAGACGGTGATAACCCAGCACTACATCGCTGAGCGGTGAAATCGCGTTATCGAACGGCTGGCCAGCCGCGAGCGCGGACGTCGACCTGCGAGATGGTGAACCCCGGCAGCCGAGTAGGATCACCTTCGCGGCTCGCCCAGAGTGTGCGTGAGTTCAGGGTCAAAACGGGGCGCTCTCACTGGGCAACGGGCTGCGAAGGCGAGGATCTTCAGATCAATGCTCGCATGAAGCCTGTCGACCGCCACCGGGTAGTTCACCTTCAACTGCGACATGGCCAGCTGAATCTTCGCGAAGTCCTTCTCGAAGCCGAACTCCGTGCTGCGCACACCACGCTCGGTCAGCTTCTCGCAGGCCAATGTCGGACCGAAGTCCGCGTAGCGCTCCCGGATCAGTCCGATCGCACGTTCGGCGATGCCCGGCGCCAGTTGGTGGTTGCTGGGCCGGCTGCGCTTGCGCGAGACCAGGCCGGCGACACCATCGTCCTTGTACCGCTGGATCAGACGCTCAAGCTGCCGTCGGCTCAGGCCCAGCCGCTGCGCGGCCTGGCCGATGCGCGCCATTCGATCCACCGCGGCCTGGATGGTCTTGAGGCGATCGGCTTCGCGCATCGACATGGTGATAGTTGCCGCCGGAGTTGCCATCGCTGTGCCTCGGATCCAGGAGCCTACAGATTTCGAACATACAACAATCTCGTGGCATCAAGACTTTCGCTTGAATCCTGCTTCGCGCTGATGTCGTAACGCGAGAACGAACACAGTGTCGATGTCGACAACATATCGATAGAGCGCAACGTATGCGCGCGATCCACGGCCAATCAGCAACTCCCCTTTGCCCGCCTTGACGGGTCGACCAATCAAGGGGCTATGACTCAGGATCTCTATAGCTTGCATGATCTCACTGAGGCGTTGCGGGATATCTATCCCGTCGAACCGCGCAAGGTGGTCGATGAACCGATCAAAGTCATCGAGGACTTCTGGGGCGAGTTCAATCTGCGTCATCCTGCCTGTTTAGTGTCCAAGCTTTCGCGCAACCGGCCTGTCAGGTTTCTCGCCTCGTCCACGAGCAGCAAGATACTTCTTCGCACCCTCCCAGGGCACCGACTTCCCGGTCGCCAAGATCTTCGACCATCGCTTGTCAGCGATGCGATGAAGCTCTTCCTCTGCCTCGACCTGTTCGATGGTCTGTGCAATTGCATCGACGATGAAGGCATGAGCAGTTTTCCCTGCTCGGTCCGCCGCAGCTGAGATACGCTCTTTCAGATCGTCATCAATGCGAATGGTGGTTGTCGACATATGAACCCCTTCGTTTATCCTGTACTGTAGCACGGTTGTGCTACATGGCAGCATTTTCCGCATGGGGGCCTAACGTTGCCACCTCGGCCCCAGAGGGTGGTGAGGTCGAAGCTACCGACGTAGCCGACCGAGGGTAGTCGCATGCATACATTCGATCACGCCATCGCGCCATGTCTACCACCATGACCGTTCGCCTTGACGACGAAGTCAAGGATCGCCTCGACCATCTGACCAAAGCAACAAAGCGCAGCAAATCATTCTTGGCAGCCGAAGCGATCCGTGCCTATGTTGAATTCAACGAATGGCAGATCGGCGAAGTCCAGGCTGGGCTGAAGTGCTAAAGCGGCATGGGGCAATGGTGCCCCGTGGAATTCGTAGGGTGAGTCGCAAAGGCAGGTAGCGTGTCCGCCGCAACTTGCAAGGACCCGGACGTAGACCATTCTCCCGACGCCGACGAACTCGGCTGGCATACCAAAACGCCGGCGTTCACTAAGCCGGATCTCTGGCCAGGGCGGCGCGCGTGAAGTCGCACGGAAGTACGGCTTTCTTCACATGGGCCACTTTGCGGCACAGTGCCGTGCGCGCTGTGGCGAGCGACCCTCAGAGATTCGAGCACTGAGCGTCTTCTGACAAGCGCTGCCACGATGAGAAAAACACCAGGTGGTGCCTGCAAGTGAACATGCCGTAACGTGGACCGCGTAAGTGTCCACGGCCAAACAATCGAACCCATCGAGGCGGCTTTTTCATGTCCGAATGATCGCGACAGTCGCCGGCATTGAGGAACCGACTATCACGGTCCGGGCGCCGAAGCATCTTCAACCCGCGCCGTACGACAGCGCGTTGGTGCATCCGCGTCATCGGTACTGGGCCGCAGTGATGACTGGCCGAACGATTCGCACCAGACTGCGGGCTCAGGCCAAGCGCTTGGCCAGGCTGTCGAGCATCGCGTGCAGCGATTTCAGATCCGTGGCCCCTGCCAGGATCTCGTTCGAGACCCTGTTGATCTCCTGCGGACTCAACTTGCCCGCGGCAAGGGTTGCCACCACGCGCGGCGCCATCAGCCGATGCAGGCCGTGCACCCGCTCGCCTCGCCCCGATACGCCTTTGCGCGGAAAGGTCCGGTCGTAAGGCGGCGTCAGCGAAGGCGCATCGGACCGCGGGGTGGCCAGTTGGAAGACCCCCTCGAAGGTCGGCGCATGCCGAACGCGCTCGCCCAGACCCCAGCGCGCCTGCGGAATGCCGTACCACTGCAGCAGGGTTGCCATGAACGAGGTCGCGTCATAGGCCACCGGCGTCGGCGACCGAAAGACGGTTTTCTCCTGGATCCACGGTGAGACCAGGATGGTCGGCACCCGCACGCCCATGAGGTCGTAGCGAAAACCGTCATTCACGTCGTTCGGCCAGGGGTTCACCGCGTAAGGCGGGCTCGCATGGTCGAAGAGGCCGCCATGCTCGTCGAAGGTGATGACGAGCAGCGTTTCGTTCCAGTCCGGCCCGGCCCGCAATGCGTCGTAGATTTCGTTGAGCGCCGTCTCGCCCGGGACCAGGTCGGCGCCGGGGTGATACGAGGTGGTGCCCGAGGTGGCGATCCAAGCCGGCTCCAGGAAGCTGAATGCGGGCAGCTTGCCCGCGCGCGCATCCTTCTTGAACTGGTCGATGCCCTCGATGAAGCTCGCCTGGTTCTGCGTCACCGCGGCGTCGAGCGACGGGATCTGCCCCTGCAGGAACAGGTGGTAGGTGTGGACGAAGCTCATCCACTCCACCGAGTTGTAGATTTTCCAGTCGGTGAAACCGTTGCTCCAGAGGACCTTCCACATCGACTGGCGATGAGGCGTCAGCGGCCAGTAGATGTACTGGGTGCCGTTCTGGAAGTTGTTGAGCTGGCCCAGCGCCGAGCCGGTGAACGCCATTGCACGGTTGGGATCGGTCGCGCTCGGCATCGCGCAGAACCAGGCGTCGGACACGGCAAAGCCCTTTGCCAGGCCGTTGAGCACCGGCAGCTGCTCGGGCGTGTAGGTCCACATGACCTGATCGACACCGTTGTTCCAGACGAAGCCACCCATGTCCGGACTGGCGCGCTCGGCGTAGCCCTCGCGATTGGCGAAGAACAACTGGCGCAGGACGTCGGACTTGTCGTGATAAGGATCCTGAGGCAGAAAGTCCAAGTCCCACTCGTCGCTGAGCTGACCGTCCTTGTACTTGCTGACGAAGACCTGGCGCGGGTCGCCTTTGCGGTCCGTGCTGCCGGGGTCGACGTTGACCATGTCGAGGCTGACGCCGTCGAACGGCCGGTCGTCGCCGACGAAGTTGATACCGTCCTCTCCCCTGGCGTACAGCCAGCCGCAGACATGATCGAAGGAGCGGTTCTCGAGCATCAGGTAAACGACGTGCTTGATCTTCGACCGCATGAAGTCGATGGTGCCGGGCACTTCGCTTCGTGCCATGTCGATGGACCGCAGCGACTGGATGCCGGTCAGCATCGTGTTCGCATCGAGCCCCTGCGGCAATGTGCCGGTGCGCAGCGGCCCGGCCAGGGGGTCGGCGCTGCCGGCGTCGAAGCGCCAGAGCCGGTAGGCGCCGTCTGCCGGCGTCCAGTCCAGGACATGGTCGCCGATCGCCACCAGACAATGGCTGGCGTCGATGTCCTTCCACTGCCCATGCCGGATCGCGGGTTGCCCCAGTGGCATCACGCTTTGCGGGTCGAAGCTCCAGAGCCAGTACTCGCCCGTCTCGGGCACCCGGTCGAGCACGTAGTTGCCAAGCGGAATCAGCTCGTGGCCGAACTCGATGGTGTCGAAGGAGCCCTGCGGCGTGTAGGGCTGGGGAAGCGGGTCGGCGCGGCCCGGCGTCAGTGGGCTGGGGTCGAAGTTCCAGAGCTGGAAAGTCCCGCGGCCTTCGGTCGGGATGACGTTGAGCATGAAGCCGCCCAGCGGCAAGAGCAGCAGTTCGCTGCCCGAGTCGTAGCCTTCGTGCGCCCCCTGGGGATTGCCGAAGTCCGGACGGTACTGCCAAAACTTCGTCTTGGTCCACAGGCCCTTCTGCACCGTCGCGGCGGCCAGCGGGTTCGTGCTGGCCGGGTCGAACTCGAACAGGCGGTACGGATAGCAAGGCTGGTAGGCCTGCAGCATCAACGGCCCCCATTCGAGCAGGTAGCGGCCGATGGGTACCAACGCGTGGGTGGGGTCGAAGGCGGCCTGCGGGTCCAGCGGCATCGGTTCCAACAGGCTGTCACTGTCGGCGTCGAAGCGCCACAAGCCGTAGGCGAGGCTTCCCTCGTAAGTGCTGCTGGCGGGCTTGCGGCTGAGCACGAAGTCCTGGCTTGCGGGAGCGTTGTTAGCCATTGCGCAACTCCTGGTTAAAGGTCACGGCCGACGTCCGGGACAATCCACCAGCCATGCCGGCCGAGGCAGCCCGCTCCCCAGCGCCGGATACTACCTTCGGTTGACATCTCCGTGTAAGGTTTGACGCGGCGCGCCTTCGATGGCGGGACAGGAGAGCCCTTGTGTTCTGGTACTTCGGCTACGGATCGAACATGGACCTGAAGTCGCTGCGCGCGAAGGGGGTCGACCCGCGGATCTCGCAGCGCGCCGTGCTGCACGGCTGGCGGCTGCGCTTCAACGTGGCGCACTTCTTCCGCCACGAGGGCGGTGTCGGAAACATCGAAGCATCCGGCGATCCTTCGAACGTCGTGCAAGGCGTGCTGCATCTGTGCGAGGACGAGCATCTGACCCTGCTCGACGCCGCCGAAGCCTGCGGCCACGGCTACGACCGCATCGACGTCACGGTAGTCCACGACGCTGGCCAACAGCGCGCCATCGCCTACGTGGGGCTGCCCGCCTTCATCGACAACACCTGCCTGCCAACCCGGCGCTACCTGAACATCCTATTGCAGGGCGCCACCGCCGCCGGACTGGACTGCGCCTATATCGAGGCCTTGCGCGAGCACCCGGTGCGGCCTCGAAGCGCGGCGCCGCCGTTCGTGCCGCCGCCGGGCGACTACCCTTCCTTCAATGCCGCCGCGCTGGCCCGGCAGCCCCTGCTCACGGCACTTGCAGGTTACGTGTTCGACATGGCGGGCGCGCGTTCGCAGCACCGATTCCTGCAGGGCTTCTTCGGCGGCAAGGACATGACGCTCTTTCACCTCAAGCGGCTGGACCACTCCGACGGCAGCGAGACGCTTGAGGACCTCCGGAGCGACCGCCTGACGCCCGCGCAGCGGCAGTACCTCGACGAGTACCTGCACGCGTACATGGCGGAGTATGCGTACGCCGGGCGCTTCCTGTACGACTAAAGTCTTGTCGCTCGGCGAGCGCCGAAGTACGCTCGCAGCTTCCGAGGAACAGGAGTGACGCAATGGACGAGTTGCCACCCGCCTTGCCGCACGGCGAGCTGGAAGAAGTCTTTCCCGATGTCTTTTTCGTCACCGGTGCCATGAAGACCGTGCTGATGGACGCGCCCTGGCACTTCAGTCGCAACATGACGGTGGTGCGCGACGGCGATGCGCTGACCCTCATCAACACGGTTCGCCTCGACGACTCCGCCTTGACCCGGCTCGACAGCCTCGGGCGTGTGGCGAACGTGGTCAGGATCGGTTCGCTGCACGGGCGGGACGACGCCTTCTACAAGACGCGCTACGGCGCCACCCTGTGGGCCCCGCCCGGCATGCAGCACGACCACGGGCTGCAGGCCGACAAGGTGCTCGCGCCCGGCGGCGAGATGCCCTTCGCCGGCTGCAGCGTATTCGCCTTCGGCACCACCAAGCTGCCCGAGTGCATCGTGCACATCGATCGAGCGGGCGGCATCCTGGTCGCTTGCGACGCGCTGCAGAACTGGGTGGCGCCGGACGAATTCTTCTCGGACGAGTCGCGCCGGACCATGGCAGAGATGGGCTTCTTCCAGCCCGCCAATCTCGGTCCGCTGTTCATGCAGGTCAACGAGCCCAAGGGCGAGGACTACGCGCGCCTGCGTGCGCTGCCGTTCCGCCACGCCCTGTGCGGCCATGGATCGCCGCTGCGCGATACGGCAGCCGAGGCCTACGCCGACCGATTCCAACGCGTCTTCGGCATCTAGCATCGGTGCCCGGTGGTGAAGATCCCCGGCTACCACATCGGCGAGCGCATCCACCAGTCGCAGCGGCGGTCGGTCTACCGGGCCGTGCGCGATGCCGATGGCCATCCGGTCATCATCAAGACGCTGGACGCCGAGTATCCCGCCCGGCAGGAAGTGGCCGAGCTGCGCCGCGAATTCCATCTGTTGACGCGGCTGCAGTCGGTCGAGTCCGTCATCCGCGTGCACGCACTGGAGGCCTGGGGCAACGGCAACGTCGCGCTCGTGCTGGAGCCCTTCGGTCATTCGCTGTCCGAGCAGATCGCGGCCCACGGCGAGCGCGGGCTGGCGCTGGAAAGCCTCTTCAGGATCGCGGTCGCGATCGCCCAGGCGCTGGCGCGCATTCACGAGCTGGACGTGGTGCACAAGAACATCGAGCCGCATAGCATCCTGGTCGACGCCACGGACGCAGTGCGCCTGATCGATTTCAGCATTGCGTCCGAGCTATCGCTCGAACGCCAGAGCGACGCCCTGTCCCGGCGGCTCGAAGGCGCTCTGCGCTACATGTCGCCCGAGCAGACCGGGCGGTTGAATCGCTATCTCGACTACCGCTCGGACTTCTACTCGCTCGGCATCACGCTGTTCGAGCTGTTGACGGGCGAGCTGCCGTTCCATGCCGAATCCGTGCTCGAATGGGTTCACAGCCACATCGGCAAGGCCCCGCCCTCGCCGAGCGAGGTCGACCCGCGAATCCCGCAGCCGGTCTCGGCGATCGTGCTGAAGCTGATGGCCAAGAATGCCGAGGACCGCTACCAGAGCAGCTTTGGCTTGATCGAGGATCTCGGCCGCTGCCAGCGCGAGCTGGCCCAGACCGGCACCATCGCTGCCTTCGCGCTCGGGCATCGCGACGTCTCGCGCAAGTTCCACATCCCGCAGCGGCTCTACGGCCGCGAACCGGAGCGGGCCGCGCTGCTGGCGCTGTTCGAGCGCGTGGCCGCGGGCGGCACCGAGCTGTGCATGGTGTCGGGGCACTCGGGAGTGGGCAAGTCGGCGCTGGTCAACGAGATCGCCAAGCCGCTGGTTCGCCAGCGTGGCTACCTGATCCAGGGCAAGTTCGACCAGTTCCAGCGCAGCACGCCCTACTCCGCCGTGGCCGTGGCCTTCCGCAGCCTGGTGCGGCAGCTCATGGTCGAGCCCGCCGAGCGGCGGCAGGCCTGGCGCCGCAAGCTGCTCGCCGCCGTCGCGCCCAACGCGCAGGTGCTGGTCGACCTCATACCCGAGCTCGAGCAGCTCGTCGGTGTGCCCCCGGCGGTGCCCGAACTGCCGCCCAACGAGGCGCAGAACCGCCTGCAGATCGCGTTCCTGAATTTCGTCAGGGTCATTGCCAGCGAGGAGCCGCTGGTGATCTTCCTCGACGATTTGCAGTTCAGCGACGCGTCGACGCTCAACCTGATCCGCTGGCTGGCCACGGCGCGCGAGCTCAGGCACCTCATGGTGATAGGCGCCTACCGCAGCAACGAGGTCGACATCGGCCATCCGCTGCGCCTGGCATTGAACGAGATTCAGGAGAGTCGGGCCGTCCACGCACTGGCGCTGCTGCCGCTGGAGCTCGCTGCAGTCGAGCAGCTCGTGGCCGATGCGCTGCACACCAGCGCCGCGGCCTGCCGCCCGCTCGCCGAGCTGCTGCACGAGCGCGCCCAGGGCAATCCGTTCTTTCTCTCCGAGATCCTCCGCACGCTCGAGCAGGCGCGGGCGATCGCGTTCGTGCCGGAGGCGGGGCGCTGGCGCTGGGACATGGACGCCGTGCGGCGCAGCGGACTCGGCAGCGACGTGGTCGACTTCGTGATCGCCAACCTACGCAAGCTGCCGGCCGCCACGCAGCGAGTGCTGCAGCTGGCCGCATGCATCGGCAACGCCTTCGACCTGAGGACCTTGTCGATCATCCACGAGCGATCGATGGACCAGACCGGCGAGGATCTCCTGCCGGCCCTCCAGCGGCACCTGGTCATTCCGCTGAGCGACGACTACAAGCTCGTCGGCAAGGCCGGCGGCGCAGCGGCCACGGACACGGGATTGAATCCTAGCTATCGCTTCCAGCACGACCGGGTGCAGCAGGCCGCCTACGCCCTCATCGACGCCGAACACAAGGAGGCCGTGCACCTGTCGGTCGGCCGGCTGATTCAGCGCCACGCGAGCGACGAGGAGCGCAAGGAGCGCCTGATTGAGATCGTCGGCCACCTGAACGAATGCCTGCGGCTCATCGACGATCCTGTCGAGCGCAAGGCGCTGGCGCGCCTGAACCTGGCCGCAGGCATCCGGGCCCAGCGCTCGTCCGCCTACGAGTCGGCCCTGGGCTACCTGCGCACAGGGCAGGAACTGCTGCCGCCGGACGCCTGGACGAGCGATACCGATCTCACGATGGCGCTGGCCACCGAGTACCAGCAATGCGCCTATCTGACGGCGCGCTATGACGAAGCCGAGTCGTGGATCGAACAGATGCTCGCCCATGCCCGCAGCAACCTGGAGAAGGCCGAAATCCTGTCGATGCGCACCCGCCAGTACGCCACCACCGGGAAGATGAACGAGTCGATCAGCGCCGCGACCACGGGCCTGGCCCTGCTCGGCATGCGCCTCGCCGCGAACCCCGATCGCGCCGCGATCGGCCGCGAGGTTGCCGCCGTCAAGCGCAACCTGGCCGGAAGGAAGATCGCCGAGCTGATCGCGGCGCCGCCGATGTCGGACCGGGCGCATCAGGTGGCGATGCGCTTGCTGATGGAGATCTTCCCCGCCGCCTTTCTCTCGGGCAGCGGCAATCTTTTCCCCTTCCTGGTGTTGAAGTCGGTCAACATCTCGCTGCGCTACGGAAACGGCCCCGAGTCGGCCTTTGCCTATGCCGCCTACGGCATGCTGCTGTGCGGCGCGCTCGACAACCCAGCGCTGGGCTATGAGTACGGCAAGCTCGCCGTGGCCATGAACGACAGGCTCGACGACATCGCGCTGAAATCACGCGTGATCTACGTCTATACGATGTTCGTGCACCACTGGAACAATCACTGGTCGAGCATGACGCCGTGGTTCCGCCGCGGCATCGAGGCCGGCTACCAGTCCGGCGACCTGCTCTACCTTGCCTACAGCGCGCAGGACTGCATCATCTGGGACCCGAAGCTCGACCTGGAAACGGCGGCGCAGGAGCATGCCGACTTCCTCACCATCGTGCGCGACTGCGAGTACCAGGACTCGCTCGATTCGGGCACCCTCTTCCTGCAGATGCAGCGCAATTTCCTGGGCCAGACTGACAGCCTGTGCTCGATGAACGATGCCACCTTCGACGAGCAACGCTGCCTCGAGGGCATGCGGCAGCGCAGGTTCATGACCGGGGTCGCCAACTACCACATCTACAAGGCGGAGATCTGCTGGTTCTACGGCGCACACGCACAAGCGCTGGTGCATGTGCGCGAACAGGATCGGTTGATCGCCTCGGCGATGTCGCTGCCGCAACTGGCGCGCTTCTATATCGTCGCGTTCCTCACGCTGGCGGCGTGCCTGCCCGGGATGGCCCCGGACGAGCAGGCCGCCACGCGCAGTCGCATGCGCGCGGATCTGCGGCGCATGACGCGCTGGGCCGCGAACTGCCCGGACAACTTCCTGCATCTGCAGCGGCTCATGCAGGCGGAACTCGCCCGCGTCGACGGACGCATCGAGCTGGCGCTGCGGGGGTACGAGCAGGCCATGGAGGCTGCCCGCGAGGCAGGGTTTCGCCGCGACGAAGCGATGGCCAATGAGCTCGCCGCCCGGCATCTACTCGCCACCGGCCGGCGCAAGGCCGCCGAAGGCTATCTGCGCGCGGCGCGCAATCTCTACGAAAGCTGGGGTGCCCGGCGCAAGGTCGCTCACCTGGAGGAGGAGTTCGCGCAGTTGCTTCGGCCTCAGCCCAACCGGGGCAACGCGGTGGCAACCAATGTCGCTCTGCGCGCGGCAGATTTGGTCGGCGTCGATTCGGCCGCGCTCGACCTGGCCTCGGTGATGAAGGCTTCACAGGCGATTTCCAGCGAGATCGCGCTGGAGCAACTGTGGACCACCACGATGCGGATCATGCTCGAGAACGCCGGTGGCCAGCGCGGTTGCTTCGTGGTCCGGCAGGACGGCCAGCTGGTCATCGAGGGCCTGTGCGAGATCGGCAGCGAAGCCGCCGCTGCCCCACGAGCAATTCCCTTCGACGGCAACGAGGGTGCGCTCCCGATTTCGATCGTCTACCACGTGTTGCACACGAACAGCCCGCTCGTGCTGCACGATGCGGCGCGCGCTGCGCACTTCTCCCGCGACGCCTACCTGCTCGCGCGCAAGCCGCAGTCGGTGCTGTGCATTCCGCTGCTGCACCACGGCAAGTTCGAGGGCGCGATCTACATGGAGAACAGCCTGACGGGCGGCGTGTTCACCGACGATCGCATCGAGCTGATCCAGCTGCTCGCGGCCCAGGTGTCGATCTCCATCGAGAACGCCAGGCTCTACAAGGACCAGCAGCGCTTGATCGACGCCCAGCGCCGCTTCGTGCCGAGCCAGTTCCTGGAAAGCCTGGACCGGCTCGACATCGCACGCGTGGACCTGGGCGAGAACGTGGCCAAGACCATGAGCGTGATGTTTGCCGACCTGCGCGGCTTCACGCCACTCGCCGAACGGCTCGATCCACGCAGCATCATCGACCTGCTCAACCGCTACTTCCGCAGCATGGAGGAGCAGATCACGCAGGCGGGCGGCTTCATCGACTCGTTCGCGGGCGACGAGATCAAGGTGCTGTTCGACACCGGAGCCGACGCTGCCGTTCGCGCGGGCATCGGCATGTGGCGCGCGCTGGAGGTGTTCAACGAGCGCGCCGCAGCGCTGGGCCAGCCTGAGCTGGCCGCGGGCATCGGCGCCAACACCGGGCCCGTGGTGCTGGGGACCGTGGGCGGGAGGGACCGCATCCAGTGCACCGTCATCGGCGACACCGTCAATCTGGCCTCGCGCATCGAGCAGCTCACCAAGGTCTATGGCGCACGCTTCCTGATCGGCGAGCACACCTTCCGCAGCCTGAACGAGCCGCAGGCTTTCGCGCTGCGCCGGATCGACCGGGTGGCGGTCAAGGGCAAGAACGTCGCAGTCGACCTCTATGAGGTGATCGACGCCGAAGCGCCGGGGCGGCGCGCGGCCAAGCTCGCCACGCGCGAGCTTCTCCGATCGGCGATGGAGAACTACTTCGGCGGCGGCTTCGATGCGGCGCGGGCCTTGTTCGAGCGGGTCAGTGCAATGGATCCGGGCGATGCCGTTCCGCGGCTGTTCGTCGAGCGCTGCTCCCGCCACCTGCGCGAGCCGTCGGCGGGCGAATGGCAGGGCTTCGAGCGCCTGCTCCACAAGTAGACGTCATGAGGAGGCAGACATGTCGACGAGGGAAGCGAAACCAGTTCGAACAACGCCGACAGCCCTGTGCCGCAGTCCGCCTCAGACATTGACCTCCTCGACCCGCGGCGCGACACGCCGCAAGCAGCGCCCAGACCTGCAGTGAAATGCGCGCGCGTCCTCGAGCCCGGGACGACAAAGTCCGCCGCGCGCCCGAGGAGCTCAGCGGCCTGGCTACGATCAGGGATCACAGCCGAAGCACGGCGAGAGGTCGGCGCCGCCCTTGCTGCGACAGCGCGCCATCGCTTGTTCGAAGGTGTAGGTCGGCGAAATCGTCTTCGGGTTGAAGCACAAGTCCATCTGCGCCAGGGCGCAGATCGTCAGGCGATCGCTGTCGTTGGCAGGATTGGGCGCGCCGCTGCCGTCGGGCTCGCCGAACCAGCGTTGGCAGGCTTGCTGCTTCGCCGCCGCCGGATCAATCGCCTCGCCCCGCTGCGCCGCATCCGCGCACTGGCCGAGGAAGGTCGCTGCGACCAGGTCCTGGGCTTCGTACTTGCGGATGTCCGGGATCTTGCCGGGTTCGCTCGTGCAGCACCCGGTCACGCCCGCGGCGATCATGTGATTGGCGATCATGTAGGGCGTCACCTTGGCGCTGCCCGGGTGAATCCGAACGAATCCCGCCTGCAGGACGTTGGCCGTCGGCGAGCCGTTGGTGTCCTTGGGCAACTGGTCCTTGAAGCGCGTGCGAAACCAACCGGGCGCCTGCGGGTCGTAGAGCGGAGAGCCGCACACCAGCAACGGAAGGGTCGTCGGATTGGCCGCATTGGCCGGTGGATTCAGCATCAACTCGAGCATCGAGCGGACATAGATATGCCCATGCGCTTCGTTGTCGAAGAACATCGACGTCAAATTGATCGGGAAATAGTCATTCGGATACTCGCTCTCCCCGGACCCAGGCGCCGCGATCGGATTGACGTCGATGATCGCGTGATAGCGGTTCGGCTGCTGGATGCCCACGCAGCGAAGGATCTGCGCCCAGCGGCGCAGCGTCATGTTGTTCAGATAGTTGGCGGTGCGGTAGGCGACGATTGGGGGGTAGTGCAGCAGCGTGACGGCCTGGTGGTTCGCAATCGGCATGCCCAGTGGCAGACAGGGCAACCACTCCGACGGGCCGTCGCTGCGGTTCACGGGATAGCCCGCCATCGGGTTCCACGCCGGGGTCTCCCGGCAGACATCGGCGCCTTGGAGCGCAAGGCCCGCACACCGGGGATCGAGCATCGCCACGTGCATGGCTGCGAACTGCTCGGCCTCGAGTGCGAATGCCGGCAGGGCGCGAAAGCTCACCACGTAGCCCATGGCGCTCTCGCCCTTAGAGACACTGAGCGAGCCGGGCTCGATCTCGATGCCGTCTTCCGCCAGCGAGCTGGACGTGAAATGCGCTATCACGTCTTCGTAGGTCTCGAGCTTGAGCGCCTTCCGAGTGTCCGCATCGAGGTGGGAGGGATCGGGATAGATCCGTTCCTGGTAAGCACGGGAGCCGGGCAAGGAGTACAGGATCACACCATCACCTCCGGGTCTGGATCAAAGGCCTGGTGCCCGTCGGCGATCAGGGTCCGTGCCTGAGCGCCGACTATACGGGTACGCCGGTGGCGCGCAAGACCCAGTGCGACACCTCGCCTCGACCCAATGACCGTCGTACGTTGTGAAGATTTACTGGTCTTTTTGGACCCTTAAGTACCGCTGGCTGGCCACACGGCGTGGCCGGTCTGGCGCGTTTTTGGGCTTTTAGACGTCGGCAGACAGTACCCACTGGCGCGGCCACTGCGAAGTCAACGGCAACACTGCTCGGCTGCTGCGGGTGTCGGCGTGTGCGAGAAAAATGCCTCGAAGTTCATGGCAGGCTGGGAGGCTCGGGCGGCGGTGCCGATCGGGCCCGACGCGCCGGGGCGGTTGGGCGGTTGGGCGGTTGGGCGGTTGGGCGGTTGGGCGGTTGGGCGGTCGGGCGGTTGGGCGGTCGGGCGGTCGGGCGGTCGGGCTGCACGTTGTCCACGATCTATACCTGCCAGCCATTGGTGCGTAGGTTGTCGAGCGCAGGCGCAAGCAGTCCCGCGGTGCAGGAGTGCGTCAGTGACGATGCAGACGCGGCCCACCGCATAGCGGCTGGCCAGGAGCTGACCGAGCTGTGCAGCTTGATGCAGAACGCTTTCCGCTCGATGAAGCTGCGGACGAAATAGCGTGGCTTACGCGCTTGTTCCTTAAGCGCTATATGAAGTGACCGCGAGCATGGCCGGCGTCTCTCAGATCAGGAACCTGGCCTCGTACGACGCAGATGCGCCAACATTTCCTCGCGGACCACACCCGTAATGTGACGGAAGGGGGACCACGTTCCGCGGCTTCCTCGAAGCGCGGTGGCATGACCTCCTGGACGGCGTAGCCGGCCCTCTGAAGCGCGGCCGCAGCCACCCGCAACCCTTCCAGCGCGCCGGGCTCCGTAGTCACCTCTTCGAGCCATCACCATGGCGATACGCGCCCACTCCTGCAACGGTCCGAACCGTTCGCCCACCGGCATCCACCAGGGGTCGCGCGGGTCGCGCCCGGCCATCAGAGTTGGTGACAGGCGCAGGTCGGCGACGCCGCGTGCCAGCAGGCCCTGCACAACCATCAACCGAGCCGCGATGGGTGCAGGCTCTGTGCAAACAGCGAGTCGTAGGAAGGAGGAAGGCGCCCCGGCCGAGCGTAGCCGGATCCGGGTCACGTCGCAGCAATGCCGTCGGCGAAGTAGCCCTTGTACACACGTTGAAGGCGCCCCACTCGCCCATGGCGGCGAGCATCACGATGCATTTAACGACGTCCTTCATGGCGAAGCCGTGAGCCTCGAGCGAAGTCTTGATGCTCTCCATGACCTGCCCGCCTCCGCGTGACAAGAGAACCACAGTTTCACACACTGTTCCTTCGGTCTCTCATATTGGTGCATCGCGCACGCTGCCTCCACCTGATATCAGGCAAGCGTTGCGCGCCGACCGACAGGATTCGACAGCCGATGCTTTGTTTTGTCACTAACGAGACAAATATTGTCGTCCTGAATGTCGAGCTAACTGCCTTGTCCGCGGGAATCTCGATCAGTTCCGACAAAGTGCGCTCACATCGGGGAGAAGAGATCGATTCGCAAATCCGGCACGCAGGGTGCGTATCGGCGTTGCTCCCGGTTCGGAAGGGTTCGTTCTTCATGCGGGCGCATCAACACTAAAAAAATCTCATGAAAGAAATGAAGCAAGCAAACCAGGAACTGCACCGTTCGCGCACGGCAGGAGCTCTGTTGACGCCGCTCTTGCTGGTGGCATGCGGCGGCGGAGTAGGCGGCGGCGAAACCGGCCCGTCATTGGTGGCATCAGCACCAGCACCAGCACCAGCACCTGCACCTGCACCAGCACCAGCACCAGCACCTGCACCAGCACCTGCACCAGCACCTGCACCTGCACCCGCGCCAGCACCTGCACCTGCACCTGCACCCGCGCCTGCAGCCGCGCCTGCACCTGCCTCCGCCTCGACCAGCGATAGCGGCGGATTCGCCGGCCAGATCACCGGCGGCGGCAACGTCGCGGCGGTGACGGTCTCTACCGCGGCGCAGATGCAGGCCGCAATTAACGCCTACACCGGCACCGGTGGGCTCGTGATCCGCTACAATGGAACGTTCGACTTCGCCAGCATCACCGACGCCTGCACGCAGTGGCAGTTGCCCGCCGGCGCAATCGTCGAAATCAAGGACAAGAGCAACGTCACCATCGAGGGCGTCGATGGCTCATCGGCCAACTTCGGGCTGGCCATCAAGGCCGACGCCACGAACATCGTCATCCGCAACATGACGATCGGCCTGCTGCCGGGATCAATCGATGCGATCGGCATCGAGGGCCAGGGGGGCAAGTTCCCGGGCTATATCTGGATCGACCACAACACGCTATTCAGCAGCCTGAAGGAGTGCTCGGGCGCGGGCGACCTGGAGTTCGACGGCCTGCTCGACAACAAGGCCGGCGCGCACCACCTCACCTACTCCTACAACCACATCCACGACCACCACAAGGTCGGCCTCATCGGCTCGAGCGACAGCGATTCCAGCGATCGCTTCATCACCTTCCACCACAACGTCTACGAGAACCTCGGCTCGCGCCTGCCGCTGCAGCGCGGCGGCTACACCCACCTCTACAACAACCTGTACAGCGGCGTGATCACCACGGGCGCCAACATCCGCATGGGCGGCTTCTCGCTGATCGAAGGCAACTACTTCGAGAATTCGCAGAACCCCGTGACCTCGCGCGACAGCTCGGCCATCGGTTACTGGGAACTGCGCAACAACAACATCAGAACCCCGGCCGACTTCAGCAGCTTCGGCATCACTTGGGTGGCCAGCGGGTCCTCTCCGTCGCGCGACGCTACCGACTGGATCACGACTGCCGCCTTCCCAGTTGGGATCCCCTACACGTACACGGCGCAGGACCCGGCCTGCGTGAAGCAGAAGTTACCCGCAGTGGCTGGCGCGGGCAAGGCGCTCGCCCGTCTCACCTGCAACTGACGACGGCTCTTGCCATGGCGCAACCGGAACCCGATCGGCGGGCAGTTGCGCTCATTCAAGAATTCCGCGTGTCGATGGTTCGCTTCGCGGCGCGCTGCGAGGGCGTCGCTTACTGTAGAACCGCCGTGCGGCGAGAAGCGATGACCAGGCGCTGGCACTCGCCTGGTGTCATGCCGTACTGCTGCTTGAAGAGACGGCAGAAGTGGGCGCTGCTTTTGAACCCCCAACGCCAGCGGCAGATGACCGTCGTTCAAGCCGCGGACCTCATTGGCTTTCGTGCAGGCTCCGCGCGGCATGCCTGCCAACAGAGCCCACCTTTTAAGTCTTGCGCGAAGCGAACGCGTTCGATTGCCTGCGGCCCACCTGCAGCAGTGCCAAGGCGATCACGACTTCGATGAAGACAGCAACCAAGATCCTAGGACTGGCTCTAGGATTCCGTCGCGCACAACATGCGGCTCGCCGAAACCGCTGTGCGCAAGCCCCCTATCGGGATTCACGCGCCGGCGTGCGCAGCGTGATCGAATAGCGCAGCGCCTCGGTGGGCAGCACGCGGTGCTGCCATCGCCATCGCGCCGGGCCGCGCAGCAAGTAGACGGAGCGAGGCTCGATGACGAGCCCGAGGCGCGCCGCCATGGATGACCGTTCCGGACCCGGCGGCGGATAGGGGCGAAACTGCATGACTGCGGCGCTCAACAGCGAGACCCCAACCACCTGTTCGAAATCCGGAACGTCCCGATGCCAGCCCAGCGGCGTTCCAGGGCGGTACTGCGCCACCAGCACGTGCGTGAAGGCCTCCGGGGCGATACCCACCCATCGAGCGACCTTGGCACGCAGCGGATGAAGCGCCAGTGGCAGCGGTGCCGAGGGATTCGGGCGATTGGCGTCGAAGTCATAGTAGCCACCGAAGCTGATGCCGCGCCGCCGCGCAACGTAGCCTTTGTAGCGCATGTCTTCAAGCGGCAGCGCCTCGACGATGGCAAGGAGTTCCTTCTCTTCGGCACGGCTCAGAAACTCCGGTTCATAGGCCCAGCCCTCGATGGCAGCCGCAGAGCCGGTGCCAAAGAGTTCGCTTTGGATCATGGCATAGCAGTCTGGACGAACTGGGTCCTGCATGCGTCGGACAATCCCTCACTTCTCTGTGCGGCCGGCATCGAGCCCGTATGCAAATTTTCGCTTTGGTCGGCCTGTAGCCATATGCACGCGATTCACCGGGAGTCCGCAAATTCCGATCGCAGCCGATACCGTCGGGCGCCGAGTTCAAGCAGTTCCATCCGGGCTGCGCAGAGGTCGATCTCCGATGTGGCGAAGATATGGTCGCGCGGCAAGGGCTGTAGCCGATTTATCGCGGCTTACAGGGGGCGGCTTCCTACACATTGGGGCAGATAGCCGCGCAATCCTCGCGGCGTCCAGAACCCGAGGGGATGGCCATGACCGACGACAAAGCCGAAACTGGCAGTGATCGAACCTTCATCTCGCTGGAACAACCCGATGAGGTGCACGATTGGTTGAAGAGCTTGGGCTGCAGCGAGGAGCAACTACGCGAGGCGGTGAATGCCGTGGGCAACTCCCCAGACGCGGTCAGGCAGTACTTCGCGGCCAAGCGCGCAGGGCATTCCTAGCAGAAGCTCATGTTCCCCTGCAGCATCGCCGGTGAGGCCCACGGACCAGGAATCACCCCGCGGAGCGGGGCCTTGGATCACTGCTCTTATCCGCGACGTCGGCGACCAGCACCCGGGGTGGCTTGCATAGGCTTCTCGCCTCACCTGTGAAGATCGCCACATTCAACGTGAACGGCATCAACGGCCGCCTGCCGCGCCTGCTGGAGTGGCTGAAGGAATCACGGCCGGATATCGCGTGCCTGCAAGAAATCAAGACCAGCGGCGACCGCTTCCCGGCGGCGGCCATCGAAGCGGCCGGGTATCACGTGCTCTGGAAGGGGCAGCCCTCGCGCCATGGCGTGGCCATCCTCGCGCGGGGCGCCGCGCCTCGTGAATGCCGCCGCAGCCTGCCGGGCGATGAAAGCGATGACCAAGCGCGCTACCTCGAGGCAGACATCCACGGCATCACCGTGGGATGCGTGTACCTGCCCAACGGCAACCCGCAGCCCGGCCCGAAGTTCGACTACAAGCTGGCTTGGTTCGAGCGGCTGATCGCCCATGCAGGCCGGCTGCTCGACACCAACTCTCCCATCGTCCTGGCCGGCGACTTCAACGTGGTCCCGACCAATGCCGACATCTACAACTGGTGGCCATGGCGATTCGACGCGGTGCTGCAACCGCAGACGCGGGCTGCCTACGAGCGGCTTCTGACGCAGGGCTGGGCAGATGCCACCCGGCACCTGTACCCCACCGAGCGGATCTACACCTTCTGGGTCAACGACGCGGCCTACAGGCGCAATGCCGGCTTCCGCATGGACTTCCTGCTGCTCAGCCCGTCGCTGCTGCCCCGCCTGGTGGCCACCGGTGTCGAGGTGGAGCACCGCGGCCGCGAGAGACCGAGCGACCACGCGCCGGTGTGGGTCACGCTCGCGGGGTGAAGGGTAGTGTCGGGCATCCCACCTGCCTCTCCTGCGCCGAGGCGTTGGGTGGCATCGTCCGCGCCGCTGGCCGCGTCGCCACGCGCAACTACATCGGCATCCTGACCTCTGTGAACTGCTCGGCCACGGTGGCGCGTGCCATCGCCGACCAGTTTCGCCGCGACGTGCGGCCGCAGGCGCTGGCGGACTACCCGAATATCGATGGGTAGCGCTGACCCACGGCGCCGGCTGCGCGCTCGATGCCGACGGCGAAGGCCTGCGCGTGCTGCGCCGCACGCTGGCGGGCTATGTGCTGCATCCCAACTTCGCGGCGGTGCTGGTGATCGGCCTCGGATGTGAGACGAATCAGATCGCCGGATGGATCGAAGCGCAGGCCCTGCAGCCGGGCGCGTCGCTGAAGAGCTTCACCATCCAGGAAAGCGGCGGTACCGCGCTCGCCGTGCAGCAAGGGGTGGCCGCGGACCCTGCGCGCAGCCGAAGGCGCCGAGCTGATTGGCTGGGACGTGACTGCGTTGGGGCTGCCCAGCGCCGGCAAGTCCCTTCGAGCTCGGCACGCTGCGGCAGCACATCGAGGCGCCGGGCGTGTGGCTGGAACGCGGCCGCGTCGATGCGGCCGACCGGCGCCTGCTGCAGAGCCCGATCGGCCTGGCCGGGCACCGCTGCATCGCGTCGATCTTCTTCGTCGCGGGCTCGCCGATCGCGCGTGCGCGGCGCGATGCCGCGCTCGACGCTGGCAGATGACCGGTACGCCGCCGCGGATCTGGGCTATATAGGGCCCGTCAACAGGCCCGAAGCCCGTCCGAACAGGCGCTCGTCCGACGAACCGCGGCCGCGGCGCTGCCTAAACTGCGCCATGCGACGAAGAAGCTTTCTCGCTGCCGGCGCGGTCGCAAGCACAGGCTGCACGAGCCTTGTGGCACCCGCAGCCTGGGCAGCCGGACCCCAGCCGCTGGGCAGCCCCGGAAAATTCGATTACGCCTGGCTCAAGGGCGTGGCGCGCGAACTCGCTCACAGGCCCTATCGGCCGCACGGCAGGGTGCTGCCGCGCGATGTCGCGGCGCTCGACTGGGACCAGTACCAGGCCATTCGCTTCAAGCCCGACCATGCGCTGTGGGCCGAGGACAGGCTGCGCTTCTGGATTCGCCTGTTCCATCTGGGGCTGTTCTTCAAGCGGCCGGTGCGCATGTTCGAGCTCGCCGGCGGCCAGGCGCAGGAGCTGGCCTACGACCCTGCGATGTTCGACTACGGCCGAAGCGGCCTCGACGGCGCGCGGCAGCCGCGCGACCTCGGCTTCGCCGGTTTTCGCATCCACGTCGCACCCGACTTCGACAGGGATGTCGCCGCCTTCCTCGGCGCCAGCTACTTCCGCGCGGTGGGCGCCGAGAGACAGTACGGCCTGTCGGCACGCGGCCTCGCAGTCGACACGGCGCTGGGCCGCGACGAGGAGTTTCCGGACTTCACCGACTTCTGGTTCGAGCGGCCGGCGCCGGGCGCGAGCACAGTGGTGGTCTACGCGATGCTCGACTCGCCCAGCATCACCGGCGCCTACCGCTTCGCGATCACGCCGGGCGAGCTGCTGACGATGGACGTCGATGCTGCGCTCTATCCGCGCAGGCAGATCGAGCGCCTCGGCATCGCCGCCTGCACGAGCATGTTCCAGATCGGCGAGAACGACCGCCGCATGGCGCGCGACTGGCGTCCCGAGATCCACGACTCCGACGGTTTGGCGATGCACAGCGGCAACGGCGAATGGATCTGGCGTCCGCTCGCGAACCCGGCCACGCTGCGCTTCAGCTCCTTCGTCGACAAGGACCCCAAGGGCTTCGGCCTGATGCAGCGCGACCGCAACTTCGACCACTACCAGGACGACGGCGCCTTCTACGAGAAGCGCCCTTCGCTCTGGGTCCAGCCCAAGGCCGCCTGGGGTGAAGGCGCGATCCAGCTGGCCGAGATACCGACGGTGGACGAGACCTTCGACAACATCGTGGCTTTCTGGAACCCGGCGCAGAAGCCGCAGCGCGGGCAGGAGCTGCTGTACGGCTATCGCCTCTACTGGGGCGCCACCGCGCCGGTGCGCCCGGCGCTCGGCACCTGCGTGGCCACGCGCACCGGCTTCGGCGGCACGGTCGGGCGCAAGCGGCGGCACTGGTCCTGGCGCTTCGTGGTCGACTTCGCAGGCGGCCAGCTGGCGCGGATCGACCCGAAGACGACGACAGTCGAGCCCGTCATCACCGCGTCGAGCGGAAGCATCGAGCTCAAGTCGACACGGCTGCTCGCGTCGGTGAACGGCGTCCGCGCCACCTTTGACGCGGTGCCGCCGCCGCGCAGCGGGGCGGTCACGCTGCGGCTCTTCCTGCGCGCCGACGGCCAGGCCTTGAGCGAAACTTGGCTGTACGAATGGACGCCGCCGGCGCCGGCCGATCGAAAGCTCGCGCCCGCATGACGCCTCTTCACAGCGACATCCCGGCCCGCCTCGACCGCCTGCCCTGGTAGCGCGCTGGCGCGATCATCCTGCGGAGCCTTTCTTTGCCAGCTGCGTCCATCGGGAATCGGCATGCCTTCCCGCGTACTCCTGGTCGATCTGGTCGATCAGCGCATCTGCATTCTTCGGATCCACTGCCGCCAAGATCGCGTCGATCTTGGCTTCCATCCGATCATCGCCCTCCTTGGACTGCGGAGAACCGACGTAAAGCAAGAAGGCCAAGCCGCCGACTTGCCATAGCAGCTGCAAAAACTCCGACTGCCAGTTTTCCAAAGTGTCCCTCGACACCTGGATCAAGTAGCCCGACGCCTCCACCGGAGCGCCAAGAGCATTCTGCTCATCCACGTAGGCGAACCACGCGAAAACCCAATGGCCCACCAGGGACAGTATGAAGAAGCCAAGGGTGACCCAGCCATAGCCATATCGGTGCCAGATGGATTTCTTCATGTCTTGCTCCTTGTTGTGATGGCTCTCGAGCCTCCGAAGACGTGCGACGCCCGATGCGATACAAGTGGCGCTCGCCAGAATCGAGAAGCGCAGGTGCTCGCCAAGTAAGAAAAAGGCGCGTTCAGTTGGCAGCGTTGCCTTTGGTCGCCGGTCGGTCGCCTGTCCCAGAGACAAGCGAGGGCAACCTCATGCGGGAATCGGAACCGTCGAGGTGCCGCACCCGCAGGCGCGACTCTGAACTCCCTGCGGCACTCTGCGCCAGTGCGTCGCGCCTAGGTGTAGGCAGGCACCGTCAAGCCGCAGCGCTCCCACCCTTCACTCTGATCAGTCCGTGGACCCTGTGCTTCTCATCGGCACAGGCAGAACTTTGATTCTCCAATTTACCAAGGAGACTTCGATGGCTGAACGGAACGATCCCAAGGACAAGACAACTGCCACAGGGGTTGGCGCCGCGGTAGGCGGCGTCGCAGGTGGCGTGGCAGGAGGCGCGGCCGCCGGAGCGGCTGTCGGCGGCATGACCGGTCCCGTAGGCGCCGCCGTCGGGGCAGCGGTTGGAGCGGTGGCTGGGGCAGTCGCCGGCCGGATGACGAAGGCAGATCCGGTCGCGGAGGATGCCTATTGGCGCGACAACTACACCGGGCGTCCTTACATTCAAAGCGGATCAACGTATGACGACTATGCGCCGGCGTACCGCTATGGCGTCGACGCCTATTCGCGCTACCCCAACCGCCAGTTCGAAGAGGTGGAGCCTGACCTCGGTCGCCACTGGGGCACCGCCCGCGGCCAATCCTCGCTTGACTGGGAGCGCGCCAAGCACGCGACGCGTGATGCGTGGCAACGCCTGAGCGACAAGGTCGAGCGCGCAATCCCCGGTGACTCCGACCGCGACGGCCGCTGAGCGGAGAGGATGAAGGAAGACCCCGTGAGGGGCCTTCTTCCGTCAGTCGAGAACCGGCCGGTCGGCCGCAAGAAGCGTTGCGGCACCTGACGGATGGGCCAGCTCGACGCTCCTCATTCGAATACAAGACGATGTCGAAGCGGTCCTCCGGCGTCGAGGAATCTGGTAGACCCGCCACATTGACGCCGCGCACAAGCGGTCGACTGCTCTTGAGCAAGTAAATCGGAAACGCAGCCCACCTACACGTTCCGTTTCGCCGGAAGCGGACCGTGGTTTTCACCATGTACGCGCACATCCAGCTCGGCGTCCGCAACATCGAAGCGATGACTCCGTTTTACGACGCGGTGCTCGCTGAGCTCGGCATTTTCCGAGTCACCGAGCTTGGGCGCATCGGTCCGCCTGGAGTCGTCTGGCGTCTGCTCCATGCAAGGTGGCCGCAGTTCGTCGTTAACAAGCCGTTCAATGGCGAACCGCCGACGATCGCCAATGGATCCCAGGTGAGTTTTCTCGCTCCTTCGAGGACGGCGGTGGATGCGGCCTGGAAGAAGGCGCTGTCGATGTCCGCGACAGACCTCGGCCAGCCTGGCCTGAGGACCAGATACGCAGCAGACTTCTATGCTGCCTATTGCCTGGACCCCGAAGGACACAAGCTCTGCTTTGTGCACACGTCATGAAGATCAATCGGTCGATGGCTCGAGTTGTCGGACGCCACCATGTGGGGCTGGCAGCACCGGTTCGCCAGCCTTCTGGCATCGGGAAGTTGTTGGGTCCGGCCGGCTGTTGGCGGCGTGATCGAACCCCGCGATTTCTGAACCTTCCGGGCGCAGGTTCCAGAAGGAGCGTCCGCCGGCGCGTCAGGATTTCGCAACCAGGTCGCGCATGTAGGCCTCTAGCGTTGTCGCGCCCCGCCACGGGTCATCAGGCATGTTGAAGCCGCTGTCGACACTGACGGCGGTCATCCGCGCATAGGACTCCGCAGCAGCTTTGGAGAACCCAAGGCTCCGATACGCCTCTTTCCACTTGTCGCGCGGCGTGACTTCGACTTCCACCGGCCGGCCGAGCGCTTTCGAGAAGGCGTTCGCCACGTCCGCCGAGGAATAGCGTCCTGGCCCCTCCACGTAGCGGATGCCAGTGTCGTCAAGGGAGGACACCAGCTTCTCGGCTGCCACCTCGCCCAAGTCGCGCGGCGCGACCATCGGGGATGGCGAGATCGGCGGCGTACATTGTCGGCGGCTTGCCCGTGCTGCGGACGCTGTCGAGTAGCCCATCCCAGTTACTCATGTAGTAGGCCGCGCGGTTCATGGCCGCCGGGATCGATTGTCGAAGCAAGCCCTTTCGAGCTCCCACAGGACGTTTAGGTCGCCGATGCGATCGCCGCCTGTGCACCACCGGTCGATTCCGCAACGACTTTCTCCAACCCCGAACCCTCCAGCGCAGAAAGGATGTTGGCGACCGTCCGCCTCTCGGTTCGGCCGCAGCTGCGTCTCGATGCCTGATTCGAAAGCAAGGAGACCGAACCTGCTCAGCCAATCATGCAGTGATGGCAAGACAGGGTAGAGCGCGGTTGGCGAAGCCCAGAATGTTCGGAGCACCCGGAGTGCGAAAGACCGATAGAGGAGCCGACCAGCAAACCCCCATCAGGGCCAGCGACGAAAAGCCGCAGTGAAGGTCCGAATGTGCGGGTGCCCTTCAATTCATCATCAACTGAATGCCTGGCAAACCGGGGACGTCCATGCACGGACTGCCGTATGGTCGAGATTGCTCGCCTGAAAAACAGACATTCGAAAGCTTGGGGGCATGAAGTCATGCGTCGGCTGCGTAGCCGCGAACTGCCGACCAGTCGCCAGAGCGACCGACCGGTCTTCTAGCCGTTCAGTACGAGAGACCCCTGCGGATATTGCTCGCACATGAATTCGACAAACGCCCGAACCTTCGGCGCAGGAAGTCGTCGCGATGTATGCAGAACCCAGAGCGCGACCTCTACGCCCGAAACCATGCCCCACTGAACCAGTTCTCCGCGCGTCAGTTGGTTCCATGCGATGGACTGCGGTATCAGGGCGGCGCCGGCGCCAGCGACCGCAGCGTCGCGAATCATCAGGAACGAGGAAAGTCTGAGCTTCGGGATCGGCTCCAGGACAAGGCGTCCGTCGTCGAGCGTCCAATTTCCGGATTGAAAGGTTGTTGAAACGACGCCGGGAACAGGGCTGACCTTGCCCTTGCGCGGCTTTGGCATGGGCACGGAGGGCGCGGCCACGACTACGAGCCGGTCCTTGGCGAAGCACCGGCCGACGAGGCTGCTGTCGGGGCTTGGATTGATCCGGATCGCGGCGTCGAACTGCTCCTCGACGAGGTCGACCAGGCGATCCTCTGCCACCACCTCGCACGTGACCTCGGGGTAGGCCGCGCAGAACTCGGCGCAGATGCGACCCATCGCCAGCTGGGAGAACAGCACCGGCGAGGCGATGCGCAAGCGTCCGCGAGGTACCGACAAGCCCTCGCGCGCGGAAGTCATGGCCTCGGCCACCTCGTGCATCGGCCCTTCGGTGCGATCCATCAGCATCTGGCCGGCTTCCGTGAGCTTGAGCCCGCGGGCGCTGCGCTCGATGAGTCGCACGCCGAGCTGCTCTTCCAGGTCCGCGATGCGGCGGGACAGCGTCGCTTTCGATCTCCCGCTGGCACGGCTTGCTTTTCCGAGGCCCCCATTGGCTGCGACGAGTGCGAAGTCGGTCAATGCATTCAGGTCCATGTGTTCCGATTTTGAGACGAGGTGTCCCTATTTTCGCATCTTCGTTTTACTGGTGCAACGACCTATCTTCTCCTCATCGCAACTTTGAGATGAGGAAATTGAAATGACCACCACCCCACGCGCTGTCCTGATCCGGGCCTATGGCGGTCCTGCCGCCGCCGAGGTCGCCGAGATCGCGAGGCCCGCAGCCGGACCGGGCCAGGTTCTGATCCGCGTTCGCGCCGCCGGCGTGAACGGCATCGACTGGAAGGTTCGTGAAGGCTTCGTCCGGGAGGCTTTCCCGCTTCAACTGCCCGCCGTCCTGGGTATCGAACTCGCGGGTGTGGTTGAGGCGCTCGGCCCCGGCGCCTCGCGCTTTCGCGTGGGCGATCGCGTCATGGGGCCACTGGGCGGGCTCGGTGCCTATGCCGATGTCGTGGCCGTCGACGAGGCGAACCTCGTGCGCACGCCCCAGGGCCTGGACGACGTGCATGCGGCCGCTGTCCCCGTCGCGGCTGTGGCCGCGTGGCAAAGCCTGCACCACGCGGGTCCGATCGCCACAGGCCAGCGGATCCTGATCCATGGTGCAGCGGGAGGGCTGGGCGGCTATGCCGTGCAGTACGCCAAGCGGGCAGGCGCCGAAGTCTTCGCGACCGCGTCGACCGCGCACCTCGAGTACGTGCGCAGCCTGGGCGCGGACCATGTCATCGACTACCGGACCGAACGCTTCGAGTCGGTCGCGCGCGACATCGACGTGGTGCTCGACTACGTCGGCGGCGAAGTGCTCGATCGCTCATGGCAGGTGCTGACGAAGGACGGGGCGATCGTCGGCACGTCCTCGCCCGACATCCTGGGACGCACGCCGCCCGGCCGCCGCGGACTGTGGTTCATGACCAAGCCGGACGCCGCCCTGCTGGAACGGCTGGCCGCAGAGATCGCCGAAGGCACGCTGATCTCGAAGCTCGACGAAGTCGTGGGCTTTGGCGACATCCCCGCCGCCATCGAACGCAATCGCACCGACCCTCGCATCGGCAAGGTGGTCGCGGACTTCTCGCGCTGATCGATCTTTCTACCCCCTTCAACTTCCTAGGAGATTTCCATGAGCATTCTCGTCACAGGTGCCACCGGCACCATCGGTTCCCTCGTCGTCCAAGGCCTGGCCGCTGCCGGCGCCGAAGTCCGCGCCTTCGTTCGCACGCCCGGAAAGCAAAGCTTTCCAGCCGGCGTCAAGGAGGTCGTCGGCGATCTGACCGACGTGCCCTCGTTGCGCGCGGCACTGTCATCGGTGCGCACGCTGTTTTTGCTGAACGCCGTCACGCCCGACGAACTGACTCAAGCCCTCGTCGCGCTGAACCTGGCACGCGAGGCTGGCATCGAGCGCATCGTCTACCTGTCGGTCATCCATGCGGACAAGTTCACCAACGTGCCGCACTTCACCGGCAAGCACACGGTCGAGCGAATGATCGAGAGCCTCGACATTCCGGCGACCATCCTTCGGCCGGCCTACTTCATGCAGAACGAGCGCATGGTCCAGCAGGTGATCCAGGGCTATGGCATCTACCCGATGCCGATCGGCTCCACGGGCGTCGCGATGATCGATGCGCGGGACATCGCGGACGCCGCCGTCGCCGAACTGCTGCGCCGCGACCGCGCGACCGCGCCGTCACCACGCGTGACGCTGGAGTTGGTCGGGCCCGAGCTGTTGACCGGAGAGTCGGTGGCCAAAATCTGGAGTGCTGCGCTCGGCCGCGAAGTGACTTACGGAGGAGACGACGTGGCGGCCTTCGAAGGACAGATGGCCACATTGGGGCCATCCTGGCTCGCCTACGACATGCGCCTGATGATGGCCGGGATTCAGAAGTTCGGCATGCACGGTGCGGACGGCGCAGCAGATCGCCTGCAGGCCAGCCTCGGGCGTCCTCTGCGCAAGTACACCGACTTTGTCAAGGAGGCCATTGCCGCGTCGTAGGCGGCGCGCTTAGCGTACGTCACCTGCGACCGCAGATCCCCAGCGATGCGGGTTCGCGCAAGCGGACAGGCAATCCTGGGCGCTCGCTCACAACATGAGCTCTCCGGATCTGTTGTCCGTTCCGCAATGCAGCAGCGAATGCCGCCCCTGGCCTCCGCTGACGATCCCCCTCGACAGCGCCAGGTGCCTGGCGGTTCGGTAGAAGCTTCCGCAAGAGGCAACGTCGCTGAAAGGCACAGGAGATCCAGGCTGTTCACGTTCTTCTTCGTTGCCGGACAGAGCAACCGCTCAGCAAGAGCCGAGCCCGAGTTTTTTTCTCAGGCTCGAGTCCACTGGTCCGGCAGGCATGAAGCGCCGGAGTTTCGTCAGGAGAGACGCCTCCCCTGGCGGCGTGCAACGCATGCGCCAGGGGCCGAGCGCCGCCTCGACGATGGTGCCCGCGACGCCGTGCGGCTCGGGCGCACTGCTCACGCTCTCGGCCACCGAGAGCGCCACCAGGTCACGTTCGCGGTTATAGCCGCCGATCCGTGCCTTCACACGGGGCGCGTTGGCATCGAGGTTGGTCCGGGTGAAGGCCGGCTGCACCAGCGTCGCGCGAATGCCGAACTGGCGCACCTCGTGATCCAGCGACTCCGACAGCCCTTCCACCGCGTGCTTGGTGGCCGAATAGAGTCCCATGTACGGAGCTGGAAGCACTCCAAGCACCGAGCTGACGTTGACGATTCGCCCGCGCCGTTGCGCACGCATGTGCGGGAGCACGGCGCGCGTGGTGCGAAGCATGCCGAGAACGTTGGTGTCGAACAGCGCCGCGGCCTCGGCCGTCGCGGTCTCCTCGACCGCGCCGATCATCATCATTCCCGCATTGTTGACCAGCACGTCGATGCGCGTGGCCCGGTCGATGATGGATTCGATGCCCATCTGAACCGAGCCCTCTTCCCGAACGTCCATCTCGACGAACTCGACACCGGGCAACGCGGGCGCGTTGCGCAGGTCGCGCACGGTGCCGAACACCCGGCAGCGCCGCGCCACGAACATTTCCGCGGCGACGCGTCCGATGCCCGAGGACACGCCCGTCACGACAACAACTGATGAACTCGACATGGCAATTCCTTTCGATCTCGATGAATGGTGACGGGGCGCGTCAGTGCGCGGGCTGGGTCGCGTTGCCGGGTTTGATCCTGAACCAGATCGAATACATCGCCGGCAAGAACACCAGCGTCAGGATCGTCCCTGCGAAAGTGCCGCCGATCAGCGTGTACGCCAATGCGCCCCAGAACACCGAGTGCGTCAGCGGAATGAACGCGAGGATCGCCGCAAGCGCGGTCAGGATCACAGGCCGGGCTCGCTGCACGGTCGCCTCGACGACCGCATGGAACGGATCGAGCCCCTCCTGCTGGTTGTGATGGATCTGCCCGAGCAGGATCAGCGTGTTGCGCATCAGGATGCCCGACAGCGCGATGAGCCCGACGAGCGCATTGATGCCGAAGGGCTGCTGGAACAGCAGCAAGGTCGGCACGACGCCGATCAACCCGAGCGGGCTCGTGAGGAACACCATGACCATCGCGGAGATCGAGCGCACCTGGAAGATGATGATGAGGAGCGTGATCGCCAGCATGATCGGGAACAGCGGCAGCATTGCCTGGGTCGCCTTCTCCGATTCCTCGATCGAGCCGGCCTGGACGATGCGGTAGCCGGCCGGCAGCTTCTGCCTCAGCGGCTGCAGCTGCGCGGTGATCGCGGTCGATACGTCGGGGGGCTGCAGCCCCTCGGCGATATCGCCCTGCACCGTGATCGTGGGCATGCGGTCGCGTCGTCGCATGACCGGTTCTTCCATGCGCACCTCGACCTCGCCGACCTGCGACAGCGGAATTCGCTGGCCTACAGCGCCGGCGAGCGTGAAGTCCACGAGCTTCGCAGGATCGAGCCGGGTGCTGCCGGCCGAACGGGCCACCACCTGCACGGTGCGGATGTCCTCGCGCACGGTGGTCACTGGCACGCCGCTCAAGAGGAACTGCAGTTGCTGCGCCACGGCGCTGGAGGTCAGCCCGACAGCCTGCAGGCGGTCCTGTTTCAGGGTGAAGTGCAGCGTGGGCGTGCGGGTGCCCCAGTCGGTGTTGACGGTGCGCATCATCGGACTGGCATCCATCACCTGCCGCACCTCTGCCGAGATCCTGCGCAGCTCGTTCGCATCGGGTCCGCTGACTCGGTAGGCCACTGGAAACGGCGAGTACGGCCCGAACACGAGCTGGGTCACGCGCACCCGCGCCTCGGACGCGAGGCCGTCGGCAATGGCCTGGCGCAACCGGTGCTTGAGAGCCTCACGCTCCTCCTGGCTGGCCGTGCGCACCACGATCTTGGCGAACGACGGGTCGGGCAGTTCGGGCCCCATCGCGAAGTAGAAGCGGGGCGCGCCCTGTCCGATGTAGGAGGTGACGATCTGGGCCTCCGACTGCGTGGAAAGCCAGGCCTCGACCTTGGCCGTGGCGTCACTGGTCTGCGTGATCGAGGTGCCGTAGGGCATCTGCACTTCGACCAAAACCTCAGGGCGGTCGGAGATCGGGAAGAACTGCTTCTTGACCACGCCCATGCAGAGGATCGACACCACAAAGAGGCCGATGACCGCGCTCGCCACCAGCCACTTGCGCGCAATGACACGCGCCAGTACGCGACGCAGGCGGTTGTAGCGCGGCGTGTCGTAGATCGCGGCATGGCCACCTTCGATCTTCTTGAAGTTCGGCAGCAGCTTGACGCCCAGGTAGGGTGTGAACACCACGGCGACCACCCAGGATGCGATCAGCGCGATGCCGACGATCCAGAACATGTTGCTGGTGTACTCGCCCGCTGTCGACGGCGCAAAGCCGTTGGGCATGAAGCCGACGGCGGTGACCAGCGTGCCCGAGAGCATCGGCGCTGCCGTGTGGCTCCAGGCGTAGGCGGACGCGGCCACATGGCTGTAGCCCTCCTCGATTTTCACGACCATCATTTCGATGGCGATGATGGCGTCGTCCACCAATAGTCCGAGCGCAAGGATCAGCGAACCGAGCGTGATCCGGTCGAAGTTCTTGCCGGTCGCTGCCATCACCACGAAGACCACGGCCAGTGTCAGCGGCACCGCGGCAGCAACCACAAGGCCGGCGCGCCATCCCATGCTCAGGAAACTCACCAGCATCACGACCAGCAAGGCAGCGAAGAACTTGACCATGAACTCGTCGACCGAGGCGCTGATGTTTACAGACTGGTCCGTGACCTTGGTCAGGCTCAGGCCCAGGGGCAGCTCGGCGTTGATGGCGCGGGCTTCCACGTCCAGGGCCTTGCCCAGGTCGAGCCCGTTCCAGCCTTCCCGCATAACGACGCCCACGAGCAGCGCCGGCTCGCCACCGTTGCGGATCATGAAGGTGGCCGGGTCTTCGTAGCCACGCTTGACCGTGGCCACATCCGACAGTTTCAGGGTGCGGCCCTGCGCGACCACGGGCGTGTCGCGGATCTTCTGCAGGGTGTCGAATGCGCCGTCCAGCCGGATGAACACCTGCGGGCCGCTGGTTTCCACGGATCCGGCCGGGCTCAGCGCGTTCTGGCCGTTGAGCGCCGCGAACACGTCCTGCGGCCCGATGCCCAAGGTGGCCAGCCGGTCGTGCGCGAACTCCACGTAGATGCGCTCCGACTGCTCGCCCGCGATGTTGACCTTCTTCACGCCCGGCACATGCAGCAGCCGCTGGCGCAGCGTCTCGGCATCGCGCACCAGCACGCGCTGCGCTTCTCCCTTGGCCTTGAGCGCGAACAGCGCGAAGGTGACGTCCGCATACTCGTCGTTGATCATCGGTCCGATCACGCCGGCCGGCAGGTTGCCCGCTTCGTCGCCGAGCTTCTTGCGCGCCTGGTAGAACTGTTCCTGCACCTGCGCCGGAGGCGTGCTGTCGAGCAGCGTCAGGGTCGTGAACGCCAGCCCGGGCCGCGTGTACGTCTCCGTGCGGTCGTAGTAGCGCAGCTCTTGCAGGCGCTTCTCGAGCTTCTCGGCGACCTGGTCCTGCATCTCCTGCGCCGTGGCGCCGGGCCAGGCGGTGATGACCGTCATCACCTTGACGGTGAAGGCGGGGTCTTCCGCGCGGCCGAGCTTGAAGAATGCGACCAGCCCTGCCAGCGAGATCAGGCCAATGAGGAACAGCGTGATGGATCGCTCGCGTACGGCCAGCGCCGAGAGATTGAAACGGCCTTCGCTCACGGGCGGGCTCCGCCCACCGCAGGGGTCGCGGCCGGAGTCGCGACACGCACCTTCTCGCCTTCGCGCAGCAGGTGCGCGCCAAGCGCGACAACCTGATCCCCCAGCTTGAGCTGACCGGCCACCAGGGCACGCTCGCCATCCAGGCGCTCGACGTCCACCGGCTGCCAGCGCACCGTCGATGGATCGCCGCCGATGACCCAGACGCCTGTCGCCTTGCCTGTATCGAACAGGGCGCTGATGGGCACCTGGACGCCTCCTGCCCGGGCCGGCTTGCCGTCCGCGATGTCAACCGTCACCGTGGCGCCCAAGGGCGCATTGGCGAGCTCGCCTTCGAGCACGTAGCGCGCCTCGAAGGTGCGCGTAAGCCTGTCGGCCGCATCGGAGAGTTGCCTGAGCTTGACGGGCACGGCAACACCTTCCTTGCCGAACAGCGTGGCTCGCCCACCGGACCCGACGGCCGGGCGCAGCGTTTCGGGCAACTGGACCACGGCCTCCCTGCGCCCGGCCTGCGCCACGCGGACCACCGGTTGCCCGGCGTTGACGACCTGGCCTGGCTCGGCCAGCGTCTCGAGCACCGTGCCGTCCGCATCGGCAGTGAGCTCCGAATAGCGATTCGAATTGCGCGCGACCTCGGATTGCGCTTCGGCTGCACCAAGCTGGGCCTGCGCGGCATCCGCCGCCGCCTTAGCCTGGTCATACGCCGAAGCGGAAATGGCGCCGGTGCCGCGCAGATCGCGGTAGCGCGCTTCTTCGTCGCCGGCCTGCTTCGCACGCGCCCGCGCGGCGCTGACGGCCTCCTGCTGCGCACGCGCCGCCAACCTCAGATCGACCGGGTCGATGCGCATGAGCAGTTGCCCGCGCTTGACCGTCTGACCAGCGTTCACGAAGCGCTCCAGCACCTTTCCGGAGACGCGGAAGCCCAGGTCGCTTTGAACCCGCGCAGCGACGGTGCCCGTGAACGAACGCGAGGCCGACCCGGCGGCCTGGACCGTGGCCGCGCGCACCAGCGGCGTCTGGGTGCGCGGATCAGGCGTGGCCTTGTCGTCGCAAGCGGCCAGCGCGAACGGCAAGGCGCAGACGAAGGCGGACGTGAGGAAGCGGCGCGAGTGCATGAGGGGCCCATTGACGAATCGTTCAGGACCCCAATTCTGCTAACAGTGACCATTTTAGTCAATGGTCACAGAGAAATTATTGTTTCAAGGCGACAAGCTGCGCAGCACCAGACCAGACAACTGGGCCGGCGCCTGGTCCGTGTGATCGGCGCTGAGCCGCAGGATCAGAGGGTTGATGTAGGGATAAACAACAAGGTAGATTGCCGCCGCCGTCTCGTCGATCGGCGTCTTGCGCTCGAAGTCGCCGGACTCCCGCCCCTGCTTCAACAGCTCGAGGAGCATCTGCCGGATGCACTCTTCGTGAGCGATCGCCGACGGCCAGCGCTCGCTGGCCGCCGAGGTCGCGATCTCGTAGAGCTTGCGGTCCTGGAAGAACAGCCGAAGGCCCGAATCGACGATCGCCTTGAACATGCGGCGCAGCTTCTCCGGCGGGCGGTCGGCCCCATCGACCGCCGTGCGGATGTCCCCCTGGATCTCGCGCAGGCAGTTGGCGCAGATCATTTCGCCGATCGCCTGCTTGGACTCGAAGAACTTGTAGATGTACGCCTTGGAGAAGCCGATGGCCTTGGCGAGGTCGGAAACCGTGGTCTTCTCGTACCCGTACTGGCTGAAGTGCTCGGTTGCCGCGACGACGATCTGCGTGCGCACGTCGTGATCGGCCGGCCCCCGCGTGGCAGGCGGAGAAGAAGTTGCGTTGTTCATGCCAGGAGCTTACCGCTCGGATAAACAATCGACAACAAGTGACCAAATTGAATTATAGTCACCAACTTCTTTCCACTATTCCTGTCGCTCGTCACGGAACAAAGCCATGTCCCCACGCACCCTCACCCTGCCCCTGCTGTTCAGCCTGCTCGCAGGCTGCGCGGTGGGCCCCGACTATGTCCGGCCGACACCGAGCCTGCCGGACCACTTCATCGGCGAGGCAGCCCTCGGCCAGCGATCGGCCACCGCCAACGCCGAGCTGGTGGCATGGTGGAGCGGCTTCGGCGATGCGCAACTGGCCAGCTATGTCGAACACGCGCTGAAACAGAATCTCGATCTTGCGCAGGCAGCCGCCCGCATGGCGCAGGCCAGGGCTGGACTCGGTGCAGCGAACGCGGCGTTGTTGCCTTCGGGCAATCTCAGCGGACAAGCCGCCAGGGCCTACCAGTCGGTGGAGACGCCGCTGGGCCAGGTGCTGAACGCGCAGCCAGGTTTCGATCGCTACGGCAGCGCCTACGAAGCGAACCTCGGCGCAAGCTGGGAGCTGGATATCTTCGGCGGCCTGCGCCGGGGGCGCGAGGCTGCGCTGGCCGACTACCAGGCATCGGAGGCCGGCGCGGCCGCTACGCGCCTGGCCGTGGCCGCGCAGACCGCCGAGATCTACATCACGCTGCGCGGTCTGCAAACCCGCCTCGACATTGCGCGCCGGCAAGTCGGCACGCAGCAGGAACTGCTGTCGAAGATCGGCCTGCTCTATGGCAAGGGCCTGGCCACCGAGCTCCAGTTGCACCAGACCGAGGGCGCGCTGGCGCAGGTTCGTGCGTCCGTGCCAGCGCTCGAGGCGGGCGAAGCCGCGGCCATGAACGCACTCGACGTGATGCTGGGCGCGGCGCCAGGCGCGCACCGCGCCGAACTGGCGACAGCCGCGGCCATTCCCGTCGCACCGCGCATCAGCGCTGCTGGATCGCCTGCCGAATTGCTGCGGCGCCGGCCCGACTTGATCGCCGCCGAGCGGCGCCTTGCAGCATCGAATGCCCGCGTCGGCATGGCCGTGGCCGAGTACTACCCGAAGCTGTCGCTGAGCGGGACCCTTGGCAGCGCCACGTCGGTGGCCAGCGGCAACCTGTTCACCGGGGGCGCCAGCCAGGCCGCCGCCCTGCTCGGCCTGCGCTGGCGGCTGTTCGACTTCGGGCGCATCGATGCGCAGATCGAACTCGCCAAGGGGCAGGACGCGGAGCTGCTCGCGGCCTACCGGCTCGCCGCCCTGCGTGCGACCGAGGACGTGGAGAACGCCTTCTCCACCCTGGTCAAGCGCGAGGAACAGGCCGCCACGCTCGCGCAAGGGGAGGCCTCTCTCGGCCGTGCGCGAGGGGCATCGTTCGCGGCCTATCAGCGAGGTGTCGTCAGCCTGATCGAAGTGCTGCAGGCCGACGAGAGCATGCTGCGCGTGGCCGATGCCAGAGCGCAAGCGCAAACGGAATCGGCGCGCGCGGCGGTCAGTGCATTCAAGGCGCTGGGCGGCGGCTGGCAGGCCGAGCCCATCAGAGCGGCGGCGATCGAGTGATCTTGCCGCGCATAGCAATTGCTCTACAGTTGCTTCCATGAAGACCGCCCAGTTGCCTCCCGTGCGCGTGGAGCCATCCGTGCGCGACGAAATCGAGAGCGTGCTACGTCAAGGCGAAACTCTGTCGCAGTTCGTGGAAAACGCGGCGGTGCAGGCCGCCCAGCGTCGCAAGTCTCAGCAAGAGTTCCTTGCGCGTGGCCGCGATTCATTGAAGCGTGCGAAGAAGAGCGGCGAGTACTACTCTGCTAAGGACGCGCTCGACGCGATGCAAGAGCGCCTCGACGCGCGCATTTCGCAGCTCGTGCAAGAGAAGCGCGGCAGAACCGCTCGTTCGTGACTTACACGGTCACCCTGACGCGTGAGGCGCTTGAGGATCTGCTGCGTCTTGAGGACTTTCTTGTCGAGTCTGCTCTGCAGCACGGAGACTTCGATCTACCTCGCCGTGCAATAGCAGCCATCCGCACAGAGTTTCGAATTCTGCAAACGAATCCGTTCACTTGCCGCATCGCCGACGCTGACCAGCTTGAGCGCGAACTGGTCATTCCATTCGGGGCTTCGGGATACGTAGCCTTGTTTCGAGTCATCAGCGAGCGAGAGGTCGTGGTCGCTGCGATCCGCCTCCAGCGCGAAGACGACTACCACTAGGATTGGGCTCGACGGATACTCTCGGCCTTCGAGCGAGCCCGGCGCATCCGCATTCGACTTTCGCAAGCTCCAAAAACTCGCGGACGCCATCAGCGCAGTCCACAAAGCAATCGGCGCTGTGTGAGCCCCCCAGTGAAGACAAGGGTTCGGCGTTGCCCGCACCTCTGAGATCCTCAAGCTTGGTGGCAACCTCCTTGAAGGGAGGGCCGGTGCGGGTAAGCGGCCATGGCCGTCGCGCGACAGCAGAAAGGCTGCATTGCCTTGGTGTTGCAAGGGTCGCGAAAGCCGAGAATCCGGAGCCTACTGGCCTGCGGCGCTATGTCGAAGGTCCGTATCCGGCAACGATCGAAGGCGCCGTGCGCAGCGGCCGCACCGCGGCCGCCGGCTGCGGCTCCGCGCAATGGCTCGGGGGCGCGCTCAGTCGGTTCGCCTTCTCACAACGCTCCGGTTTCCCACCACTCGCCGGACTGAAGCAACGCGCTCTTTGGAGAGAGGAGCGACCTGCTACTGCGGCACGGCCGGCTGGCGTCGGATCGGATTGCTCGGACGTATGCTGGGCGTCACCGGCACCTGCAGCTCGTCAGAGCCGCGTTGGAGCTGAAATTGCGCCGGGCTGCCGGGCTTGAGCCCTGCGACTGTGGACAGAAGCTCCTGCACATTTCTCACCGGCTTTTCAGCCACGCGGGTGATCACGTCGCCGGGCCGTATGCCGGCGAGTGCTGCTGGGCCGTTCTGCAAAACGCTGATGACGATCGCACCGGAGCGTGCCCTGGCCCCGAAGGTCCGCGCCAGCTCGGGCGAAAGATCGTAAGGCTCCACGCCGATCCATCCGCGGGTGACCTTGCCTTCCTTGACGAGGTCTTGCAGCACCTGCTTGGCCGTCGAGATCGGGATCGCGAAGCCGATGCCCATGCTGCCACCCGAGCGGGAATAGATCGCTGTGTTGATGCCCTGGAGATTGCCGTTCACGTCGATCAGTGCGCCGCCGGAGTTTCCGGGATTGATGGCCGCATCGGTCTGGATGAAGTTTTCGAACGTGTTGATGCCGAGCTGAGTGCGTCCGAGCGCCGAGACAATACCTGCAGTGACAGTTTGGCCGACGCCGAAGGGATTCCCGATTGCAAGTACCTGATCGCCGACTTGCAGTGCGTCGGAGTTGCCCAGCACGATTGCAGGCAGCTTGTCGAGCTCGATTCTGAGCACGGCAAGATCCGTCTCCGGATCGGTGCCGATCACCTTGCCTCGTGCATGACGACTGTCATTCAGCGTGACGGCAATCTCGTCGGCTCCTTCCACCACGTGGTTGTTGGTGAGGATGTAGCCGTCGGTGCTCACGATGACGCCACTGCCGAGCCCGACGCGCAGTTGCTGGCCAGCCTCATCGCCGAAGAAGAAGCGGAACCAGGGATCGTTGCTGCTGGGATTTCGCCTGGCCGTCCTACTGGTGTTGATGCTCACGACGGCCGGCGATGCCTTCTTCGCGGCGGCGCTGAAACTGCCAGGCGCGATGACGGCGTTCGACGACGCGGGCGCTTGCGTCACCGAAATCACGCGATCGGGCGAGGAAGAGCGTCCCCGAATCCACGTTGGATTGAGCGTGGCGACGACGAAATATCCTGCCAGCAGGACCGTCACCGCTTGGGCTAAGAGCAGCCAGGTGCGCTTCATGAGAATGGCCGTGATCCGACAGCACGACACCAAGAAGAGCGGGCGCGGAATGTCGGGCGAAAGCCCATACAGACGCAGGTGTGAGAGCTGATCTCACCAATGCGCCAAGCATGCATCGTCAAGAAGTGCTGCGCGCTTGCGAGGCTGGGGAGTTTCAACGCACTCGCTGCGCTCGGGCCTATCCAACGGCGCCTGCCCTCGCAGGCAAGAGTCGAACTACCAGGTTGCCGTCGACCGTCTTGAACGTGTCATAGGCGCCGGAACATTCCAGCAAGTCCCCGTTGCCGAGATAAAACTTCGGCTCGCGCTGCTTCTTGACGGATCCGTACGGAGTCTTGACGGAGACTATGGGCGTACGCCGGAAGACGATGTAGACCTGCCCGTCGTCTCCCCGTGCCCGGTATACGTCGGTTCGCACTTGCACGCTGCACTCCTTTTGCCCACGCCGAAGGGCATTTGGGGAGCAGACGTCCTCGCCGCGAGTGGCCGTGTAAGCCTTTTTGCCCAAATACTGCGCGACAGCGCTCGCCGTGGAAGGCGACGGCTTCAGAGATCCGGGGACGTTGTCCGCGACGCGTGCCGCCGAGCCGGCACGAGCTCACCGCGCTGATGGTGCGTCAGGTCGCGGAGAACGCCGTCCTGCATTGCCGCGTGCCGTGCGGGAGCGAAGGCGGGCATCAGGCAGGAAGCCGTTGCAGATCGGTACGCCAATGAGCGATGAAGCGCCGAACGTGTCGGGCATCGCGTGCAACGCTTCCCTGAGCAGCCGCTTCGGACCAGTTGCAGGCGTTGGTCGGCGTGGGGACCCCGTATTGGCTCGAATCGATTTCGACCAAGGGAAAAAGCGACGCGTAGTAGCGCAGGCGCGCCTCCGGCGCCCTGACTTCCTTCGGTAGAAGCGCCCGCAGTCGATCAGCGTGTTGTCAGTCCACGAAGCGGTACCGACGAGGATGGCCATGCGCGGTTATGGGCAGCCGGTCGTCTTCTGCGGCCCGAGCCCGGAGCAGGCCGTCGCCGCCGGACTGCCGGCGGCCAAAAGCCCGTCGACGAGCTCCTTCGCCTTGCACTCGAGCTTGTCGAAAAGGATCTCCCGTTCGGCCTGACCTGCCGCAAGTACGACACGGCCTGCGAATTCCCCGTCCCGGTGCACGTCAGCGCGCGCAGAGATCTGCTCGCCGCTCCCGATAAGCTCGATGGTGATGAGCGAGCCCCGATAGTCCAAATTCCTTTGAGCCTCGTTGTGCATGTGGATCTCCTGGGAAGCTGCACGAGCCGCAGCGTCCGGTGCGAACGCCATTCCAAGAGTCAGCTGCCGGAAGCAGCGAAGCAGTTTAGGACCGCGGCCCTGGGTATAAACCTAAAACAATAACAGGCAGGCGCAACGCCCTATGGACGCGGCGAACCTGACTGGCCAAGTCATCGGGGCGACAAGCTCCCCGGGGAGGCGATCCGCCCCGGCCAACGCAAGCGCGTGGGCGAGCTGGTTTTGGAGAACGCCTCTGCGACCCCCGCGACGCGGCCGATGATCGCCCCGCCGCTTCGGCAGGATGGAGAAAACTGCGCGGTCCGTGCGCTGGATCAAGCGCGCACGGGTATCCGCAGACCTTGTGGTGCGCCCCCTCGCAGAAACTCTCGGTTACCGGGCGATACACCCATGATGACGAGACTTGCCCATTCCCGGCCGTCCGTGGGGCAGCGTCTCTGCGCAACTCGGGCCCAGATCGTCGGCGGTCGCTGAGGCGAGCGTTTTCCTACTGCGAGGATCGCTTTTTTCCCTCTCCCTCCGGGGTGCCGCTCGGTACTTTCACTGCAGACCAGCCACCAAGGAGGTCACATGAAAAGCATCATCCTTTGGCGCTTCGGCGTGCCATTGGCGTCATCATCTAGTTGAAGGTATTGGGGGTGTATTGAGGGCAGCGAGGGCAATTCCCTTCCCGCTCGTCTGCGTGCAGCCTTGCGGCTTCCCGCAGGTCCGCGGCACCGATCTTTGCTGACTGCACGCGCCGTCAAGGAGCGCGACAAGTCCGAACGGACGTCGAGCATCCTGCCCTCTTGAAAACTGGAGGGGAGACCATGTATCTATGAGTGTTGGCCGATGCCACGGCACTTTGGGAGATCGACGATGAAGATCGCGCAAATCGCCCCGCTCTACGAGGCCGTGCCGCCGCGTCTTTACGGTGGCACGGAACGTGTGGTCGCGTACCTGACCGATGCATTGCTCGAACAGGGCCACGACGTCACGCTGTTCGCATCGGCGGACGCGCAGACGCGGGCGAAGCTGGTCGCGGCGCGCGACCAGGCATTGCGCCTTGACCCCGCCACGCTGAAGTCGGACCTGGCCAGCCATCTGGTCCTGCTGAACGAAGTGCGGCGCCGTGCCGACGAGTTCGACGTCTTGCACTTCCACATCGATCTGCTGCACTTCCCGTTTTTCGAAAATGCGCCGGGCCACACTCTCACCACCCTGCACGGCCGACTCGATGTCAGGGATCTGCCCGAGGCGTACAAGTGCTGGAACCGGTTCCCGCTGGCATCGATCTCCAATCACCAGCGCAAGCCCCTGCAATTTGCAAACTGGCACGGCACCGTCTACAACGGCGTGGATGAAGCGCTCTATCCGTTCCAGGCCGTCCCGCAAGGCGGCTATCTCGCATTCCTCGGGCGCATCTCGCCAGAGAAACGTCCCGATCGCGCTATCGCCATTGCCATCCGTGCAGGCATGCCGCTCAAGATCGCTGCCAAGGTAGACGCCGTGGACAAAGAATATTTCGAGTACCGCATCCGCCCCCTGCTGAACCACCCACTGATCGAATTCGTGGGCGAGATCGGGGATGGCGACAAGGCGAAGTTCCTCGGCAACGCCAATGCGCTTCTGTTTCCGATCGATTGGCCGGAGCCCTTTGGGCTCGTGATGGTCGAGGCCATGGCCTGTGGCACACCGGTGATCGCGTGGCGATGCGGTTCCGTCCCCGAAGTGCTCGAACAAGGCATATCAGGCTTGATCGTCGACAACGAAGACGAAGCCGTTGCGGCCGTGCAAGCAGCGATCGCGCTCGACAGGGGCCAGGTTCGCGCCGCCTTCGAGCAGCGGTTCTCGTCCCGGGTCATGGCCAGCGCCTACCTGGATCTCTACTATCGACTGCCCGGATTCAGGACGAGGTATCCGCAACATGGCTATCCCAAGGCAGCCTGAGCCGGCAGGCCAGGGAATGGAACAGGAGCCGGCGCTTGCCGAGCTTGACGTCGAGCAGTGGGTCGAACGCACGCCTCAGCGCCTGTTTGTTCTGAAGGAAGGCGACACCTTCCTAGTCGCCGACATCTATGGCGACGTGACGGGCGAAGCCGATGGCTTGTTCTGCAACGACACCCGGCTGCTGTCGCAATTTCGCTTGCGCTTCGGCGGCCGCAGGCCCTCGTTGCTCTCGGGCGCAGTCAGCCAGGACAACGTCTTCTTCACGGCGCATTTGGCCAACCATCCGCTGCCGCCGCTGGGCGACGCGGCGACCCCCGAAGGCGTCGTGCACGTGGAACGCAAGCGCTTCCTGTGGGACGGGCGCATCTTCGAGCGCATCACGCTGTTCAACTATGGCCTGTCTCCGGTGCGCGCCCCGCTCGCGATCCAGCTGGGGGCGGACTTTCGCGACATGTTCGAGGTACGCGGGCAAAAGCGTTCGCAACGCGGCCGACGGCATCCTTCCGTGGTGGCTGAGCAAACGCTGCAGTGGGTCTATGAAGGGCTGGACAACCTGGTGCGCACGGTTTGCATCGCATTTTCGGAGACGCCCTCTCGCCTGGATGAGAACCATGCCGAATTCCAGGTCGACGTGCTGGAACGGCGGCCATGGACGCTCTACATGGAAATCGGCCCCGCGGCAACGGCTGCACCGAGCTGCACGCGCTACCGGCAGGCTGCGGCGGCGGCACGGCGAAGCATGCGTGTGCGGCAACGGCGCGGGGCACGGGCGCAGGTCTCGGGCCGCTTGTTCCAGTCGTGGCTGGACAAGTCGCGCGCCGATCTGGCGTTGCTGACGACCGATCTGCCCACGGGGCCCTATCCCTACGCGGGCATTCCGTGGTTCTCGACGCCCTTCGGGCGCGACGCCATCGTGACATCCTTGCAGATGCTCTGGCTCGACCCCTCGCTGGCGCACGGTGTGCTGGCGTTCCTTGCACATCATCAGGCTCAGCACACCTCGACGTTCCGCGATTCCGAGCCCGGAAAAATCATGCACGAAACGCGCAAGGGGGAAATGGCCGCCGTCGACGAATTGCCCTTCGCCAAATACTACGGCGGTGTCGACACGACGCCGCTGTTCATCGTGCTGGCAGGCGCCTATGCCGAGCGCATGGGTGACTCGCGCGCGATCGATCCCTTCTGGCCGGCCTTGAACTCGGCTGTACGCTGGATCGAGCGCAGCAGCGCCAATAACCCCGGCGGCTTCCTGAGCTATGCGCGTGGCGAGGCCAGCGGCCTGGCCAACCAGGGATGGAAGGACAGCAACGATTCGGTGTTCCATGAAGACGGCCGCATGCCCGAAGGGCCGATCGCGCTGATCGAGGTCCAGGGTTATGCCTACCGCGCCTACCTGTCGATGGCCGAGCTCGCCGAATGGCGCGGAGATCATGGCCCGGCGGGCCATTGGAAGCGCCGCGCCGAGGAGCTGCGCGCCTCGGTCGAACGACACTTCTGGCAGGACGATCTTCAGTTCTACGCACTCGCGCTGGACGGCGTGGGCCGGCCCTGCCGAGTGCGCTCTTCCAACGTCGGCCACTTGCTCTATACCGGCCTGCCCCGCCTGGACCGAGGCCGGGCCATTGCGCACCAGCTGCTGTCGAGCGCCTTCAATTCAGGCTGGGGCATCCGCACGCTGCCGCCCGAGGCGCCGCGCTTCAATCCGATGTCCTACCACAACGGGTCCGTCTGGCCTCACGATGTCGTGCTCTGCGCCGCAGGCATGGCGCGCTACGGGGAACGCGATGGGGTCGTGCGCCTGCTGAGCGAGATGTTCGAAGCGGCAACCCACTTCGGCATGCGAATGCCGGAGTTGTTCTGCGGCTTTGAGCGGGCACCGGGCGAGGCGCCGATCGCCTATCCGGTGGCGTGCCTGCCGCAAGCGTGGGCCGCCGGAGCAGTGTTCATGCTGCTGCAAGCCACGCTCGGCTTGCGCATCGATGCCCGCCGCCTTTCCATCCATGCCGCCGAGCCTCGACTGCCGCCCGACATCGATCGCCTGCATCTTCGTCATATGCAGATCGGCGAGCAGTTTGTCGACCTGGGCTTTCAACGCATGGGGGATCGCGTGATCGCCTTCATCGAAAGGCAGCAAGGTCCGCAACCGGTTGGTCTCTCGATGCAGTTTTGAAGAACGAACCCCGATCCAGCAGCTCGGGCACGGATCTGGGCGCAGTCGACCCTCCGCGAAGCTCCTCAATGAAGGCTCGGATTGGCCCGACACTTCCAATGATCGCGCAGTTTTGGCGCCGAGGGAGGGGCTTGGCGCATTCCGTGCATTCGCCGTGGTCGCCCCCGTGGGGAACTGGACGCCGATCCTGCGCCGAGTCGCCGAAAAATTGATCGGGTGCGGAAAGCGAGCCACGCCGTGGCCGCCTCGGCGGTTTGCAGATTTGGGCGCGTTCGACTATCAATGACCCAGGGCGTCACCCAATGCCCGGCGTTGTTCGCGCGCCACTCGCCTGCAGCGCACTTCCAAGGTGCCGAAAGGGGACGAACATCATGCTTTTCATCGGCCATTGGCGCATTTCCTCCGGCAATCGCAACGCTGTCATCGAGCGCTTCGCGAAAACGGGTGGACAGCCTCCAGTAGGCGTCAAGCTGCTCGGGCGCTGGCACGACGTGGCGAACGGCACGGGCATTAGCATCAGCGAGGCAGACGACGCTTCCGCAATAGCACGTTGGGTTCTCGAGTGGTCCGATCTGATGGACATGGAAGTGCATCCAGCCCTGAACGACGAGCAACTTGGCGTAGTGCTCGGCGGACTGCAACGCAAGTAGCGGGTTCGAGGCCCCAATGATCGAGTCCATCAGTCGATACGGCAGCTCTTTTGCTGGAGTTGGAATTCTCGAACCGGAACTCGGTTGACGCCACCTTCTGTAGCCTGCAGCTCGCTGACAGCGACCCGACAGCAGTCTTGCCGGCCACCGTATGCGAGATCTCGTACTCGCCTCCTTGCAGGGCATGAATGTGATGGTTGTGTCGCAGGTTGTTGAACCCAATCCGTAAGCAGCGTTGCCCACCCCAGGAGGGGAACTGCCGGTGCTAGCGTGGAGAGGCCCGGTCGTAGCGGCAACGACGCCCAGGACGTGAGACTTCACCTCCCTTACAAAAAGCACCTGAATACTCCGCATTCGGTTACGGGGATGAGTCTCAAAATTCGAGCGGGCGCAGAAGAAGGTGTCTCGACCAACTTGGAGGTTCCCATGAAAGCACTGGTTTCCTCACGTCTTGTACGCGCCACTGCGCTTGGACTGGCATTCGGTTTGGTCACGGCACTGGTTGCAGCTCAGGAAACTCTTCCAGCAGGAGTGGCGTGTAGTTTCCCCCTGCAGTTTCAGGTCGCCGGCACGCCTCCGGACACCAAAGTGTTCACGGACAAGGAGGGCAACCCGGTGAAGTCAATTACGGCCGGCAAGGGCGTACAACTGACATTCACCAATGTCATCAGCGGGGCCACTCTCAGCTTGAAAGCGAACGGGTCGGTAACCAAGCAGACCTTCAACCCGGACGGCACTACGACGTTTGTTACCACCGGGCATAACGTGCTCATACTTTTTCCGAGCGACGTGCCGCCCGGCCCTACAACTACGCTGTACGTGGGACGGGTCGTCTTCACAGTTGACAATGCCGGCGTTTTCACACTGTTAGGGACGAGCGGGAAGTCGACGGATATTTGTGCCGTCTTGTCAATTTGAGAGGCGATGCATTGCGCGCGCGCCGTGACGAGCCCACGCACCGAAGTTCTTGACTAAGCACGAAGGTGCCGAACGTCCGCCGGTGGTCCGCATTCAGCCCTTTGGAAGCCGTGTCGCGTAGGCCGTCTCTCCCATCAACGGGACGCGATTTCCAGCAACTGAAAAGGCGCGTCGAATTGAGCGGGCCATACCTGACCATGATCAATCGGCCGCGCGTCGTCCATGCACCTGTCACAACCTCGCCCGCTTGCAGCTCAGCACCCCGGGTGCGCTGCCGCAACTCTCGCACGAAGTGAGGCAGCGCGTGCAAGGGGCCGTCCAGCACGTTGATCCCCGTCCACTCGTCCTTGAGCTGTTAATTTCCATCTAGAAGTGATCCACTGTGGAGTATCCCCCTCGGGATGGCGAGGTCGGGCGTTGGGCATTGCGAACTGCTGTGCTTCAAGCAGCGCCTCACGCTCGGCGTCGAGCAACTGGGCCACAGCGTCTTCGGCTGCTGCTCGCGGTCCAGGTCTGACTCGAGCTGCTTCGCCGTCTGGCGCGCGCGGTCGACGTCAGCGAGCATGCGTTTTCCCTGGGCGGCATGGCGCGCCTTGCGCAGAGTTGGTGGCAAGCCCGTAGCCTTCGGGCAAGTCGAACAGCATCAGGCTGCCCACGTGCATCGGCTTCTCTGGCGTTTCCAGGTGCAGGAACGATGCGTCCATACTGCTCAGGTGGTCCGTTTGCCTTGTTTCCATTCCTGGGTGTGTTGGTTCTAGCCCTGAACATTCTTGGGCGTCTTCGCCGAACGCACCGCGAGCAGCAGGATGATTCCCGAGAGCAGGTACAGCGCAATCACCAGATACATGCTATAGACCGGGCTTCCAGTGCGCGCAGTGATCGCGCCTGTGACGGCGGGACTCGCTGCCGCACCCAGGTTGCCGAGGCTGCTGATGAGGGCAATGCCCGCGGCCGCACCGACCTTCGATAGATACTCGGTCGTGATCGTAAAGAACAGCGGCGTTGCAGCAGCGATGCCGATCACGGCAAGCGACAGGGCGGCAAGCGACGCACCGAGGTTGCCATGCGTCAACGTCGTGATGCCAAGTCCGATCGCTGCGATGGCCACGCTGCCGGCAAAGTGCCAGCGGCGCTCGCCGTGCTTGTCGGAGTTGCGGCCGATCAGGACCATGCCGAACACGCCGATCAGGCTGGGCAACGCCGAGTACAGGCCGATTTTCATCAGATCGGCGACACCCCAGCTCTTGATGAGGGTCGGCACCCAAAAGATCATCGTGTAGGTCGCGCCGAGCAGCAAGAAGTAAACCAACGCCAGCACGTAGACCTTGCGATCGCGAAGCATCTGGCCCAGGCTCGCGTGCGAGCCGCCGGCGACCAGGCCGTGGTCGTTCTCGAGGTTGGTGCGCAGCGCGGTCTTTTCAGCAGCGTTCAGCCAGCGCGCGTCTTCGGGGCTGTCCTGCAGGTAGAAGTACGCCACGATGCCGAGCAGCGACGCGGGCAAGCCTTGAACGAGGAAGAGCCACTGCCAGCCAGCCCACCCGTTCACGCCGTCCAGGTACTTCATGATGCCGCCGCACAACGGGCCGGCAATGACGCCCGCAACGGTGGTGGCAGCCATGAAGACGGCGATCACCTGGCCGCGCCGCTTCGACGGATACCAGTACGTAAGGTACAGGATGATCCCGGGGAAGAAGCCGGCCTCGAAGACGCCGAGCAGGAAGCGCAGCACGTAGAACTGCGTCGGCGTCTGCACGAACATCATCGCCGCGGCGACGATGCCCCAGCAGAACATGATGCGCAGCAACGTTTTGCGCGCGCCAATCCTTTCGAGCAGCAAGTTACTCGGCACTTCGAACAGGAAGTAGCCGATGAAGAAGATGCCGGCGCCCAGGCCGTACACCGCATCGCTGAACGTCAGCACCTGCTTCATCTGCAGTTGCGCGTAGCCGATGTTGATGCGGTCGAGGTAGGCGACCATGTAGCAGACGATCAACAGCGGAATGATCCGCCAGCTGACCTTCGAGTACAGCGCGTCGACGACGTTGTCCTTCGGAAGCGAAGCCTGCGTTTGTGGTGCACGCGCCAAGTGGGTGTTCATCGATGTCTCCGGTGGTGTGGTCGATGGCGTGAAACTGCCATCGAGTGCCGGAGACTTTATCGACGACCCCGTATGCGCGGGTTCGGAATACCGGGCTGTCCCCGCCGGTGGCTCGCGCGCCTACTCCGCCCTGCAGAGGCTGCATCTCAAGGCGTCGCGCCGGTCGAAACTCAAGGTTATTGGCGAGGCGCTTGTTCGGATCTGGCGAGCGAGCTAGAGGCGCGCCCCGAGGGCTGGGGCTGCGACGGCGCCGACAGCGTCAACTGACACTGACGCTCGAGCTCCACGGCCCACGCCCTGGCTGTAGCCTCATCGGCATTCACCAGCAACAGATAGCGCCTTCCGCCAAAGGCCGAAAGGAACAGCGTGTGCACCGTGTGCGCCGACGGCGGCTGCGGCAAATCGGCGCAGGCGTTCAGCGCTTTCGACCAGGCCGCGAGGATCTCGTCATGCACACGCCGGTGGTGTTTGAGCTCGGCGATCTGATGCTCGAGGCCGAGCATCTTGGCGTCGTAGTAGGACACCTCGGGCGCGTCGATGCCGAGCGTCAGCCGCAACAAGTGGTGCAAGCGTTCCTGCCACGGCGCATCGACGGCCTGCACGACCTGCTTTTCGATTGCCGCGAGCAGCACGTCCATGCTATGGCGCACATAGCCGGACAACAGCGCCTGCTTGTTGGGAAAGTACTCGTACAGCGTGCCCACCGAGATGCCGGTCTCCAGCGCCACGGAGCGGGTGGTAAGCCGCTCCCAGCCTTGCGCCTGCCAAATCCGAACAAACGCGTCGTAAATTGCCTGCACCGTGAAGCGTGCGCGCGCCTGTGAAGGGCGCTTCAGTGGCTTGGCACGCGGTGCGCTTACCGGTGCGTGAGCGACATGGCGCATTCCGAACCCACGATGAGCCGGCCCCCACTACAGTGAAGCCACTGACCCTTGACGACGAAGTGAAGCACAACCATGAATGACACAACGATCTCCATCACGCGGCTGCTCACCGACAAGTTGGCATTGAACCACAGCCGCATCGAAGCGCGGGCTATTCCCCTGCCGCTTGCGCAGGGCGAGGCCTTGCTGAAGATCTCGCGCGTGGCGATCACCACCAACAACATTACCTACGCCGCCTTCGGCGATGCGATGCAGTACTGGGCCTTCTTTCCGACGAACGACGATGCGTGGGGCCACATGCCGGTGTGGGGTTTCGCCGATGTCGTCGCTTCCACCGTTTCGGGCGTCGCGATCGGCGAGCGCTTCTACGGCTACTTTCCGATCGCAAGCCACCTGATCGTGGCGCCGCAGCGAGTGACGGCGCGCGGCTTCTACGACGGCGCCGAACACCGCAAGCTGCTCACCTCGGCCTACAACCAATACACGCGCTGCAGTCAGGACGCGGGGTACCTGCCACAACGCGAGGACCATCAGATAGTTGTGCGGCCGCTGTTCCTCACCTCGTTCATGTTGGCCGACTTCCTGCAGGACAACGCGTACTTCGGCGCCAGGCAACTGGTCGTTTCCAGCGCGTCGAGCAAGACTGCTTATGGCACGGCGTTCTGCCTGCAAGGCGAGAGCGACATCGAGCTCTCCGCACTCACCTCCGAGCGAAACGCAGCCTTCGTCGAAGGCCTCGGTTGTTATCGGCAGACGACGACCTACGACGCGTTGGGGTCGATTCGGCGCGACGTGCCAACGCTGTATGTCGACTTTTCAGGTGACGAGTCGCTGCGCGAGCACGTGCACCACCACTTCGGAGACGCGCTGGTCTACGACTGCTTCGCCGGTTCGGCACAGAACACGAACTTCCTGCGCGACACCGACTTGCCCGGTCCGGCGCCGAAGTTCTTTTTCGCGCCGGTGCAGATCAAGAAGCGGAACGCCGATTGGGGACACGCGCTATTCAATCAGAACTTCAACACAGCACAACGCGGCTTCGTCGAGCGAATCGCCGACCGCGCACGGCCGTGGATGAGGGTGGTCGAAAGCAGGGGCTATGCAGCCGCGCAAGAGCTGATCGCCAAGCTACATGCGGGTGGCGCCGATCCACGGGAGGGACACGTGGTGGTGCTGGGGGACTAGACATTTGCCACGCACCCACGCGCGCAGCACCTGTGCGGACTTCGGCTTGAACAGCTACCTGAGGTCGCGTCGACCGCAACAGGCCTTGCTTGCAACCTGGCGCTCGATAAAGATGCCGTCAAAAACCAGGCGCGCATCGCCTTCGAGGTCGACAAAATCCACGTCTTGCTCGCGACATAGCGCCTGGGCTTCGGGCGTCAGATAGGAGGCGATGAAGACCGGCGTGGCATCTTGCGCCTGATGCGCCACGCAGCTGAAGCAGCGCGATCCGAACATGGCGCGGCGCGGCGCGGCGCGGCTGGCCATCGGACTTCACTTCGCAGAGCAGCGCATGGCGCCTGCCCGATACGTCGATGTGCGCCACGATATCGCCCTCGTGGCCCGGTGTCAGCACCTCACGTTCAATGTCCAAAAGCCTGATCGCGGCACCTGCTCCAGCACAGGCGGAGAGCGTCCGCCGCTTTGCGCTCCACGTTTTTCATTGAATCGAAGGCTTTCAGCAAAACGCTGAAATAGTCCTGATTGGTGAAATTCCGTACGCTGAGAAGCGCCGAGGCCGATCGCGCGACCTGCCTGCACCGGTCCGAAGGCGATCCTGCTCAACCCGCTTGAGCGAAGAGCGCCTGCAAAACGAAATGCGTCGGCAGGTACAGGCCGATCGGGAACGCCAGCATCAAGAATCCGAGCCAAACGAGCGGATGGACGCGCCGCTGCAACCTGCCCGGCCCGCGCACCCAGTTGATGTTCTCGTCCGAAGTCGTCGTCACCGCGTAGGTGATCGGCAGTACGAACCAGGCGAGCAGCGTCTGAGCGACAAGCGCGCGCGAGTCGTAGCCCAATTCGTGCAGCATCCAGATCAGCACGACGGACAACAACGTGTAAGAGCGACAACGCCCGCTTGAGGCTCACCTCCTCGCCCCACTCGCACAGGCGCTCAACCAGCTGGTCCTTGCGGAGCGGCCGCCTAGCGCGCTGCAGCAGCACCTCGAGCAGGCTCAGCTCCCGGGCGGACAGGTCCACCATCTTGCCGTCGAGCGTGGTCAATCGGCCAGCCTGATCGTAGACCCTGCGCGACGGGAATTTTCATAGTGGTCATTCTTCGATCCCCTGCCCCACACGCTCACGGAGTCGCACGAGCCGGCAACCAAGTGGCAGGCTGCGCCTTCGAGCTGCAGGCGAACGCGGATCGCATGGCGCGAAAGGCGCGATTTCATGCGCAGCTATTTGCGCACGGCTACTGGGCCCGGGTTCGCAGCTGCAACCTCAGGTCTACGGGCGACATGGTGAACGCCAGCCGCTCCTGCACCTCGGTGCGGTCGGGGGTGGACACATCCGCGATCTCGAATGCGCCCAGCAGCATCGCGGCCACCATCTTCATCTCCGACAGCGCGAGGTAGCGGCCGGGACATGTGCGGGGCCCCGCGCCGAAAGGCATGGCGACGCGCTTGGCCGAGCCCGCGGCCCGGGCCGGCCCATCGCCGGCGAGCCAGCGTTCCGGCCGGAAGGCCTGGGGATCGGGGAAATGCGCGGCGTCCACGGCTGCCGGGCGCATCAGGCACATCACCGGCGTGCCGGCAGGCACTGCCACACCGTCCACCACGGTATCGCGCACGGCCTCCTGGATGAGGAGCGGGGCGACCGGCTTCAGCCGCATCGTTTCGTGCGCGCAGGCTTCCACGAAATCGAGCCCGCCCAACTGCTCGTGGGTAGGATGGGATTGGTTGCCGAGCACGCGGCGAACTTCCTCGGCGGCCCGTCGCGCGGCCTCGGGATGGGCATGCAGCAGCCAGATCATCCACGCCAGCGTGTTGGCCGTCGTGTCCTCGCCGGCCAGCAGCATGGTCAACATGTTGCCCGAAACGTCCTCGTCGCTCAGCTCGGAGCCGGGCCGGTCGCGCTCGGCGATCATGGCTTCGATGAGGTTGCGGGGGCGCTCGCGCAGTTCAGGCTCGTCGGCGAGCCGTTGCCTCGCGGCGGCGATGAAGCCGTTCACGGCGCCGTGCACCGCCGCCAGATCCGCTTCCACCGCCCGGTCGCGCCGCGTCAGCCAGCGCGGCAGCGGCGACAGCACGCGCTTGGCCAACGCGGGCAGCAGCTTGTCCAGGTGCTTCTGGATAACCTCGTCGTCCGATTCCACCGTATTGATGTCGGTGCCGAAGGCGAGGCCCGCTGTCACGTCGACGGTGTAGCGCATCAGGTCTGCCTGCAGGTCGATCGCACGTCCTTCGTCAGCGGCCTGGCGCCAGCGGCGCTCGAAGCGCTGCGTGACCTTCACCAGCGTGGGATGGAAGGCCTTGATGTGGGTCGGGTCCAGGCCGCGCAGCACCATGGGGCGATGCCGCCTCCATTCGTCGCCGTTGATGGTGAACAGGCCGTTGAAGCCCAGCGAGCGGGCGGCCGTGTTGAGCTTGGCGCCGCGCTGGAATCCATCGGGCCGGTCGCGCAGCACTGCGGCGACCGTCCCCGGGTTGGAGATGACGACGAACTCACGGGAGGCGATGCGGAAGCGGTAGGTCTCGCCGTACTCGCGCGCCCACTGCTCGACCTGCTGGTGCAGGCGTTCGCGCTCGATCTGCAGGGCATTGCCCAGCAGAGGCAGGCCGCGCGGCCCCGGCAGGTCGCGAATGCGCCGCGCGGGTGCATCCGCACGCGGTCCATCGGTGGTGATCGCCATGTCGGTTCCTTCGTGCGCTGCGGCGCGCCAAAAGCGCGGCATCTTATCTCGCCGTGGGAGGCCCATCAGAAGCCGAACTGGAAGAGCTGGTTGTTCAGCCAGCGCCGCAGCACATCCACGGGTCGCAGCGCAGGCGCCTGCGGCAGCCGTGGGGCCACGCCACGTTCCATGCGAAGCACCGGCCGATCGGCGCCTTGCGCGCACGCGACGAAGCCCATGCGCTGCATGAAGCGGATCATCCGGTGGTTGGAAGAGGGTACCTCGCCGACAAGCCGACGCAGGCCGGCATCGCGCGCGGCCTCGAGCAGGCGATCGAGCAATGGCTCGGCCAGTCCCTGGCCTTGCCAGAAGTCGGCCACGACAAGCGTCAGCTCAGCGCAGTCACCATCCGTGCTGACGTCGTAGCGCGCCTCCCCGATGACCTCCTCGTCGTCGTCCAGCTTCAGCGTGGCGACGAAGGCAGCATGGCGGACGCCGTCCACGTTGACCAGGTCCAGCAGCATGGCCGGAGGGCAGGTACCGAAGCCGCGGCCGAAGCGCTCGCCGCGCGATGCGGCCGACAGCCTGGCGACGAAGCCGCCAAAGCGCTTCGCGTCGTCGGAACGCAGGGCGCGGATCTGGGCCGGCGCGCCGTTGCGCAGCCGAACCTGCCGCGGCACCCCGACGGCACGCCGCGTCGCGGCGATGGCTGCGGCCGTGGTGGTGTTCAGCTTGATCATGGCGCTCTTCCGTTGGCTTGTGAAAAAGGAGAGCCAAGCTTCTCGCGCCGCGCCCTTCCGGTCCTTAAGTAGTACTGAAGCGTGCTGAAACCCGCTTCAGGTGGCCTCCGGCCAGCCGAATTCAGGACGTTTAAGGGCTGCATTCATGACGCCGCCGCCGCCTTCGGCGACAGTCCCGGCACGGACCCGGCCGGGTCCCACCGATGCGCCCACGAACCATGGCCCTGAATGCCCCCCGTTATGTCTGCCTGTCCGACCTTCACCTCGGCGCCGCCTACAGCACCCTGACCTACGCCGACGCGCAGGGACGGCCCGATCCCCGCCGCCCCAGCGACACCCAGATCGCCTTCGGCAGCGCCTTGCGCAAGCTGCTGTCCACCATGGACGGCCCACCCCCGACACTGATCCTGCTGGGCGACGTGCTCGACATGGGCCTGTCGCCGATGGGCGACGTGGCAGCGGCGTTCCAGTGCTTCGTCGAGACGGTGATGCAGGATGGGGGCCGGCCCGTGTTCGCCCCGCGCGTGCTGTACGTGCCCGGCAACCACGACCACCATCTCTGGCGCATCGCGCAGGACCAGCAGTTCCAGGACGCGCTGCAGCAGGGCCGCGTCGAGGACGACCTGATCAAGCACACCGCACTTTTCGAGCCTGCGGGCGAGGAGGCCGGGGCCGCCCGGATCGGCTCGGCGATGCTGACGCGGCTCGCGGCCGGCTGTCCGGGCCTGGCTGACGCGCGGGTGGACATCGCCTACCCGAATCTCGGCCTGCTCGATGACGCGCGCCGCCGCTGCGTGGTGCTGCACCATGGGCACTACATCGACCCGATGTACCGCGTGATGAGGATCCTGAATGCGCAAGCCCCCGGCCGCAGCGCGGGACGCAACCCCGGCGCCGTAACGGTCTCGGACCTGGAGGGCCAGAACGGCGCCTGGGTCGATTTCATGTGGTCCGACCTCGGCAGCTCCGGCTTGACCGGCGCGGGCGCCGGCAAGCTCTACGAGGTGATGCGCGATGCCGCCGCATCGCACGACTTCTCTCAACGACTGGCCACCCTGCTGGTGGCCAAGCTCGACCAGAACTTCGGCATGAGCGGGAGCATGGACGTGTTCCAGGGCGTCACGGTCAGCCAGCTCGTCCTCGGCACGCTCGATGCCACGCTCGGCCGGGGCGCCGAGTCGCAGCGCGACGGCTATGCCGAAGTGATGAGTGCCGAAGACGTGGCGGACCTGCGCTGGTACCTCTCGGGGCCGGTGAAGCTGCAGCTCGAGCAGGCCGGGCTCAAGCCATCGGAGCTGGATTTCAGCTTCGTCTTCGGCCACAGCCACAAGCCTTTCGAGGACGAGCTGCCGGTGGCGGGCTTCAACCGGCCGGTCGGCGTCTTCAACACCGGCGGCTGGGTGATGGACCAGCCCACCATGACCACCACGCAAGGCGCCTCGGCCATGTTCATCGACGATGCGCTGAACATCGCATCGCTGCGCCTGTTCAACGACCCGGTGAACGGCCGCGTGCCCCCGGTGCACGCCCGTGGCGTCGGCGGCTTCCGCGACCGCGACAACCCGATGCTGACGGCGCTGGCCGCAGGCATCGAGCGCACGGCACCGGCCTGGGAGGCGTTCTCGCGCAACGCGCAGCACGCCACGCAGAGCCGCGCCACGCTGCTGCTCGACGAGTTCTTCACCGCCTCGGTCGCGGTGATGGCGGACGCGCGGGCCGAGATGGACGCCCGGACAAAGACGATGGCAGGGGCGAAGGCATGACGATGAAGCCCATTTCCCGCTCGCTCGATGAGATCGCCCCGCACTACAAGGTGGTCGTCGTGGGCTCCGGCTATGGCGCCGGCGTGGCGGCTTCGCGCCTCGCGCGCGCCGGCCAGACGGTCTGCGTGCTCGAGCGCGGTCGCGAGATCCTGCCCGGCCAGTTCCCGAACGACCTCGCCACCGCGCAGGCCGACATGCAGATCGACGGTGCGCGCGGCAAGCTCGGCGCACCCGACGGCCTGTACAACCTGCACCTGAGCGACGACATGCTGGCGATGGTGGGCTGCGGCCTGGGCGGCACCTCGCTCATCAATGCCAACGTCACGCTGGAGATCGATCCGCGCCTGTTCGACGCGACGCCCTGGCCGGCCGAGTTCCGGCGCGACCCCAAGCTGCTCGATCCCTACATCGCACGCGCGCGGCAGATGCTCGACCCCTCGCCCTATCCCGAGGATTCGGAAGACTTCCCGCCGCTGAACAAGCTGCTGGCGCTACAGAAATCGGCCGCGGCGATGAAGAAGCCGTTCAAGCGAGCGCCGATCGCGGTGAACTTCGTCGACCAGGTGAACCCGTTCGGCGTGACGCAGCCGCGCTGCAACCTGTGCGGCGATTGCACCAGCGGCTGCAACGTGGGCGCGAAGAACACCACGCGCATGAACTACCTGCCCGACGCCCACAACCACGGCGCGCAGATCTTCACGGGCGCGCAGGTCAGCCACGTCGAGCGCGACGGCGCGCGCTGGCGCGTGTACTTCGACGAGGTCGGCCTGCGGGGGCCGGACGGTCCGGCCGCGCAGGCGAGCGCCGGCCGGCGCAGCGTCAGCGCCGACGTGGTGATGCTCGGCGCAGGCGCCCTGGGTTCGACCGAGATCCTGCTGCGCTCCAAGGCGCACGGCCTGCCCTTGACGGACCGGCTCGGCCAGCGCTTCTCCGGCAACGGCGATGTGCTCGCGCTGGGCTACAACAGCTACTGGCGGTCCGGCACCGATGCGCAGGACCAGGTCGTGCGCAGCCCGATCAACGGTGTGGGCACCGGGCGCAACCAGGTCGCGCCGGCCGATCTGCCGGGGCCGTGCATCACCGGCGTGATCGACATGCGCCAGACGCCCGAGGTGGGTGACGGGCTGGTGATCGAGGAGGGCGTGATCCCGGGCGCGCTGGCCCCACTGCTGGCGCCCGCGCTGTTCTTCTCCGACGCGATGCTGGGCGGCGAGTTCGCGTACGGCGCCACGCAGGCCAAGCCCCGCCTGCTCGATGCCCAGGTCCTGGGCGAGGCGGTGCAGAACGACCCCGGCAGCCTGACCGGGCTCGCCTACACCGGCGCGGTGGCCCGCACGCAGACCTACCTGGTGATGAGCGTGGACGACGCGGCCGGCCGCCTGCACCTGGAGGACGACCGGCTGCGCATCGACTGGCCGGACGCCGGCGCCAGCCCCACGATCGCCAGGGACGAGGCGTGGCTGCGGGCTGCCAACGACGCGGTCCAGGGCCAGTTCATCCCGAATCCGCTATCGGCCGAATCGCTCGGCCGCAAGCTGATCACCGTGCACCCGCTCGGCGGCTGCGGCATGGGCGACAGCGGGCGCGATGGCGTGGTCAATCACCAGGGCCAGGTGTTCTCGGGCAACGAAGGCGAGGCGGTTCACGAGGGCCTTTACGTCTGCGACGGCGCGGTGCTGCCGGGTGCTGCGGGCGTGAATCCGCTATTGACCATCACGGCCCTGGCCGAGCGCGCCTGCCAGAACCTGTGCGACGCGCGAGGCTGGGTGATCGAGCTCGGCCTGAATCCGCGCCAGGTCTTGCCCGCGCGCAGCGCGTCCCCGGCTCCGGCCTCCCCTGCGACCTCCCCTGCGGCCTCACCTCCTTCGGGCCTGCTGGAACGGCTGAAGCGGGAGATCTCGTCGATCGCGCATGACGCCGAAGCGCTTCTCCAAAACGTGACCGGCCATCTCGAAGCGGGCGCCGTCGAATTGGCGAAGCATGCGATCAAGCTGCTCATCGAGAAGGATCCGGCGCTGCTCAGCCCGAGCTTCCAGTTCACCGAAACCATGCAGGGCTGGATCAGCACCGACGCGGTGGTCGCGCGCCCCGACGCGGCACGCCGCATCGCAGACGACTACGAAGTCGCCTGTGCCTGGGGCCGCATGCGCAACCAGACGATGCGCTTCGAGCTGACCATCCATACCCACGACCTGCACGCGATGGTCTCGGACCCGACGCACGCCGCGACCATCTCCGGCACCGTCACCTGCCCGGCGCTGTGGCACGAGCCGATGCCGGTGGCGAGCGGCGTGTTCCACCTGCTGCCGCCCGACGCGCAGCGGGTGGAAACCTGGACCATGACCTACGAGATGATGCTGCAGCGCGGCGACTCGCGGCTGCGCTTCAAGGGCCACAAGCTGCTGCACCAGCGTCCCGGCACCTCCCCCTGGACCGACACCACCACGCTGTTCGTGCGTGTGCACGACGTCGAAAGCGTCGATCGCCCGCTGGTCGCGCAGGGCATTCTGACGCTCGACCTCGAAGACCTGCTGTGGCAGGCGTCCTCCATCCGGCTGGAGCCGCCCGCCAACCTGCTGGGCGAGGTGGAGCAGCAGGTGCCGGCCGCGCGCGACGCCATCAACGCCGTCTACCTGGCCAAGTTTGGCGGCTTCTTCGCCACGACGCTGTTCCGCGCCTACGGCGGCCTGCTGGCGAACCTGAACAACTTCCCGGCGCTCGACCTCCCCCAGCTACAGCGGCGCGCGTTGCGCGCACCGGCGCCGGTGCCGCACAGCGTGGACGTCGGCGATGGCTTCAAGATCAAACTCACCCGCTATGCCGGCGGCGCGCGCGGGCCGGTGGTGCTGGCGCCAGGCTTCTCGGTGCGGGCGTCGTCCTTCGCCACCGACACGGTGGAGCAGAACCTGGTGGAAGCGCTATGCGCGCGGGGCTGGGACGTGTGGCTGTTCGACTACCGGGCCAGCCCCGATTCCGGCAGCCCGATCGCCCCCTTCACCATCGACGACATCGCCCGCGTCGACTGGCCGGCCGCGGTGCGCTTCATCCTGGAGGCCACGGGTGCACGGGACCTGCAGGCGGTCGCGCACTGCGTCGGCTCGATGAGCCTGCTGATGGCACTGCTCGACGGCATGACCGGCGTGCGCTCGATCGTCTCCTCGCAGCTGACGCTGCATCCGGTGACCAACTGGCTCAACTACGCCAAGGCCGACCTCGGCCTGGCCCGGCTGCTGCAGGGCTATGCACCGCTGGAGGACCGCTTCGACAACGTGCCCGGCACCACCGACCTGGACCGCGAGATCGACGTGCTCGCGTGGAAGGTACCCATTCCCGCGGGCGAGGACTGCAAGAACCCGCTGTGCCGCCGAGTGTTCTCCATCTTCGGCCCCTCGTATGCCCACGCGCAACTGAATAACGCCACCCACACGGCGCTGGCGGAAATGTTCGGCTGCGTGTCGCTGCGCCCCTTCGAGCAGCTGAGCCTGATGATGCAGCAGGCCAAGGCAGTGGACAGCGAGGGGCGCGACGTCTACGTCGTGCCGCAGAACGCGCCGCGGCTGGCGCTGCCGATCAGCTTCGTGGCCGGGGCCGGCAACCAGCTTTTCTTCCCGGAAACCTGCATCCGCACGCAGCGCTGGCTGTCGACCTTCAACGATCCTGCCCTCTACACGCGCCACATCTTCGACGGCTACGCCCACATGGACCTGTTCATCGGGCGCGATGCAGCGCGCGACGTCTTCCCCTACCTGATCACGCAGCTCGAACGTGCAGACCCGCGCTGAGACCTTGGGACACCAGCGCCACGGTGGCGTCCTCGTCGAGCCCGGCCCCTTCGAGGCGCCAAGCCTCGATGCTGGCCGAAGGATGGGCAGCACCGATGTGCTTCAGGGCGGCCGCCCTCGTGCGCTCGTCGCTGGGCGTGCGCCGCTCGCCGCGCCGCTCACGCGCGGCGTCATCGCAGCCGATCAGCAGTGCGGCCTCGCGCAGCCGGCCCTGGCGCGCCGAAAGCAGCGCCAGCATGCCCGCGAAGTGGCGCAGCCCGACCGAACGGCGGCAATGCGGCAGGCTTCGAAGCACCTGGGCTTGGGCCTCCTCGAGCGCGCCCTGTCCGGCCAGCGCATGGGCGTACCAGTTCAGCGCGAAGGCCATCATCTGCGCATCGGTCAGCGGCGAGCGCTGCAAATGGTCGATGAGCCCGCGGAACTGGGCCACCGCCTCGTCCACATGCCCCAGTTCCTGATGCATGGCAGCCAGGTTGTTGAGCACATGGAAGAGCGTGCGCGCGTTGCCTTCCGAGCGCACCAGCGGCAGCGCCTGGGAGAAGGCAGACAGCGCCTGGACGGGCTGGTCCTGGTAGCGCCGCACCATGCCCGAGCAATACAGCCAGGTGCCCTTGAAGGCGCGCAGGCCGGGTTGCTCGACCAGCTCGCGGCATTGCGCCAGCCGGCGCTCGGCGCTGTCGAAATCGCCGCTCACGGCTGCCACATAGGCGTTCGAACACAGCGTGAGGGCCAGCAAGCCGTGCGGCGGCTGCCGCTCGAAGATCTCGCAGGCCCGGTCGAGCAGTTGCATCCGCCGCTGCGCGCTGATGCCGCCGTGCAGCCCGACCAGCGCCATGCCGAGGCTGAACTCGGCCACCACCTGCGCCGGCGTGGCCTCGCTGATCAGCGGCTCGGCCATCAGCATCCACCGCAGGCATTCCGGGTAGCGGCCGGCCTGGTACATCAGTATGGCGGCGATGTTCACCAGGTCGAGCGCCAGCGCAGCATCGCCGCCCGGACCGCAGGCCCATTCGATCGCGCTGCGCAGGTTGTCGATCTCGGGGCTGCAGGCCAGCACCCACTGGTCCACCGTCTCGGCGCCCAGGTGACCGGCACGCACGCGCCGGTCGAGCGCCGACTGCACGCAGCGCGCATGCCATTGGCGCAGGTGGTTCCATTCGCAGGCCGCCTCGAGCTGCTCGCGGGCGTAGACGCGGGCGGTCTCCAGCAGGCGATAGCGCGGCACCGGACCGGCATCGACCACGACCATCGACTTGTCGACCAGGTTGCCGAGATGGTCCAGCACGGCCCACACATCGATGCTCTCGTCGGACGTCACCTGTTGCGCCAGCTCGAGGCCGAAGCCGCCCACGAACACGCCGAGCCGGCGGAACACCTTCTGTTCATCCGCGCTCAGCAGCGCATAGCTCCAATCGAGCGTCGTGCGCAGCGTGCGATGGCGCGAGGGCGCATCGCGCACGCCGCTCTTGAGCACATGCAGGCGCTGGGCCAGGTGCTGCCGCACGCCCTGCACGCCCAGGAGAGGAACGCGCGCAGCGGCGAGTTCCAGCGCGAGCGGCAGGCCGTCCAGCTCGCGGCAGATGTCTACCACCGCGTCCAGATTGCCTTCGTCGAGTCGGAAGCCCGGCTGCATGGCGCCGACGCGGGCCACGAACAGGGCCACCGCGCCATGCGTCGCCGCATCGGCGAGGACGGCATGGTCCGGCACCGCCAGGGCGCCGAGCCGCACCGCCCGCTCGGTGGCCAGCTTCAAGGGTTCCTGGCTCGTGACCAGGACGTGCAGGTTCGGCACGGCTTCGAGCAGGTGGCCCACGAGCGCAGCAACGGCCTCGATCAGATGCTCGCAGTTATCCAGCACCAGCAGCTCGTGGCCGCGCAGGCGTTCGGCCAGCTCGACGCTCGCGTCAGCCCGGCCGGGCAGGTTGATGCTCAGGGCGAGCGCCACCGCGCCAGGCAGCGTGGCCGGCTCGGAGGTGGAGGCCAGTTCGACCATCCAGGCGCCGTCCCGGAAGTCGTGCGCCACCTGGCGGGCGACGGCGCGGGCGAGGCTGGTCTTGCCGATGCCGCCCGGCCCCAGCACGCTGAGCAGGCGATGCTGCTGCACCAGCTCGCGCAGCAGCGCCAGCTCGGCATCCCGCCCCAGCAGGGGAGGCAGCAAGGCCGGCAGGTTGCCGGTCTCCGAGCGCAGGGCCCGGGCGGCGGATGCCATGGGAGCGCCCCTGGGATTCGGTGCGGGCGCACCGACGCTCGCGGCGGCCGTGGCCAAAGCCGGCATAGCGTCCAGCGCTGCGGCAAAGCGATAACCGCGGCCCGGAATCGTGACGATGGCTTTGGGTCCCAGCAGCTTGCGCAGCGCACTCACATGCACCTGGAGGTTGTTTTCCTCCACCACCAGGTTGGGCCACACCATCTCGAGCAGCTCGTTCTTGCTCAGCATCCGCTCGCGGTGCGCGATCAAGGCCGAAAGCACATCGAAGGCGCGGCTCCCCAGGTTGGCGGGCTGGCCCTCTATCAGCAATTGCCGGGTCGAAGGGCGCAATTCGATGTTGTCGAAGCGGTAGATCGAATCATTCGGAAGCACGGGGACCCTCAAAGCGGATTTGACACAGGCAAAGGCAGGGTTGTAACCGTGTCGGTCGAAAGTAACAACTTCAGTAACAATTTTTATTGACGCCCGATGCCCAGAAGTTCATGCGTCGGGGTCTCTAGCATGAATGCGTTCCACGCCGATGCCTGAAGGCGCAAGTACAGGGCTCATCCAGCCGGCGCTGCGTTGTCCGGCTCCGACTCTTGGTTGTCGTCGACGGTATCGGGCCAAAGGAGCTGGTGCTTGATGAGGGACTCGTCCCAACGAACGCGCGAATGAGGGGTCTGGGAGAAAACCCTGCGCTCGACCTTCGGCACTTCCCGCCAATAGGCGGCTCGCCGTCGGCGTTAGGCCCTCCGTCAGGACCCGCTCTTCCTCATGGAACGTCCGATAGTTCAGGCAGATTGCTGAATTCTGCCGATAGTATTGGACATTTTATTAGGACGCGGAACGGACGGCGGCATCGCCTGTCCGATACTATTGACAAACTCCGATGATTTGCCTAAAGTATCAGACATCATGGGCAGAACCTTTCAGCGTCCCTTTCCCTCGGTCGCCCGCCAGATGACGGCGTTTGGCGACCGGCTGCACATGGCCCGCCGTCGCCGCAAGATTTCGACCGTCCAGATGGCTGAGCGCATGGGCGTTTCGCGCGACACGCTCAATCGACTGGAAAAAGGCGACCCGAACATCGCCTTGGGCACCTACCTTCGCGCGCTACGAGTGCTGCGCCTGGACCAGGACCTCGAAATGCTTGCAAAGGACGACGTGCTCGGCCGGAAGCTGCAGGACCTGGAGCTCGAAACACCGATTGCACGTCGTCCGCGCGCCCGAAGGACCAGATCTGATGGCAACAACTAGAGGCGAACGCACGTCGTACCAGGTCCACCTGGACGCTCGCGAGTTGGGCGTCCAAACCCTAGTCGGGACGCTCTGGCGCCATGAAAGCCGCACGGATGCGCCAGCCGCGTTCGAGTACAGCCATGCCTGGCTACAGGACGAGCGCGCATTCGTGCTCGACCCGCGCCTTGACCTTTATGGCGGCGAACAGCACCCGGCGCAGCCGGCAACGGCCTTTGGCGTGTTCATGGACTCCGCTCCCGACCGGTGGGGCCGTGTCCTGCTCGAGCGCAGAGAATCCCTTGCCGCCAAACGGGAGGGCCGCAAGCCTCGCAGACTTCAAGACATTGATTTCTTGCTGGGCGTGCATGACACCACCCGTATGGGCGCACTGCGCTTGCGCGCAACCGATGACGGCCCGTTCCTGGACAACCACGAGCTCGGCGCCCCGCCAGTGACCGACCTCGGAGCACTGGCCCGTGCAAGCCGCGCCCTGGAGGACTCCAATGGGGAAGACTTGCAGGAGCTCGAACAGTGGCTCGCGATGTTGATTGCGCCGGGGACGTCACTCGGCGGTGCCCGTCCGAAGGCCAACTTCGTCGATGCAGACGGCTCACTCTGGATTGCCAAGTTCCCTGCGAAGGACGACCGGCACGACGTGGGAGGCTGGGAGCTGCTGACGCGCGCACTCGCGCACAACGCAGGCATATGGATGCCCGAGGCCCGCGGACTGGAGCTCACCGACCAGTTCGTGACCTACTGCTCGAAGCGCTTTGACCGCGACGGGCACAGCCGCAGGATGTTCTCGTCCGCCATGACCCTGCTCGAATACACCGACGGCAAGAACGACGCCAGCTACCTCGACCTCGCTCAGTTCATCAGCGACGAAGGTGCCAGTGGCCATGTGGATGCAGACCTCGCGCAGTTGTTTCGACGGTTGCTCTTCAACATCCGCATTGGCAACACGGACGACCACCTCCGCAATCACGGATTCATCCGGGATGCCTCGGGCTGGCGGCTAGCCCCGGCGTTTGACATCAACCCGAATCCCCACAAGACGCAGCACACCCTGTCCATCGACGGGACCACGGCAGAGCCGGACATCAGCGCCGCGCTGGAATGCGCGGACTTCTACCGGCTCACGGCCGCAGAAGCTGAGCATGTACTTCAGGAGGTCGATGCTGCGGTCAAGCCGTGGCGCGATGAAGCCGCAAAGCAGGGTCTGCCTCGCAGTGACATCACCCTGATGGAGCGCGTCATCGCGCACTAAGCGGCTTCAAGAGCCGCCGGCCTCGGTGTCGACGGCGCGGGCGGGGTGAGTAGAAGTGGATTGGGCCGAAGGAACCTCAGTAGTTGAAACTGCGAACAAATCATTCGAGCATTTGCCAGAGGTCGATGGCACCGAGTAGATGTAGGCAAACGCACAAGACCACAAGGCCCGCCGCAACCTTCAGTGCGAAGATGACTACGGGAATGACAACGAATAGCGCGGCCCCCACAACGGCACCAACTACCGCCGCAACTGCCAGCCGGCTCCAGCACGGGCAAAGTCGCATCAAGGAACGAGAGGGCGTAAAGGAAATAGAGAATGGCCAACAGTCCTGCTCCGCTCCTTGCGGAGCCGCCGAATGTCGCGGGTTCGCGGTCCAGCAGTTGACCTCCCACGGCGGCTGCGCCGCCAACTTGAGCCCCTCTCTTTTCCTCGAGAGCGCGACGTGCATAGGGCCATGTTCTCCTGTCGCCCCAACCACATCGGCAACGATCTAGCATTGGATCTCAGGCGGGCGCGGCGTCCGTTGGATGCTTTGTCCTCTCAGTCTTCTTCGTCAGATGAAGGGGGTCTTATGAACTCGACAAAACTCCGAACCTTCTGCACCGTGGCGGCTGTTGCCGCTTGCGGCATGGCCTTCGTCGGCTGCACCACTACACGCCCCGACGACCGCGCAAGCACCGCTTCCTCGCGCGCGTCCATCGACGCCCAGGTCGACGCCTCCCTGTCCAAACTCTACGACTCAGTACCGGATTCACGCGAGCTGGTTGCCAAGTCCAGAGGCGTGCTGGTCTTCCCGTCGGTGGTTGGCGCGAAGCTGGGGATCGGCGCCGAGTACGGCCGCGGCGCGCTGCGTGTGGGCGGCCGCACGCAGGCCTACTACAGCACGACTGCGGGCTCGATCGGCTTCCAGGCCGGCGCGCAATCGAAGGCAGTGATCTACCTGTTCACCACTCAGGACGCCCTGGACAAGTTCCGCAACAGCAAAGGTTGGACGGCTGGGGCGGACGCCACTGTAGCCGCCGCGACCATCGGGGCCAACGGCAGAATCGATACCAACACGATTCGGCAGCCTGTGGTCGGCTTCGTGCTGACCAATGTAGGCTTGGAGGCTGGGGTCTCGCTGCAGGGTGCGAAGATCACCGAGGTCCGGCTGTAATGTAAGGCGGATCTATCGCCGCGCGCGCCTGGTCGCGCACGGCTCTGATCTGGCCGTGGTTGCGCTGGACGCCTTCCGCTTGGCGCTCGACCGAGACGGCGCACGTTGGCCGGCAGGTTCTGTTTCACGCCTTGCGGTACCGCGCGACAGCAGCGTCCACTACAAAATGTGTATGACCTTGCCGCGATGACCTGGGAGCGCCTCAACATTGAGGTAGGAATTCTCCACCGTCCCAGTGGACAAGACTGTGGAAAACGATGTGCACATCGCTCGTGACCCTTGCCACGCGGGCGTCGCCACGCTATGCCTGCAAAAGTGACACCGCACCCCTTCGAATCGCCACAGTCGCCGGCATCGACGAACCGCGCTGAAGGCCGGAGCGCCGAAGCAACGAAGCAACGTCTACCAGCACCGACTGACTGACTGTCGGTTCCAAGCGTTGGGCGGCAGACTAAGCCGGGCTTAGACGCCCTGCCAGACCTAGTAGGAGCACCGTCGGATGCTTCGCGTTTGTCATGCAACCGTCGCGCCTGCCGACCGCATCGCCATCTTGAATCCCTCATCAGCGTGGCCTACCGCTTGAACCGCTCCGCCGGAACCTGGGTCAGCCTCAGAGCGCTCATCGCCGCCGATCAAACGAATGCTGACCAGCCCGCCAGAGTTCGACTGAGCGAAGGACGAGTAGTTAAGGGCAAGCCAGACAGGAACGTTCCGCACGCCGGGCACGTGGCACAGGAGCACACGCACCACAGTGAGCCGAGGAATCCGACGCAGAGTCCCCGACGGGGCGGGGGTTGAGATGGGAACGAATCATTCTCGCATTGCGCCTACAGATAGGCCAAGTGGCGCGGATGCAGCTTGACGCAGGACGCCGGCGTCAGGCCACGCCTTCCAAGGCGGTCATCCGGCAGCTTTTCAGAGACTCGAACGAGATCAGCGCCAGTTCCCGTGAAAGCCGAACGGCACGCGATGCGGCAGCCTGGCGATTGCGGTGGGCCCGGCTGCCAGATCGGTGGCGTCGAGCACAAGAAGGTCGCTGCGCCTTTCCTGCTCTCGCCATGCCACCGTCAGCAACCAGCCGTCGCCTTCTTCAGCTTCTGAGGTGCGCGGCACGAACACCGGCTCCGACACCACGTCGCCATCTGACACCGTATACATGCAGCGCTCGCCAGTATTGAAATCGAATCGGGCCACGCTGTCGTAGAGCACACTCTCGGAATCATCGCGCGCACGCGAGGTGGCATGGCAGGTGTAGAAGCCGTAGCGGTTGCGGCGCCCCGCATAGCGCTCGTCAATGCGCGGGAACTCTGCCGCCAGATCGTCCAGATATTCGCGGCGAAATCCGGCGTCCGTGTCTGCGAGATCGAAGGTCCACCGGCACAGGCGCGCAGCCATGGCCTCGGAGTTGCCGGGCTGGCCCTCGGCATCGGGAAAGCCCGGCGCCCTCTGCGACTGCATCACATAAGCCACCAGCGTATCGCCCTCCTCCCAGGCATTCATCACGTGGAACATGTGGCACGCGTCGCACTGGAACCAGCGCAGGGTGTCCACCGAGCCGCCGCGCTGCATCACGCCGACATGCGTGCGCTTGTGCGCATCCCATGCAAGTAGAGGCTTTCCGCTCATTGCTCGCTCCACGCTGAGTGTCAGCGGGGTGACCGGAAAGAGCACATGTTTGCGCGTGACCATGAAGTCATGCGCCATGCTGGCATATGGCGCAGTGAACGACTGGATCTCGGTGACTTCGCAACTGGGATCCATCACGCCATAGAGCATGGTCGGCGAGGCAGGACCGTCGGGCGAGTAGGCAAAGAAAAGGAGCTCGCCACTTTCCGGGTCGACCTTGGGATGCGCGGTACAACGCGAGGTGAGGCGATCACCGAAACTCTGGTGCCCCTTGGAAGCCAACGTAATCGGATCGAGCTCGAAGGGTTGGTGCGACTCTTCCAGTGCAAACAGCCGGTTGCCATGCCACAGCATGCTCGTGTTGGCGGTGCCGCCGTTACGACCCTGCGCCAAAGGGTCGCTGGTGGCGGGGTTGCCGAAGGTGCCGAAGAGCGCGCGCCCGGCTTCATTCTCCAGCTGCCATTTTGGCGTGCGCGCCCAGCGATTGCTGTACGACACTTGGCCCTCGTTGATATGGAATGCGTGCACCATGCCATCGCCCGAGAACCAGTGGTAGTTGTTGTCACGCGGCGCATACTGCGGACTCGGTCCCACACGGTAGAGACTGCCTGAGAGCTCCCACGGGATCACGCCTTCCGTGTCCAGCACCGCGATGTCGTGCTCCTCGGTGATAGGCGCATAGTTGCCGGTGAAGAAATAGGGATTGGTCTGCATCTGCGGGCTCACATTCATGCTTGCGGGACTTGTTCAGGCGATCGAGGGACAACTTCATCGAGCTGCGCGACGGCTTGTTGGGCATAGGCGGCCAGGGACGCGTCGATGCCGGATCCAGTACGCAACGCCGGGTCGCTGAGAAACGCGTTCTGCAGCTTTGCCTGCAACGCCACGTCGCCGCCAGCCTTGGCCAGCGAAAGCGCCTGCCACCGACGTGCGAAGGGACGTACCTCCGCGCTGTCGGAAGCCGCGCCTTCCAGCATCAGAGATCGCATCTTTGCAATGAGCGGTGGCCATGCGTCGGTCTGCTCGACATAGTGCGCATGTAGCGTCGCCATCTCTTCGGCACTGCAGTAGCCGGCGTACAGCTGGAGGCGGGCGTACGCCATGGCGTGCGAGATGTACCGCATGTCGTTGCGATCCACGCCGGTCAACGAGTGCAGCGAAGGCTCGTTCCAATGCATGCCGTATAGCTTCATGAGCAGGCCTTCATCGCCGCCGACTTCATTGAGCAACATCTCGATCCAGCGTTGGGCCAATGCTTGGGCCTGCGGACTTTCAGGCGATACGCCAGCCGAGACGAGATCGCGAAGCGAGGCCGTCAGCTCGGCGCGTTCGGGCGCGATGGTCTCGGCGAAGCCGTCGCGCTGCGTCGCAAGCGTGCGCAGTTCGTCGTCACTGAAATACTTCGCCCCCGTGATCATGCGCTCGAGCGCGACGAGCAAGTCGTCGACAGCGGGCTCCTCGCGCGCCTGCAACTGCCCTTGCAGCGCCAGCAGATGCGCGCGCAGCGACGCTGCCCGCTGGATCTCGCGGTCAAGCTGCGCCAACTGACGAGCGACAAGCGCCGCCAATCCGCTGGCGGCGTTGTCGAGCAATGCGCCGATCTCGGTCAGCGAAAGATCGAGTCGCCGCAATGCCTGGATCCGGTACAGCCGCGCCACGTCATTGTGATCGTACAAGCGGTAGCCGCCGCTGGATCGTTCGGACGGCACCAACAGGCCAATATCGCCGTAGTGCCTCAGGGCGCGTACAGTCAGGCCGGTACGCCGGGCGAGTTCGCCAATCTTCAGAAACATGCCTTCTCTCTCCAAGTTGAAGGCATCGTAGACCGTGACGTTACGAGAGGGTCAAGTAGCTTTCCCGAGAAACACCGAGGCGCTCCAACGAATGCGACCGAACCGAAGAAGGCGCAGAACTCGATCGTTGCCATGTTGGTTTTCTTCGCTGGCAGCCCATGCTGCAGCGCTTTTGGCAGCAAGGGGCTGAGAGCAAATCCTCAAGGGGAACATCCGAATCGAGCAGCCACGGTCGCGTTGCACAGCCCCCCGTCGCATTCACCGCAGGCTTCGAGACGGTGACGAGATCGACTTGGGGATGTAAGCTGATTCGATTCGTCAGTGCGCGGGCGAATGCCCGTAGAGCGCCAATCGGCCGCCGGGGCCGGCTGGGCGAGGAGAAGATCATGTCCATGATGTCTCGTCTGTTGGCCTGCCTCATGCTTGCCTGCCACCTGAGCGCCGCCGGCGTGGACATCGTCCGCTTCCCGAGGCCCGAGTTCGAGGGCGATCGCCGCTTCGACTACCCGTTGCAGTTGCTGCAGCTCGCGCTGTCGAAGACCGGCACCGAGTATCGGATCCAGACGGCCGAGTTCCCCATGAACCAGGAGCGCCAGGTGCTGGAGATCGAAGCAGGACGCACGCTCGATGTCGGCCCGATCCCCAGCTCCGCCGAGCGCGAGGCGCGGCTGCTGCCGATCCGCATCCCCGTGAACAAGGGCATTCTCGGATGGCGCCTGGGCCTGGTCCGCAAGGGCGACAAGGACCTGGTGGCGGGCGTCAGGACGCTGGACGACCTGAAAGGCGTGCGGCTCGCGCAGGGACACGAGTGGCCCGACACGAACATCCTCCGGGCCAACGGCATCGAGGTGATCACCGCCCCGAAATACGAAGTCCTGTTCAAGATGCTCGACGGCAAGCGCTTCGACTACTTTCCGCGCAGCGTCATGGAAATCTGGGACGAGCAGGCGATCAACGCTGACACTCTCGAAGTGGAACCTCATCTCGCCTTGCACTACTTCTACGACTCCTACTTCATGGTGAACCGCAAGAACACCAAGCTGGCACAAGACATCCGCGAAGGACTCGAAAAATCGATTGCCGACGGCTCGTTCGACAAGCTCTTCCTGCAGCACTTTGGCGACCGGCTGCGCAAGGCGCGCCTGGACAAGCGCACGGTCATCGAGCTGCGAAACCCCTTGCTGACGCCCGAGACACCATCCAACCGGCCGGAACTTTGGTACGACCACAAACGGGGGCGGTGAGCCCGTCTTATCCAGCCGGAGCAGGCCACGGCCGTTGCAGCGCCGCGCTGCGTGGGCGGCCCCGCCCGTTCAGGGCAGCTGTCTTGGCCCGAGCGCCTGCAACTCGGAAATGACCGGACCGAGCAGCTGAGCCACTCTTCGAACCAGGGTCTCGACATCCGCATCGTCGGTGCCGTCGCTGCAGGCCCGTTCGAGCTCCGCCGCCGCGGGATGAACGGCGCGTACGGCGAGGGCACCGGTGACGCTCTTCAGGTTGTGCGCCATGCGCATCGCCGCCTCCTTCTGGCCCATCGCGCGCGCGGCCCGGAAGCGCTCCGGGAAGTCCGCTTCCCGATCGCGAAACATTTGCAGCAGGCGACGGTAGAGGGCCTCGTCGCCCATCGCGTCGAGGCCCGCGCGGTGGTCGATTCCGGCCACTCCTTCCAGCGAATCGGTGCGCGATGCGTCGCAGGCGGACTTCGGCGCTTGCGCGGGCTCGATCGCGGCCGGGCGAACCCAGCGGGCGAGCGTTGCGAACAACGCTTCGACCTCGATCGGCTTGGCCATGTGGTCGTTCATGCCGGCTGCCAGCACCTTGTCGCGATCGCCGACCAGCGCGTTGGCAGTCATCGCAATCACCGGCAGCTCGCGCCCCGACGGCTGCTCACGCAGCGCACGGGTGGCAGCGTAACCGTCCATGACGGGCATCTGGCAGTCCATCAGGACGCCGTCGAAACGCTGCCGCTCCAGCATGTCCAGGGCCTCCCTGCCATCGCAGGCAACGCTGACGACGATGCCGGCGCGACGCAACACGGTCGAGGCGATCTCGCGGTTGATGGGGTCGTCCTCCACAACGAGGATCCGCGCGCCGCGCAGGCGGGCTTGATGGCGCAGCAATGCCTCCTCGCTCTTGGTCGTTCGGGTCTTGCGGGGAGCCGACGGACCGAGCGCCTGGCTGCAGGCTTCAAGAAGCGTCGCCGGAATGACCGGCTTGATCAGCAGCGCGCCGACGCCGAGGTCTCGAGCCCTCAGCTGTCCCTGCACTTCGTCGCGGCCAAAGGCGGTCACCATCAGCACGGTGGATGTCCGCGGGCGCCGGCGTTCGCGCTCGCTCAGCTGGCGCGCGCACTCCACGCCGCCGAGGCCCGGCATCTTCCAATCGAGAAGAACGAGGTCGTATGCCTTGTCGCTCGAATCGGCAAGCTCCACCATGCGCAGGGCGTCCTGACCATCGGCCGCGGTGTCGGCTTGCAGTCCGAGCGCGGTGCTCATTTGGGTAAGCACGTCGCGGGCGCAGGCGTTGTCGTCCACGACCAGCACGCGGCGGCCGCGCAGGACTTCCTGGTGCAGCAAGGATTGTTTTGCCGGCTCCGGCTGCAGGTCGAAGCGCAGCGTGAAGTGGAATCGGCTGCCGAGGTTCGGCGCGCTGTCGACCTGGATGTCGCCGCCCATCATGCGCACCAGGTGACGACTGATCGACAGCCCCAGTCCGCTGCCGCCGTAGCGCCTGCTCGTCGACGAGTCGCCCTGCGAGAACGGCTGGAACAGGCGCTGCTGCACGTCGGACGCCATGCCGATGCCGGTGTCACGCACCTCGAATCGCAGTCGAACGGACTGCGCCTCGTGCTCGACGACTTCGATGGCGATGACGACCTCGCCGCGCTCGGTGAACTTGACCGCGTTGTAGCCCAGGTTGAGCAGCACCTGGCGCAGACGGGAGGGATCGCCCACCAGGGCCACCGGCAACTCCGGCGGCAGGACGAACAGCAACTCGAGGCCCTTCGCCTCGACATTCAGGCCGAGCAGGTTGCCCAGTGCGTCCATCACGTCGCCGAGGTCGAATGGAATGCACTCGATGTCGAGCTTGCCGGCCTCGATCTTGGAGAGATCGAGGATGTCGTTGATGATCCTGAGCAGCGATTCGGCAGCGCCGTGGATCTTCTGCACGTAGTCGAGCTGTTGCGGGTTGAGTCCGCTTTGCAGGGCCAGGTATGCCATGCCGAGAATGGCATTCATCGGCGTGCGGATCTCGTGGCTCATGTTGGCCAGGAACTCGCTTTTGGCCTGATTCGCTGCTTCGGCTGCCTGCCGTGCAACCCGATCCGCCTCGGCCTGCCGCCGCGCGGTGATGTCACGAGCGATGCCGACCGTACCGGCCACGCGGCCATCGCCGCCGTGCAGCGCAGTCTTGATGGTCTCGACCAGGGTGCTGCTCCCGTCGGCGTTGATGTGGTGCTCCTCGATCCGTTTGCTGCCGTTCGATGCCATCACTTCAGCGTCGTCGAGAAGATAGCTCCTGGCGAGTTCGGGGGGGTTTAGCTCGAAATCGGTCATCCCTATCATCTGGCGCGGCTCGGAAACGCCCTTGGTGGCGGCGAAAGCTCGGTTGACTGCGACCAGATGACCGCTCGCGTCCTTGACCCATGCGAGGTCAGGGATGTTGTCCAAGATCGCCGCCATGCGCGCATTGGCATTCCTGAGCTCCATGGCGTGTTGCCGCAGCCTCTCGCGCATCGCGTTGAGGGCATCCACCAGCTGGTCGAGTTCATCGCCCTTGCCCGGCACGCGCCGCAATCGCAACGGCGCGGCCTCCGCATCCGGGGTGACGCTGCCCAGCGAAACGGCCATGTCCTGCAGATGGCGCGTCGCCAGGCGGTGCACGATGAATAAGATGAAAAGTGCGACCAGGAAGGTTTTGGCAGCGTTGCTCAGGAGGATGACGACAGCCTGCGCCGCGATGTCGCGGTAGATGTCCGTGAGAGTCGCTTCGATGCGTAGCACGCCGATGACTTCTGGCCGTTCGCCGCAGCAGGTCAGCGGAAACTCCTTCACGACAACGCTGGCCGTCTGTCGCTTGCCACGAAAGACCGTTAAGGCATGGGCAGACGAAGCCACCTCCCGAACCTCCACGGCGCGCATAGAGGGCAGGCGCAAGATGCCGTCGAGTTGCTCCTGGAGTTGCTTCGAATCCAGCGTCCACAGGCTTTCGCTCAGGCTGCGCGATGTGGCCTGATCGATCTCGCCGAAGCGGCTCTCGAGGCGCGCCCTCTCGCTGCGGTAGCTCAAGGACAACTGCAAGATGGTCAGCACCAGCGTGACCACGGTGCTGAACAGCACCACACGAAGCAGCAGCGCGATCCCGATGCCGCCTCCTGGGATCCGCGAAATCGAAGCCAGCCAGCCGTTGCCCGGGGACCGTGTGCCCGACTCACGCGCTTTGAGGATCATCGGAGAACTCGCCCCGTCACCATGGATCCATCGAAATCTATGCGCTTGATGCGCCTCCGGCAAGGGGGAGATGCAGGAGTTCGCGGGGCCGACCGCTCGGGAGCCTGAGCCTTGGTCGCCACGTGCCGCTCCGGCCTGCTTTCCTTTTTCTGCTCTCCGTAGCCTAATTCGGATCAGGGCGAGAGGCATCGACAAGATGACCTCTGCAAGGAGCACTGGTCAAGGATTTTTCCCTTCGGCGAAGGATCATGACTACGACCAATGACATCCTCGTCATCGAAGACGACGAGATCATGCGCGAAGCCTTGGCGGAGTGGCTCGAGGCGGCCGGCTACGTGGTGCGCACGGCCGCGGACGGAAGCGCCGGGCTCGCAGCCGTGAGATCGGCAGCCCCGGCACTGGTGGTCACCGACATCCACATGCCGGGAACGAGTGGCGCGGACGTCATCGCCGAGTTGCAACGGCACCACCCGGACATCCCGGTGATCGCGATCTCGGGCCTCTTCCAATTCGGACGCGGACTGGACGCGGACAGCGCGGTCGCGCTGGGGGCCGCGCGCGCGCTGACCAAGCCGTTCACCCGCCGCGAGTTGCTCCAGGCGGTGACCGTGGCGGACCTCGACGCTCGAAAGCGGGCCGAGTATCTGACGCGCCAAGTGTTCGAGAGCGCCTCCGATGGCGTGGCCGTGATCGGCCGGGACTACCGCTATCAAAGAGTCAACCCGGTCTATGAGCGCAACTGGGGGATGCCGGCCGAGAAAATCGTCGGCATGCATGTCGCCGATCTTTCGGGGACCGACGTCTTCGAGCGCACCTTGAAGCCGCATCTCGACCGCTGTCTGGCCGGAGAGCACGTCACTTTCGCGGAATGGTTCACAACCGAACTGGGCCGCTTCTACCTGTCGGTGTCGTGTTCGCCGCTGCGGCTCGACTCGGAGCGCCTGGAGGCGGTGCTCGTGATCTCGCGCGATCTCACCGAACACGTCCTCGCGTCGGAAGCGCTGCGCGAGGCGCAGGCGGCGCTGGCACGGGTGAACCGAGTGACCACGCTCGGCGTGCTGGCGGCGTCAATCGCCCACGAGGTGAACCAGCCGCTCACAGCGATGGTCGCGAGCGCGGGGTCCTGCGCGCGCTGGCTCGAGGCCGAGCCGCCCCAGCTCGAGAAGGCACAGCGCTCGCTCGAACGCATCGCCAGAGACGGCCAGCGCGCGAGCGAAGTCATCGACCGCATCCGCGCCCTGGTGATGCGCCAGCCGCCGCGCCGGGATCTCGTCGATGTCAAAGAGACCATCCTCGACGTGATCGCGCTCACGCGCGACCAGATGCGCCGCAACAACATCGCGCTCAAGACGGCGCTCGCCGACGGTCTGCCGAGCGTACGCGGCGACAGGGTGCAGATCCAGCAGGTGATCCTCAACCTGATCGCCAACGCCATCGACGCGATGAGCGCGCCCGGCGATCGTCCTCGGCAGCTGGTCATCGGCTGCGCGGGCGAAGCGGCTGGCGGCGTGTGCATCGAGGTGCGCGACTCCGGCCCCGGCGTCGCGACCGAATTCGCGGACAAGCTCTTCGAGCCGTTCTGTACCTCCAAGGCGCAGGGCATCGGCATGGGGCTTTCCATCAGCCGGTCGATCGTCGAGGCCCATGGCGGCCGGCTATGGACCACGCCGAACCTGCCCCACGGCGCAGTGTTCCGGTTTTCGCTGCCGACCGGGGAGCGGGAGCCCTAGCGGGAAAACGGGGCGGCACTCCCTCCCAAGGATGAGCGCGGGTGGATCATGCGCTCACGGTTGGCGCCATGCGCGTTGCCCCTCCTGGCGCCCCAAGCTCCTTGTCCGAATAGTTCCTGACCTCGCCCGACAGAAAGAGAGTCCTCCACCGGACTCAACGCCAGGTGCACCTATACGGCCCTTTCGTGACGTACCCTCCTCCTATTACTGCCAGCCTTGAGCTCAACTCGCCAACATCAGGGCACCGAGCGGCGGTAGAAGCGAAGTGAAGCGCTCGACGAACCATGAACTCGTCGATGTTCCGACGCCGACTCCGCCGCCACTGGAGGAATGACATCCAGCCCCCCGCTCCTGCTCTGGATGAGCATGCGGGTCTCCAGCCGGCGCGTCAGGTCGACTGGTACCGAGGGAGGGATCATCAGATCTCGTTTCAGATGACGCGGCCGGCGCGGTGGCACTGGCCAGGGCGGAGAAGGAGTCGTCATTCGGAAGCTCCGCGAGGGCGCTGTCCTTCAGACGCTGCCTGTGAGCGCCTGCACGTCGAAGCTGCGGTAGTTCGGCAGGATGTTGCCAAGTTCCTCAAAGGCGACAGAGATGCGGACAGATCCCAGCACCCCAGTTTCAAACGGCCATTCCTTTGCCTACCGCGGGTTTCGGTTCTCGCTGCGAGCAGAGCCGATGAACGAGACCATGTTTCGGCCGGTCGCGCTCCTGGTCGATGGCCCGGCAGACTTGCAGGGAAGTGCGCTGCCCAACGACACCGGTGAGGTTGCCTACCGAACGGAGTCAGAAGCGCTGCGCCACGCCGAACAGCAGGCGATGAGGTGGGTGCATGACCGCACGGGCACCGGTCAGGCGCAGTTCTGAACGAGAGCGTGACATCAAGGCCGAATTGCCAAGCGAATGACTTTGCCGCCTATGTGTTGATGACCAGAGGAAGCGGCGCCGTCCTGTGGCAAAGCGCCGCCGAGTGTCACTGCGGCCTGTCACGCGCCGGCACGCGGGTTTCAAGAGCCGGCGGCGCATAGCTCGGATCGAAGGTGCAACCCGGTCCAAAGGCCGCTTCGTTGGCCGGGCACGCCGACGCAATGCTCGCAGGGGTGGGCTTGGTGCCCTGCTCCACCCAGGCCAGCAAGGCGGTCATCAGCGTGGGGTAGGTGGGGCTGCTGATGAAGCTGTGCGTTCCGCTGGTGGTGAATGTCTGCACGAGTCGATCGCCACTTCCGCCCTGCTGCATGATCGACTTGAAATAGGCGTCCAGCTCGACAAAGGCAGTCGGATCGCTAATCCACTTGACCGTGAGGACCGGCACCGGAATCTTGCCCACTGGGTCCGTGTCCGCCGCAAAGCGTTGGTAGGCCGCTGGATCCGCGCTGTAGCGCAGTACGCCTGCATTGAGCGCCACATCATCGGCAGAGCCCGCATAGGCCACGCCCGCGTTCCCGAATGGGCTCGAGCCGCCGGTGCGCCTACTCGTCACATCCTGGAAGTGGAACGTTCCCCAGTTCAGGTGCGACTGGATTGCACTGGCCGGGATCTTGATGACTTTCTCGATGGTCTCGATGCGCGCCTTCTGTTCGGCCGTACGGTCGGCCGAAGGCTTGTTCAGTGCGAGACATTCGTTCACGCGCGCTGCAAGGTTCGCCTGCGTCATGGTGACGCCTGCTGGAAGGCCAAGGTTCAATGCGTAGCCGCTCTCGGTGGGCCGAGGATGGTTGTTACACAGGTACTGGTAGACGACGCGCAGGTCGGTCCGGAAATCGTAGGAGCGCGTGCCTCCAGCCAGAACGCCGCTGGTGAGCAGTACGCCGTCGTAGGGTTGCTCACCGATGGTCTCTGCAGTGAACATCTCGGCGGCCTTCACGGCCACCCCCGCTCCCCACGACTGCCCGTGCAGGATGGTGCGCGCGGGCTTGCCGACGTACTGACGGAAGATGCCGCGCAGGCGCTCGGTGTCCTCGGCGGCGGCCCGCACTTCCACGCCGCCCTGGCGGAATGTGGAACCAGCCCAGGCGTAGCCGGCTTCCACCATCACCGCCCATCGTGTCAGATCTTCGACGGCCCGGTCTTCCGTCGGCGCATCCAGGCTTGGGCCGCCGTGCGCGTGGAGGACCAGCTTGCCGTTCCAAGCGGCAGGCTTTGCAATCAGGTAGTACGCCCCCTTGGAGTCGAGGCCAGACAGACAGCTCGCCGTCGAAGGGATAGCCGCAGGGCAGGAGACTGGTTTCGGCGCTGCCTCCACTGGCGGCTCATTGGGTGCCGGTTCCGAAGGCGCAGGTGCTGGCGCTGGCACCGCAGGCTGCGCCGACGGCGGCGGCGCAGGCTCATTGTCGGTGCCGCCGCCGCCGCAGGCGGAAAGCGTCAGGATCACGGTCGCAGCGACGGCAACGGAGCTACACAGTGCTTTCATTCTCTTGTCTCCTGGTAATTGCGGTGCATTCTGTGGAGCGCATCCTGATATAGCAAAGATGTCTAAAATCTCGACACCATACGAAATGAATATCGAGATTCGCCACTTGCGGTACTTCATGGCCGTCGCGCAAAGCGGGCATATCACCCGCGCCGCCGACACGCTCGGGATACAGCAGCCACCCCTGTCGCAGCAGATCCGTGCGCTCGAGGCGGAGCTCGGTACCCGGCTCTTCAATCGGCATCCCAAGGGAGTCGAGCTGACAGAGGCGGGTCGAATCCTGCAGAGCGAAGCCAAGCGCCTGCTCGCGGAGTTCGCCGTGGTTCAGGAACGCATGCTGGACTTCGTGCAAGGCCGACGTGGGCGCATCGCCATCGGCTTCACCACTTCGGCGGCTGCACACGCCTTCACCCCGGCTTCCTTGCGGTTGTGCCGCAGCCGCCACCCTGAAGTGCAGATCGATGTGAGCGAGAACAATGCCGCCGAGATCACCGAAGCGGTGCTCCATGGGCGCTTGAACTGCGGCTTCGTGCGCGTACCTGTCGCTCGCCCCCCGGGGCTGGCCTTCGATCAGCTGCTGCAGGAGCATTCCGTCCTTGCAATTCCGATAGGGCACCGGCTCGCAGTGTCAACGCGGAGGAAGGTCTCCTTGAAGGAACTGGAGGGCGAGCGGCTCATCCTGGTTCGACGTCCGGGCGCTCCAGGGCTTTACGCCAATCTGCTCGCGGCTTGCGAGCGGGCCCGGGTGAACGTCGAGCTGGCAATGGAGGTAGAGCACATGATGACAAACCTCAATCTGGTTGCTGCGGGCGTAGGACTGTCGATCGTGCCGGCTTCGATGCAGGGGGCGCATGCCAAGGCTGTTGTCTATCGAAAGCTCCAGGACGCGTCGCTGTTGAGCTCGCCGCTCACGCTCGTCTATCGGCACTCGGACTGCGACGGCCCCACGGGCAACTTCATCGCTCTGGTGCGTGAGCAAGCGGCCTCATATCGTGACTGATCCGAGCGCAGGTGGTGCAGCAGCTTTGACCTCTGACTGCCGCCAACACGTCCCTCTAAGCCGGCGCGCTCTAGTCTTGCTCGCGGTCTCCGGCGCACTGACGCCGCGTGGCTCGCCGGCGCTCGAGTCCACACAATCGGGGGCCGCGGTGCGCCGGGCATCCCCGTCGTGGGCAAAGCGCCCTGTGCTGCTCACGGTCGGCTATCCCGCAGGTGGCATCAGCGATCAGATCGCTCGCGCCCTCGCCGAAGTGCTGACGGCTCGCCTCGGCGTCGCGGTCGTTGTCGAAAACCGTGCCGGCGCGAGCGGCACGCTCGCACTTAACGTGCTGGCACGACGCGAGCCGGACGGTCACAGCCTGTGCTTCGTGGCGGCGACCGCTGTCGCGCTGCGTGCGCACGCCATGCAGGCCAACGTCACCGCCGCACGGGATGTGGCCCCGGTCGCCGGAGTCATGCGAACGCCCGTCCTCATCGTCGGCACGCGCAGCCTTCAGCCTCGTACCTTTCACGCGATGGTGGAATACGCAAAGGCCAGCCCCGGGCGCATACGCTGGGCGACTACAGGCGAGGGAACGACCGGGCATGCGGTCCTCGAGCGAGTGCGCCGCGCGAGCGGGGCGGAGATCGTCCACGTCCCCTACAAGGGCGGTGGCCAGCAACTCACGGATGCCCTGGCCGGCCATTTCGAAGTGCTATCAACGAACGTTGCTTCTGCACAGCTCAAGGAAGTCGCGGCCGGTCGGTTAGTAGCCCTCGCCGTCGGAGCATCTGAGAGACTGGCTGTGCTGCCAATCACACCAACGCTTGCTGAACTCGGCTTTGCCGGCGCCAATCTCGATTCGCTCTTCGGCATCTTCGGGCCGCCGGGGCTGCCTGCCGAGATTGCTGGCTCGCTGAACCGGGAGGTCAGTGCCGCCTTGCAGCACCCAGAGCTGCAACTGCGCCTTCGCAAGATGAACAACACGCCCTTCGAAGGCGGGATCGATGGCTTCGAGCGCGAGGTTGCGCGGCAGGCGCTCCGTTAGCGTGTGAGGCCCTTCGCGCGACAGCCGCTGTCCCCTATCGAAGGATGCCGCACGCTGCCTCCCACCTATTCGTCGGTGTCTGGCATGCCCTCGGCGCCGAGAAGCACGTCCGTGACTTCGTCCGCGAACTGGTAGCGCCTATCGCCGATTAGCACGATGTCCGAGCCGCTCGGGTCTGGCCGCGCACGCGGGAGGCCATGGGAGAACAAAGCCCTGGCGCATCCGACCCAGTCGCCGCCTTCCAGTGGTTCGTTCAGCGAAGCCCAGGACAGGGTGCCGTAGACGTTGTCGCCGAAGCCATGCAGCGTTCGCCAATCTGCGCCCTGCTCCAGCAGAAAGCGAGTGAGGGCCGCGTCGCCGCGGAAAACGGCCTGGTTTAGGGCGGTGGCATCAATGTCGCCGCCGCGGATCTCCAGCGGCCAGCCGCAGGCCACCATGGCCTTGACCGAGTCGTTGCAACCCTGCGCCGCGAGTTCCGGCAGCAGGCGCAGCCGGCCATCGTCCAGCCTCTCGATCACTCCTGGGTGGGCCTTCTGAATCGCGCGCGCCGAGTCGGCGTCGCCGCGTGCGCATGCCGCAACAAAGGCGTCATCCGCGGCTAACGGCTTCCGGTCTGCGCCTGCACGCTCCAGTAGTTCCGCAACGTCAGGCCGCCCGAAGCGAAGCGCCAGCGTGTGGGCCGGCACACCATCCTGTGTGCAGACGTCCGCCTTGGCACCCGCTGCGAGCAGGGCTTGGATGTGTGCGAGCGATCGGCGCCGTCGGATGGCCCACAACAACGGCGAACCCCACTCGGTCGTGGGCGGACCCATCGGCGGTTCGTTCGGATCGCCACCGTGGACCAGCAACAGTTGCAGCACGCCGACATCGTCGAGGTCGAGGGCGCGGTACATCGCGTTCGAGCCGGCGATCCGTGCACCGGCTTCGAGCAGGAGCTTGGTGCAAGCCGGCGCCTCAAGCGAGTGGTAGAGAGATTCGCCGTCGTTGGGGTCGGCGCCGGCGTCGAGCAGTAGCTGGGTCAGTTCCGGATCGAAGGCCTTTCCAGCGGCGCCATAGAGCGCCGACAGCCGCTCGGTCTCCGAAGGCGCCTCCAGCGAGGCTGGCGGCCAGCGGTTGCCGATGGACTGGTTGGGCGACGCGCCGGCGTCGAGTAGGAATCTCGCGCAATCACGCAGCCGCTCGCGAAAGCCCGGCCGACTGGCGAGCCCAGAATGGGTCACGGCCACCAGCGGGGGCAGGCGCAGTGGCCCATTCACTTTGTTGACCCACGCGGGGTCGCGCGTGGTGGCGCGACGAAGGGCCGGCTCATCGCCGAGGGCGCAGGCCAGGTATGGATCGTCGCCGTGCAGTGTTGGGTTCTCGCTCAGAAGCCGTGCCGCCACTGCCGGCCGGTTGGCGTTGTTGCCGCCGGCGACGTCGCCGGCGTAGACCATGCGCAGCCAGTGGCGCACCGTTTGGTTCGGGTCGTCGGCCAGCGTTCGGCGGGCAAGCACAAAGAGCTGCAGATCGGCCCAGGAGGGAAAGCCGTATTCGCGCGCGATGCACGACTGCGCGTCGTGCAGGCGCAAGGACCGAGCGGCCAAGTCCGCATCGTTTCCACCGCGAGCGGCTGGTAGGGCCTCGCGGAACCGCTGCATCGCCACGGGATCGCCGCCACGATAGAGGGCAAGCAACTCCTTGGCCTGCTTCTTCAATTGGCCGATGTCGGGCCGAGAGGGAATGCGCTTCATGAACACCTCCGTGCATCAGATGCCGATGACCCGCAATGTCGGCTGCACAAAAGGCGTGGATTGGTAGATAGAGGCAAGTGGGTTCAACCCTTCCCGCGGGCCCGGAGGCGTCTTGTACGCGGCCGGAATGATAGAGGATGTGGGCGGGGGCGCCCTCGGCTCCCGTCACGGTCATGCTCCGCCCAGCCATTGCACCAGCGCGCCGACACCGTCACAACGACCGGGACAACACCAAGAGCTCCGGCGCCGCGAAATGCACCGCACGGCAAGGCAAGGGTCATGTCTTCCATCGATCGGCTCTGAATTGCGAGCTGCCGCTTGATGGTTTTCTCGGGTCGCTGCGTGCCGTGATGTCCAAGCTCGGGATGACACGTAAGGCATCCGATGACTTCGACCATCCGCTCGCCCCGGCTTGTCACCAGCCGACAAGGCATGTCCTCCATCGCCTGCCCGAGGAAGCATGGCTACGGACTGGGACGCGCGGGCTGCCGCGTACCGTCGGGTGGGCGAGACGCGGACCGCTTAGGCAGATGCGGCCCAAGAGCAGTCGCTCGACCTCGTGGCACGATTGGCGCGGTAGGCAGCGCTCCCCAGCATCACCTCCACTGGAAGCAGTGATGTCAAAGCTCCTACGCCTTCGAGGCAAGCCCAAGATCACCGTGTCCTGCCCGGGCCAGACTCTGACGCTTTATCGCCAAGGTTCCCACGTTGGAACGTCCGTTGGGTTCGCGACTTTTGTAGCGTTCACCTTGCCGTGGCATCTCTTCCCTGCCGCCGGGCAGATGCTTCAACGTCTGACGGCAGGCGTCGCTTTCTACTTTGCGGCCACGCTGGTGGCATCACGAGCACCTCCCGATATGGATACGACTGACGCAGCCGCACGGTGGCTCTGAGGGCCGCGTTCGGCCAGGAGCGGTAGGTCGCCGCACCAACCACAGCCTATCCCTGCGGCAATCCGGCGCGGGGCCTACTATTTGCGCGACAACCCAAGTTTTCCGGCAAGCGTGAAAGCCTACCGTTTTCACATGAGGAGGACGAAATGATCCAGCCGTCGATTGAGATCCGCAGTGCCACGTCCGATGAGATTCCACGCGCCGTCGCAGCGATCGTGGCGGCATTCCTCACGGACCCGCCTGCGCGATTTGCGTGGCCTTCGCCGCACGACTATCTCTTGGGCCATGCCCGTGGCCACTGGCGAGTTCGCAGGCAGCAGTTTCCAGCATGGCACGGCCTATGTGTCCGTGGACTTCTGCGGCGCCGCACTCTGGCTGCCTCCCGGCGTGGAGCCGAACGGCCAGGCTCTCGAAAAGGTCTTCCGTGACACAGCAAAGCCTGAACACATGGGCGATCCGCTGGCCACCTTCGAGAAGATGGAACAGTCGCATCCTCGAGAGGCTCATTGGTACTTGCCCCAGATTGGCGTCGAGCCGAACGCACAGGGAAAAGGCATCGGGGCCGCGTTGATGCGTCACGCTCTCGCCCGTTGCGACCAGGACCGATCATTGGCATATCTCGAGGCTTCGAAGCCGCAGAACATCCCGTTCTACCAGCGCCATGGTTTCGAGGTGATAGGCGAGATCCAGGTGGGTTCGGCACCGCTCGTCACGCCCATGCTCCGTAAGCCCCGCCAACCATGACACCTGACCTCGCGCGGAACTGGGCGGCTTCTTCATCCATCCGGATTGCTGATGTGCTCGACGACGCCATCGTGCCCGCGGTCGGCCTTCGCATCCCGGAGGCCTGACACCGGATGAACCACACCCGGTGGAATGGGGAGCCATGTTGCCTCGCTCCGGCGTTGTCGTCAGCTTGGCCGGCATGGCGCTGATTGTGTTTCGGGCGCGCGACACCTCACCACAACTGACTGAACGATGAGGCCATCTTGGGAAAGAGGCGAAACGGGCTCCAAGACCTCTCCGCCGATGACGTAGCTCCAGCCCAGCGCCCTGGAAAGGCGGTAAGGGTTGTCCTTCGCGTAGCTGTGCTCGGCCGGATCGCGAAGCCTCTGCGGGGCGTGCCGGTTGCTGCGCGTCTGCTAGTTCGGCAGGCGCACGTCCGTGTGGTCGCCTGCAGCTGGACTTGGCATCGCGGTGAGCGCTCGCCGCTGCAGGAGGTAGAGCCGGCCGCCGGCGAACGCCCACTCGAGGTCGTGGCTCCCGCCGAACACCTCGTCGCAGCGAAGCGCCAGCGCATGAAGCGCCGCGAGCTGTGCATCGTCGAGGCAGAGCACGCGGGCGAGCCCCTCGGGAACCTGTGCGCTGCTTGTGCCGCCTTCCGGGTCGGTGCGTACGGCGACGTCCTTCAGTCCCGCGATTCGCGCGACGACGGCACCGTCACGCCTCAAGCGGAACCGATCTGGGATGACGAGACCGGCAACGACCGATTCCCCGAGCCCCCAGGCCGCCTCGACCACGAGCTCGTCCGACCCGTTGACGGGGTTGCGGCTGAAGAGCACGCCGGCGGAGTCCGCGTCGACGAGCTCCTGTACGACGACGGCCATTCTCGGCTCGCGCGGCAGCCGGAGGCGCTCGCGGTACGCGAACGCTGAAGGCGAGCGCGCCGAGCGCCAGATGGCGGACACGGCGTCAACGAGTTCGGGCTCGGAGCGCAGGTTCAGCTGCGTCAGGTGCTGTCCTGCGAAGCTCGCCTGCTCGGAGTCCTCGCCCACTGCGGACGAGCGCGCCACGAGCGGGGCGCCGAGCGTGCGAAAGACTGCAGCCAGCCGCTGCCTCGCATCGCGTTCGTCAGCAGCGACTGCATCCACGAACCCGTACGGAAGCGCGACGCCCGCGGGAACGGGCAGGCCCGCACGCGTGGCGGCAGCCAGCTGCGCGGCCTTGCCGCCGAACAGGCTGTCCTCGAGCTCCTCGGTGAGCGCTGCCGGTTTCATCGTCGCCTGCCCGCAATCAGGGAGCGGCCCCCGCGCCGACGTCGAGCACCTGAAGCCTCGGCTGCACGAGAAGGCCGGCTGCGTGCACGGCGCTCTGGCGGAAGAGCGCCCCGAGCTGCGCCACGCGTCTCGGATAGAGAGACTCCGCTGCCGCGGTCGTCGCTGCGTCCGCCAGCCGACTTTCGCCACGCAGTGCCGGCTGGAGGGACGCCCACGGCCTGAGTAGCTCGGCGAGCTCGGCGAGATTCGAAGACGCGGGCCGAAAGCAACTGTCGTCGCCGAGCTCGAGGAGATCTAGACCGGCGAGCGCCGAGTGGATGGCGGCGGCTACTGCGCATGCCTCTTGAAGGACGGCCGCCCGCGCAGGAGTGATGGGCAGCGCCTGATCCGGCCGTACCCGTTCGGTCGGTGCGGCTGCTTCGGTCATGCGACGACCTCGGCCTCGCCCGCGGTGCCATTGACGATGACCCTCGCACCGTCCAGGAGCACGGAGGTCGCATCGGTGCACCCGACGACTGCTGGCAGCCCGTACTCGCGCGCGACGATCGCGGCGTGCGAGAGCAGCCCGCCCCGGTCGGTCACGATCGCGCCGAGGAGAGGCAGCACGATGTTGAATGCCGTCGTCGTGGAGTTCGTGACGAGGACGTCGCCCCGCTCGATGCGACCAAACTCCTCGGTGCCGCGAATCACCCGTGCGGTGCCTTCGTACACGCCCGGGCTGACGCCGATACCGTGAACCTTTCGCTCCTCGGTGCGTGGCTTCGGCGCGGCGAAGATCGCCTGCACGGCTGCACCGATCGCGCGCTCCAGCCTTGCCGCCGAGGGCGGCAGCCACTCGGGCGGCAGCGGATCGCCCGGCTCGCCGCCGAGAAACGCCGGCGCATCCGCGTAGCGCGCCTTGAGCCGGTAGCGCGCACGCTCGGCCAGTTCCTCGCCCGATGGGCCGTCGCCGGACTCGACGAGGCTTCGCAGCTCCGCGTAGCCAGCCTCGACGAGATGGCTCGCATCGGCGAGCCGCCCCGCCGCCGTAAGGCGGCGGCCGGCCGCCAGGATCGCGCGCCGCATAATCCCGATCGCCCAGAGGTCAGCGTAGATGCCCCGCTCGTCGCGTAGCCGGTAGGTCGCCCGAGCCTCCTCGAGCAGCGCGTCGAACGCATCGCGATGCCGAGCGGGCACTGCGTCGCGCAACTCAGAGGTCTTCCGGTCCAAGTCGTTCGCCGGTGGAGCCTCGAGGCGATCGAATGCTGTGCGGATCGCTCCGACGATCAGCTCGGGAAGCTCGTGCACCGACGGGTCGCCCACGTCCTCGCCGTTTACCGGCCGGTAGGCGACACGATCGACGTATGCCGAAGCGAGCCGGCCCGTGTCGCCGGACAGCGAGCGAAGCGCGGCGACCACCTCGCCCGGCTCTCCGGCCGACCTGAGCAAGGCCGTCGCCGCCGTATCCCGTCGGAGAGCTCCGACCAGTCGCCCGAGCTCCTCGTCAGCACCGAGCGGGTCGGGGTTTGCGCCCTGGAGGAGACCGAGTAACTGGGCCGGCGAGCGGCCTGTCCACTCTTGCGCGTGCACGAGGAAGTCGCCCACAGGCAGGAGCGCCGGCACGTTGAAGAGGTGATGGATGTACGCGCCATGGATCTGGTTCTCGCGGCAGCGATCGATGTATGCGAGGAGCGCAGGCGTGTCGAGCGCCGCCGGGTCAACCGCGAGCAGCGCGAGGTGAGCTCGGATCGCCGCGGGCTTTACCTCCCGGTCCCAGCGCTCGAGGTCCTCACGCCAGAGCTTGCGCTCGAACACGGTCGCGCTCGTCTCGAGCCGGCGCCGAATCATTGGGTGACTGCGCGCGAGCTCGTCCCACACCTCTTTCGGAGGGTGACCGACCGCCTCCCTCGGCGCGCCGACGGGACGTGCGCAGTAGTACGGGAACCCGTTGACGAAGCCCGCCTCCAGGCACTCGAGCAACGATCCGTAGCGGCGGAGGCTCTCGCCGAAGCCGCGCTGGAACGCGTCGGGAAAGATCTCCACGTGGAAGCGGGTCACCGGCCGCGTCCAGTGAGTCGGGTCGAGGAACCACGATCCCGGACCGGGCGGGGCGAAGGTCTGCTCAGCGACGAGTGTCATCGTTACCAACCTCCTTCATGCTTGCCGGATTGCGGCGAAGTTCGTCCGTCAGCACGCGTACGGCCCAGGCGGCGGCCTTGCCGGCCTCCTGGCCCTCGAGGTCCCACTGGTCGCGCATCGCCTGCCAAGCGGGGGCGCTCACGAGCAGGTAGATCACCGCAAGGGCGCGTCGGCGCTCGGCCGGCCCGAGCCCGCCGGTGACCTCCCGCATCGCCTTCTCGAACGTCGCCAGTCGCCGGCGCCGCGTGCGGGCCCGGATCTCCTGTCCGCGCTTCGATAGGAGGGCGCGGATCAACGGCGCTCGCTCGTCGTACATGCGATAGAGCGCTGGCGCCATCTCGCGGACGCCCTCGAGCGTGTCCGGGTAGGAAAGGAGGACGACCCGCAGGTGCTCCTCCGCCCACTCACCGAACTCGTCGAAGAGCGCCTCCTTGGTCGGGAAGTGCCGGTAGACGGTACGGACCGACACGCGGGCGCGCATGGCGACAAGCGGAACCGTGACCTCGTTGACCTCCTCGTCCGCCAGCACATCCGCCGTCGCCTCCAGTATCCGAAGGCGCGTCTGCTCCATCTGTTCTGCGCGGAGCGGGCTCTCGTACGTGGTCGTGCTCATGACACGATAAGGATAATCACGTCATGGTGTCGTGTCAAGAAGGCATGGCGGCATGTCATCAATTGCCCGCGCCCCGGCGCGCCATCCCGGTATCGAAGGCCGATCGGTGACAAGGGTTGGGCGGGCCTGCACGGCGCTCATCAAAGACGCGTTGACGATGCGACCGCCGTTTGGAATTGGACGATAAGAGTCCCATGCTCACTATTTGTTGCGATCCTCAGTCTGTACATGGAATGTGTGCACATGGAGTCGTTCGAATGCACAGCCACGGCCGAGAAAGCCATTGAACCCAGCGCATGCCATCCCCGGCAAGCGGTCCAGCGCCACCGACGGCGTGTCAGGCAGACCAGCCGTGACCACACCAGCAGCACGCGTCGCTGACCGAAAGTGACCTGGCTGTCGTAGCGCCCTATTCAGGCGCGCGCCCTGCTGGAGCAGCAGACGGCGCCCTGTGGCCGTGTTGTAGACCGCCTGGTTTACGCTGGCGATCACCTGCCCCGGGACTTCCTAATTGATGCCCGTCACCAACGCTGCGGAAATCACCGTGCCCGCCATCACCTGGTACGGCGATGTGGGCAGCTGCAGGCTGCCCTGGTTGCGCGTGCCGCCCTCCCCCGCCTTCGTCATGAATGTCCCTTTCGCATCCTGGCGGTTCTGCGCTGTCGTCGATCTGAGGGGGTAGCCGCAGGTGGCGTGCCGGTAGCCATCGCATTGAATGGGCTCTGGCTCGAAGCGGCGATGCCTGCATCCGTGTTCACTGCCGGAGGCGTTGATGAAGGGGCGGCCATCTGCCGGGCACCACCGCCGCCGCTTCCCGCCCCTCGGAAGAACACCGAGGATCGCCGCGCCGCCTCTTCGTCCGCCAACTGCGCCGGGTCTGTGCTGCGCGGCGCCATCCGCTGATCCACTGGCTGCTGCGACTTCACGATGGCAAGGCCCACGTCGCCCGGCAGCGGGTCGCCCAGCACCGGCGGCGTTGCCTTCGGTGCCGGCGCAAGGCCGGCGTCATCCTTGGGCAGTCGGTCCAGGTTCTGCGACTTCGCAATGCGATCGACGTTGTACAGCTCAATCCCGGGCGCACGGGAACGCTGCTGCGACTGCAACGACCACAAGGTGCCCCCAGCACCAATGCACATGCATTTTTACTGTCATGCAAGCGTACTTCGATGACCAGCACGCGCTCAGGGACCTGCTCGAATAACTTGGCTGAACGAGCAATTGCTTGGCGCGCAAGCGTTGTGCGAGTTCTGATTTCACTCGAGGATCGTGCCGCTGCAACGGTCTCTTCAAGGTCATCTCATGAACTTCTCCGCACATGGCATTCAGTTCCGCCGTCGATGGATCTGCCTGGCGATGGCGTCGTGCCTCTGGGCCGGCACTGTCCAGGCCCAGGACAGCTATCGCATTGCAACGGAAGGCACCTATCCGCCCTGGAGCTTCAAGGATGCGCAGGGCACGCTGCAGGGCTGGGACGTCGACATCGCGAACGCGCTGTGCGAGGCGATGAAGGCCCGGTGCGAAATCGTTGCCCAGGACTGGGACGGGATGTTGCCGGGCCTCATGTCCCGCAAATTCGACCTGATCGTCGCCAGCATGGCGATCACCGAACAGCGCCGCCAGCGCGTGGCCTTCTCCACCAAGTACAAGGAGACCGTCTCCCGGTTCATCGCCCGCAAACACGCCCTGGCGGACGTGAGCCCGGAAGCGCTCAAGGGCAAGTCGATCGGCGTGCAACGCGGCTCGATCCAGGCCGGCTATCTGAGCCACGAGTACAAGAACTCGGAACTGCGGTTCTACGACACCCCGCAGGCAGCCGAACTCGACCTGGTCGCCGGACGCGTCGAGTACATCTTCGGCAACATGGTGACCTACTTCGTGGGCTTCATGAAGACGCCGGAAGCTCGGAACTTCGCCTTCGTCGGCCCGGAATTCAAGGGTGGGCTCCTCGGGGAAGGCAACGGTATCGCCGTGCGCAAGGACGACCCGCAGACGCTGTCCAAGGTCAACGCTGCGCTCGAAGCCATCCGCGCGGACGGGACCTACGATCGCATCACGGCGAAGTACTTCCCCTTCAAGCTGATGTAGCCCGGCGGCACGAGGTATGGGGATTCTTCATGGCTACGAAGGTCAGCTGCTCCTGGGCGCCTTGACCACTTTGAGGCTCGCGGCGGCCGCGCTCGCGCTGGGCACGCTCCTGGGCGCGGGCGGCTGCTGGCTGCAGCTCTCGGGCTACCGGCCGTTGCAGGCGTTGGGCCACGCCTACGCCGCTATCGCCCGGGGCGTCCCGGATCTGCTGATCGTCTTCGCGGTCTTCTTCGGCGGGTCGCTCACGCTGGCCACCCTGACAGGCCGGCACGTCGAGATCGACACGTTCGTGGCGGGCGCCGTCGCGCTGGCCCTGTCCTTCGGCGCCTACGCCGCGGAGATCGCGCGCGGCGCGCTGCTGTCGGTGTCCAGCGCGCAACGAGAGGCAGCGCGGACGCTGGGCTTGTCCAGGTTCCAGACGCTCTGGACGGTCGTGTTGCCGCAGGCTGCACGTGCGGCGCTGGCCCCCTTCGGCAACCAGTCGATCGTGCTGCTCAAGCAGACGTCCATCGTCTCCATCGTGGGCTGCGACGAACTCATGAGAAAGGCCGCGGAAGCTTCGGGCGCCACGCGCCAGCCGTTCACGATGTACCTGGCGACAGCGTGCATCTACCTGGCGCTAACCACCTTCCTGACGCTGTGCCTCGAATGGGCCGAACGCAGGACCTTGTCCTTGGCGGCCAGGTGATCCGACATGTTCGACCTCTCCCTTCTCAGGTCCATCCTGCCTGCGCTGTTGACGGGCGCCAAGCTCACGCTGGTGCTTACCGCACTGGTCATCCTCGTGGGCCTCGCGCTGGCATTGCCCGTCGCCCTGTGCAGGAACTCCCGTCTCCAGGGGCTGCGCGCTGCCGCCAACGCTTATATGCTGTTCTTTCGGGGCACCCCGGCGCTGGTCCAGCTGTTCCTGCTGTACTACGGCGCTGGCCAGTTCGAGTCCATCCGCGATTCGTTTCTGTGGCCCGTGCTGCGCGACCCCTTCTGGTGCGTCGTGATTGCGCTCGGTCTCAATTCGGCATCCTACGCCGGCAAGACCCTGGCCGCCGCGCTCGACGCTATTCCGAGGGGAATCCGTGAAGCCAGCTTCGTGCTCGGGCTCAGCCGGCCGCACGCGTTCTGGCGGATCGATCTGCCCCTCGCCATGCGCACGGCGCTGCCGGCCCTCGGCAACGACGTCATCCTGACCTGCAAGGCGACCTCGCTGGCCAGTACGGTGACTCTGCTTGAACTCACCGGCACCGCGCGCCTTCTCACATCCGAAACCTATGCGCCGTACGAAGTATTTTTCGGTGCCGGCCTTGTCTACCTTGCGATCAACTATCTCCTGATGTCCGGCCTGCGCAGGCTGGAACGCACTTTCAACATCCAGGGATCCCCACAGCCATCATGAAGCTCATCACCCTCGGACCCGCAGGCAGCAACCACGAATTCGTGACGCTGCGCTATATCGACTTTCATGGGCTGGGCGACCGCGCGACCGTGACACTGGCCACCGACTTCGCGCACTGTGCCGATGCCGTGTTGAAAGGCACCGCCGATTTCATGGTCCAGTGCGCGGTGCACCCGGCATGCACGGCGACGATGGCCAGGTACTTTGACGGGCTGTTCGCGGTCGACGCGTTCATCTCGCCCAGCCGAGATCTTGCGATCATTCAGCGCAACGATGCCGTGCAGCCTCGCTCGCTGGTGGTCATGCGCCCGACGCTCGACTACATCGATGCCAGCCAATGGGACCACATCGAGCTGGTGGCGACCGTGGCGGAAGTCACCAGTGGCCTGGTGGCCGGGACCTACGCCGCCGGCCTGGGCTATGCGGCGGTCGCTCAGTCGCATCCCGACATCTTGCACGTGACGCAATTCATCGGCACTGTGGACGATGCGTGGATCGTCTATGGCCGGGCCCGTGTGAGCGGAGGAAAGCTGCTGGCATGGCGCGACAGTCCCGCCAGCCGGCTCTATGGACAGGCAGCAGGATGATGGATGGACCCAACCCGCCGCTGGTGGTCAACGTCGCGAAGGTCTCGAAGCATTTCGGGGCCCATCAGGTGCTCCGCGAGGTCGACATGACCGTAAAGGCCGGCGAGCGCGTGGTCGTGTGCGGGCCTTCCGGCTCGGGCAAGTCGACGCTTGCGCGGTGCATCAGCGGGCTGGAGGCCTATGGCAGCGGCACGGTGATCGTCAACGGCACGACGATTTCACCGCAGATGCGCCACAAGGATCTTGTTGTGGCCAGCATCGGCATGGTGTTCCAGCAGTTCAACCTGTTTCCGCATCTGACGGTGCTGGAGAACTGCACGCTGGCGCAGACGTGGGTGCTGCGCCGATCAAAGAGCGAGGCGCGCGACATCGCCCTGGCGCATCTCGCGAAAGTGCGGCTGGCCGACAAGGCCTCGGCCAATCCGGCCCAGCTCTCGGGCGGTCAGCAGCAACGCGTCGCCATCGCCCGCGCGCTGTGCCTGAATCCGTCGGTGATGCTCTTCGACGAGGCGACCTCCGCGCTGGACCCCGAGATGGTCAAGGAGGTTCTGGAAACCATGATCCTCCTGGCGCGCGACGGGATGACGATGATCTGCATCACGCATGAGATGGGCTTCGCGCGTGCGGTCTCGGACAAGGTCGTGTTCATGGACGGCGGATGCATCGTGCAGCAGGCCTCGCCGGACGCGTTCTTCAGCGCGAACACCGACCCGAGGATCCACAGGTTTCTCAGCCAAGCGTTTTGAGGTGCTGCGGTTCCTGAAGCGTATTCCTCAGCAAGGACCAGGGTCAGACCTGGACGGAGATCGCGAAGGACGGGACGATCCATGAGTGACACACATGTGTCGAGGATGATGCGCCTGCGGCCGCAGCTGAAGCAGCCAGGAATTGCCGCTCAAGTAAGGCTCAAAGGCCCGACGTGGGGGCCCAGCCTCCGCCAGCACTGCAGCCATAGTGGCGCGGTCTTTCAAGCTCTCAACGAGAACTTTCTTCGTCGGACTTCGCATACACGTCCAGCAGGGCCGCTTAACCCTGAAAGAAGGTGGGGTTCGTACATGTCGGATTGACCTTCCCATGATGGGAGAGTTGATATTTCCTGAATCGGAAAACTCAGACAGGAGATGTCGATGAGCAAGAGTATGCGTCGCAGCGCTGGGATAGGAGGTGCGTGATGTGCAGCACCTTTGATGGGCCGTTCAATATCGGCGAGGCATCCGCCCGTTGCGGGGTCAATGCCAAGATGATCCGTCACTACGAATCACTTGGACTGTTGCCCAAGGTCGGCCGCACGGACTCGGGCTATCGCCAGTACACCGAGAACGATGTGCACACGCTGCGGTTCATTCGGCGCGGACGCTCTCTCGGCTTCAGCATGGCCGAGATTTCCGAGCTGTTGAAGCTGTGGCAGAACAAGCGCCGCGCAAGCTCCGACGTCAAACGCATTGCCCTGACGCGTGCCGAGGACCTCAGCCGGCGCATTGAAGAGATGGAAAGCATGAAGCGCACGCTTGAGCGGCTGGCGGACTGCTGCCAGGGAGACCAGAGGCCGGACTGCCCCATCATCGACGAACTCGCCGAGCTCACCGGATTCGCTGACTGCCATCACACATCCAAAGCTCAAGTCCTTGAGACCTAGCCTGCGGCCGATACCAGATATGGATTGACCTTCCCACGGTTGGAGGGTTGAGACTGGCGATACCGGAGATCTCAATGAAGCCACATTCTCACCATCCCGCCGCGCCCATCGCGACGCCCCAGGAAGGTTCGCACGGACACGATCATCGCCACCACGGTGCTGATGGCCAGGGTGCCGCAGCTGGTCCTGGTGCTCACCGTGGCTCTGCGAGAAAGACGGGCGGCAGTGCGGACATCGAGTACACCTGTCCCATGCACCCACAGGTTCGCCAGATGGGGCCTGGGAGTTGCCCCATCTGCGGGATGGCGCTGGAGCCGGTTGTCGCGACCGAGGCGACCGGGGAAAGCGCGGAGTTGCGGGACATGAACCGCCGGCTCTGGATCGGATTGGCGCTCAGCCTGCCCGTGGTCGCGCTCGAGATGGGTGGACACCTCATCGACCTGCATCGCTTGCTGAGCCAGCAAACGTCCAATTGGCTGCAGATGCTCTTCGGCACGCCCGTCGTGCTGTGGGCCGGCTGGCCGTTTTTCGTGCGAGGCTGGGCCTCGGTGAAAAGCCGCAATCTCAACATGTTCAGCCTCATTGCGCTCGGAACCGGCGTCGCGTGGATGTACAGCGTTGTCGGCACCGTGGCGCCCGCGCTGTTCCCGGCGGAACTGCGCATCATGGATGGCGCGGTCCCGATCTACTTCGAGGCCGCGGCAGTCATCACCGTCCTGGTCCTCCTCGGGCAGGTGCTGGAACTGCGAGCGCGTGAGAAGACATCTGGAGCGATACGCGCATTGCTCGACCTCGCGCCGAAAACGGCGGTACGGGTGAAGAGCGACGGGTCCGATGAAACGGTCGAGATCGACACCATCGCCGTGGGCGAGCATTTGCGGGTTCGACCTGGCGAAAAGGTGCCGGTGGATGGAGAGGTCGTGGAGGGCAAGGGCACGGTAGACGAATCAATGATCACCGGCGAGCCGATTCCCGTCGCCAAGGCGGCCGGCTCCAAGGTGACGGCGGGAACCCTGAATCAGACGGGCGGCTTCGTGATGCGCGCCGAAAGGGTGGGTGCGGACACCTTGCTGGCCCAGATCGTCCACATGGTCGCGTCGGCCCAGCGCAGCCGCGCGCCGATTCAGCGCATGGCAGACCAGGTCGCGGGCTGGTTCGTCCCGGTGGTGGTGATCGTGGCGGCCCTGACCTTCGTTGCCTGGCTCGTCTGGGGGCCCAGTCCGGCCCTGTCATACGCGCTGGTGTCGGCCGTTGCGGTCCTCATCATCGCCTGCCCCTGCGCACTGGGCCTGGCGACGCCGATGTCCATCATGGTCGGCGTCGGCAAAGGTGCCCAGCACGGGGTCCTCATCCGCGACGCCGAGGCGCTGGAACGCATGGAAAAGGTCGATACGCTCGTAGTCGACAAGACCGGGACGTTGACCGAAGGCAAGCCGAAGGTCGTGCATGTCGAGGCGGCGGAAGGCTTTGACGCCGACACCGTTATTCGAAAGCTCGCCAGCGTGGAACGAGCGAGCGAGCACCCCTTGGCTGCCGCCATCGTTGCAGAAGCCCAGAAGCGCGGGTTGCCGCTGCTGGCCGTCACGGACTTCGACTCTCCCGTGGGGAAGGGCGTTGTTGGGACCGTGGAGGGCGCACGTGTGGCCTCGGGCAGCGCGAAGTTTTTGGCCGAGCAAGGCATCGAAGCCGGAGCCATGAACACGGTCGCCGAAAGCGTGCGGGCGAATGCCGCGACGGTCATCTTCGTGGGCATCGATGGGCGGATGGCCGGTTTTGTCGGCATCGCGGACCCGATCAAGGACAGCACGCCCCAGGCCGTCTCCGCATTGCGGCAGGAAGGCATCCGGGTCGTCATGCTTACCGGCGACGGACGCACAACGGCACAGGCCGTTGGGCGTCAGCTTGGGATCGACGAAATAATTGCCGAGGTCTTGCCGCAGGACAAGTCGTCGGTGGTCGAGAGACTGAAGGCGGAAGGTCGCGTCGTGGCCATGGCCGGTGATGGCGTCAACGATGCCCCCGCCCTGGCTGCTGCAGACGTCGGCATCGCCATGGGAACCGGCACCGACGTGGCGATGGAGAGCTCGGGCGTGACGCTGCTGCATGGCGATCTGATGGGCATCGCACGAGCTCGTCGCCTCTCCCAGGCTACGATGAAGAACATCCGAACGAATCTGTTCTTCGCCTTCGTCTACAACGCGGCGGGCATACCTCTGGCGGCGGGCGTGCTCTACCCGTTCTTCGGCATCCTGCTGTCGCCGGTGATTGCAGCGGCGGCGATGGCGATGTCCTCTGTCAGCGTCATTGCCAACTCTCTGCGTCTGCGCACAAGCAGAGTGATCGACTGAACCGCTGGCGGCACCGAACAACACACTCGAAAGAGAGTCCACATGAAAAGACGTTCACTCCTCCTCGCGATCGCAGCGACTCCCGTCCTGCACCCAGGCCTTTCCCATGCGGCTGCGTCCATCCACGTCTACAAGAACCCGGATTGCGGCTGCTGCAGCGCCTGGGTCGACCACCTGAAGGCTGCCGGATTTGCCGTGCAAGTGACCGAAACTCCAGATACCTCGAGCGTGCGCAAGCGCTTCGGGATCCCGGAGCGCTTTGCAGGCTGCCACACCGCGACGCTGGAAGGCTATGTCCTGGAGGGCCATGTGCCTGCGGACGATATCAAGCGCTTGCTGGCCATGAAGCCGCAGGCCATCGGCCTTTCTGTCCCTGGCATGCCGGTGGGTTCGCCAGGCATGGAGTACGGCGACCGCCGCGACCCTTACAAGGTGCTACTCATTGATCGCCGTGGCGGGGAGCGTGTCTTTGCCAGTTATGCGGGCAGCCCTGGTGGAGCAGCAAGGTGAGATGGCCTTCCGTCCTCGCGATGGGACTGGTTCTCGCGACCGCCGGCGCCCAGGCGCAAACATCCCCGAATGCTCCGTCCGCGTCCAAGAAACCAGCGAGAGCCGGTCAGGCTGCCTTGCTACCCCTGGCCGACGCAACGGTCGAGCGTGTCCTTCGTGAATCCGGTGAAATCGTCCTGGATCACGGGGATTTGCCCAACCTCGCGATGCCAGCGATGACCATGGCGTTCGACGTGGGGAACAAGAAGATGCTCGATGCGGTCAAGCCTGGCGACAAGATCCTGTTTCAAGCGGAGATCGTCAAAGGCAGGCCGACCATCACGCACCTGGAACGTGCTCGCTAGCGAGTGCCGGCGCGGTCGCAGCCGGTCTCCGGGATAAGTGAATGGGCAAGGCCAGGTAACCCCTCTACAATTTCGGCAATGACCAGCTTTCGCGCAATCCTGCTGTGGCTCATGATGCTCGCGGTGCCCTTCCAGGGCTACGCGGCTGCGGCCATGGGGTTTTGCGCACCTGAGCCAGCGCAGATGGGTGCCAGCGTGGCGCACGATCACAGCCAGCACGACCATGCCTCGCCGCAAAGCGCCGAGCATCACCATTTAAACGTGAGCGGGGAGGATGGTGCAGACCCTCACGAATCGCTGGCTGCGCTAGCCGACCAGTCCGATACGTTCCACAAGTGCGGCAGCTGCGCTGCGTGCCACTCGGTCGGCATGATGCCAACGCTCGGCACGTCCGTGCTTCACGGTCTTCCTCAGGCTGATCTCGTAGAGCCCTTCTACGTCGTGGCCATCGTCTCGCCTCGCGTTCCCCACAAACCTCCTCGCGCGTAACTGCGTCCAGCGCCCGGCAGCTCGGCTGCCTGCGCGC
>NZ_JBDGJK010000016.1:0-2877 GCF_057656935.1 Variovorax sp. Soil_C_33
TTGGCCTTGAGCCAGGCGCTGCGCGCTTCGTCGACCAGCACGTCGCGCAGCAGTTCCTCCAGATGGCCGTGCTTGACGCCGAAGGCCAGCGCGAGCCTGACCAACGGGCGCATGACGCGTGCGCAAGCCGAGAGGACCCAGGAGAGTTGGCCTTCTGTCGTCTGCGTCATCTGCCGTAGATCAATCGACGCCGGGCGTCATCACGCCTGGCGTCTTTCGATCCAGTGAGTTTCGGGGCCATAAAGTCTGTTTCCCAACGCTGCCTGCTGACTGAGCTTCTCCCTGGCGCGGGGCGTGTCTGGAACCCACAAGCTGCCGTCCACTCGGGTGGAAGCTTGCTGCCGCACCTTGTCAGTCCAGCGCAGCCTGATCTCGAACAGCACGCGCAAGGTTTGGTGCGACACGTGGATCCTTGGACGGGATGAGAGGGCGTTAACGCCCAGTTACCAACTGGACAGAGACATCAGCCGAAGTCTTACAAAAGTCCTCGCAACTATAAGACAAGAGTAGTACAAATGTGAAGCCTTCACATCCGCGGCGCCGTCGAGGAGAGCGAAATGTCAAAGTCTGTCACACGCAAGGGTCCTCTGGCGAGAAAGAGGCGACGTCTCGCTGCGCTGCGGCACCGTAGCGCGCCCGCACGAAGGTCCATCGAACCTTGCGAGAGGAGTGCCCGCAAGGCAAGAGCTGCCGCAGCGCGGGTCCGCAAGGCAGTGCAGAGCCGCATCGTTCGAGCATTCCGAAAGCAGATCGAAGGTTCGGGCGCCGGCCCCGACGACACCGACCTGCTGATGTTCGCAAGGCTCGCCGTCGCAGAACACCGATTGGGGCGAAGCCTCGCTCAAGCCAAAGCGCAACGCTTGCGCGAAGCGCACGCGCTCACCGGTCCTGCAACTCTCCTTCTTCCAGGAGCGCATCAATGACAGCCGCTGCCGTATTTGTTGCCGAGACCAAGGAGCCCTCTTCGAACATTGCCTTCGGCAACCTCATCGATCTCGCAAGATTGCAAGCAGGCACCTCGGCGGAAATCTGCGAGGCCTGCAGCACCATCAACACAGGCTCCGCGCGCTTCTGCAAATGTTGCTCTCACAAGCTGCCTGCGTTCTATGCGGCCCGCAGGAATTCGAGCGAGCAAGTACCGCCGCCCAAGCCACTGCGCGGCCTCTCGAAGCAGGCATGGGCCATGGACTTCGTGGCGTTTTGGGTCGTGATCAATTCGCTCGTGATCATCACCAAGTTCATTCCTATTCCGTAACCCTGCTGTCCTGTCCAGGGGAACGCCGGTATGACGAAATTTTGCGAGTCGTGCCATACGCCCAACAGGGACCGCGCCAGGTACTGCTGCGGCTGTGCAGGCAAGTTTTCGGGCATCCGCTCGGGCACGACGACCTTCGACACTACGGTCGGCGAGCCGCGCTGGATGCACACGGCGCCGCGCTCCCTGTTGCCTTTGAACGCTGCTGTTCTTGGGCAGAAAACCCAGCCGCCGCGCAGACGCATCGGCTTTATCCCCGTGCCGCACGGCGTCGATGTCTCCATCGTCTGGCTGTTGATCGTCCTGGCGCTGCTGCATGGAACCTTCGTCTTCTGGTACCTGGGCCGCTCTGCGATGAACAGCCCGACGCTTTCGAGCGCGATCTCGTCCCTGCTGCAGTCGGCTGACCTGCCGATGGAACGAACGGAAACGCCTTCGTCGCAATCGCCCGTCATGCCGGTGGGTCCGTCGACGGCAGCTTCTCCGCCGCCTTCCGCCGGCTCTGTGAACCACGCGGTGAAAACTATTCCCCAGCCGCCCGCGGCCTCTGTGGATCAGACGATGGCCACTGCTGCGCCGCCGGAGGCGCCCGCGGACCAGGCAGTGGTGGTCACTCAATCGGCCGCGCCGGCCACGGAAGGCGCAAAGCAGCCCGAATCGCCGCACACGCCATCAAGCGTGCCGGCCCAGGATGCACCGACTGAGTCGGTCGTCCAAGACGACCTCGCTCCGCAGCAGGCTCCAACCACCGTGATGACGGTCCGCATTTCGCCTAGATCGGCGCGTGTCGCACCGACACCGGCGCCGGTGCCGGTGCCGAGAGTGCAACAACCCCCAGAGCCCAGAACTGCCAGGACGGACGCTTCCGAAGCCAAGTCTGCCGCACCAGCCACTTCGGCACCGGCACCTGCCGTGGTGCTGGTGAGGCCGCCTGCTGCTGAATCGCGTCCCAGCGTCGGCGACGGGCGGCCAGTGGCGCCTCCGGATACACGGCTCCAAGCCGCAGCTCCTCCTGCGGCGCCAAGAAGCTCGGCTGCATGCGACCGGTACAACCCCTTCGGGGAGGCGCCTTGCTTCAACACCAGGAACGCAGGTCAGCTGGTGCGATCGCCGCTGGTCGGGGGCTCAGGGTCAGCTCCGGGGGTGACCGGTTTTTCCGGCGCGGCCAACTCAGCTGTGATCTCCAAAGGTTCGGGCGGTGGCGGGTCCGTTGGAATAGCCAGCGCAGACCCGGGTGGTAGTGGTGCCGGCGGCGGAGGTGCTGGTGCTGGTGCTGGTGCAGGTGCTGGTGCTGGTGCTGGTGCTGGTGCTGGTGCAGGTGCTGGTGCTGGTGCAGGCGGTGGCGGTGCAGGCGGTGGCGGCGCAGGCGGCGGCGGTGCAGGCGGTGGCGGCGCAGGCGGCGGCGGTGCAGGTGGCGGCGGTGCAGGTGGTGGCGGTGCAGGTGGCGGCGGCGCAGGCGGCGGCGCAGGCGGCGGCGGTGCAGGTGGTGGCGGTGCAGGTGGCGGCGGTCCCGGTGGCGGTGGCGGTGGTCCCGGTGGCGGTGGCGGTGGTCCCGGCGGCGGTGGTGGCGGTGGTCCCGGCGGTGGTGGCGGTGGTCCCGGCGGTGGTGGCGGTGGTCCCCG